>NC_013946.1:1548728-1858474 GCF_000024425.1 Meiothermus ruber DSM 1279
GGCCACCGGCTCGCCATACACCGCATCGGTAACCAGGGTGCCGTCGTCCGCGCCCTGTTGCCAGGCTCCGACCGCGTAACTGTGGAGTTTCATGTCTGTTATTCTAACAAACGCTTGTTCGCAAAAAGCGGTGGGGGCAGTATGGTTGCTTTCCAAAGCCGTCCTGAAGGCTTGGAGAAGGGAAACTATCCTTGAGGTGATGTCATGGCAGGTGGCCGAAAAAAGCTGTTAGTGTTCCAGCACCCTACGCACCGCCTCCAGAACCCGCCTGGCGTCCGGGCGGTAGAAGTTTTCCACCGCGCTGAACGGGGGGTAGGGGGCGTCCCAGCCGGCCACCCGCAGGATGGGGGCTTGCAGGTAGTCCAGGGCCTCCTCGGCGATGCGGGCGGCGATTTCCGCGCCAAAGCCCCCCGTGCGCATGGCCTCGTAGACCACCACCGCGCGCCCGGTTTTCTGCACCGAGGCCAGGATGGTGGGGGTGTCCAGGGGTATTAGGGTCTCGAGGTCCACCACCTCCAGCTCCACCCCCTCCCGCGCGGCCACCTCGGCGGCCTTGAGGCAGACCTCCACCATCCCGCCGTAGCAGAACAGGCTGGCGGCGTTGCCCTCCCGCACCACCCGGGCTTGGCCCAGGGGTAGGGTGTAGTAGCCTTCCGGCACCTCGGCCTTCACGCCCCGGTAGAGCTTGATGGCCTCCAGGAAAAACACCGGGTCGGGATCTTCGATGGCCGCCAGCAGCAGTCCCTTGGCCCGCTCGGGCGAGGAGGGGATCACCATCTTGACCCCCGGCACGTGGGCCAGGATGGCCTCGGGGCTGTCGGCGTGCTGCTCAGGGGTTTTGACCCCGCCGCCGTAAGGGGCGCGGATGACCATGGGGATGGTAAAGCGGCCCCGGGTGCGGTGGCGCATCCGGCCCAGGTGCGAAAGAATCTGGTCGAGGGCGGGGTATAAGAACCCGGCGAACTGTATCTCGGCCACCGGGCGCAGCCCGGCCATGGCCAGCCCAATCCCGAAACCCACAATTCCGCTCTCGGCCAGGGGCGTATCGAAGACCCGCTTTTCGCCGTACTTTTGCGCGAGCCCGTCCGAGGCCCGGAACACCCCGCCCATGGTGCCCACGTCCTCGCCAAAGAGCACCACCCGTTCGTCTTTGGCCAGGGCCAGATCCAGGGCCTCGTTGATGGCCTGCACGTTGTTCAGGACTCGAGTACCACGCTCTGCAATCATGCTTCCCCCCGCAGATACTTCCAGGCCGCTTGCTGGTCGGGCTGCATCTTCTGGTAAACCTGCTCCACAATTTCCCACGGTTTGGGTTCCGGGGCCCGGTCGGCCTCCTCGACGGCGGCTAAAAACTCGGCCTCGAGCGCCTCGGTTAGCGCTTCTTCCTGCGCCTCGCTCCACAACCCCAGGTGCAACAGGCAGTTTTTCATGCGCAGAATGGGGTCGCGCTTGAGCCAGCGCTCGGTTTCCTCCTCGCTGCGGTAGCGGCTGGGGTCGTCGGAGGAGGTGTGGGGGGCCACCCGGTAGGTCAGGGCCTCGATCAGGGTGGGGCCACCACCGGCCCGGGCCCGGTTCACGGCTTCTCTGGCCACGCTCCAGACCGCGACCAGGTCGTTGCCGTCCACCGTCACCCCTGGAATTCCGTAGCCCTGGGCTTTCTGGGCGATGCGCTGCACCTTCGTCTGCTTGTAGGTGGGCACGCTGATGGCCCAGCCGTTGTTCTGCACCACCACCACCAGGGGGGCCTCAAAGACCGCGGCGAAGTTCAGACCTTCGTGAAAGTCGCCCTCGGAGGTGCCGCCGTCGCCAATGAATACCGCCACCACGGCGTCCTTGCCCATAAGCCGCTGGGCATGGGCCACCCCGGCGGCCTGAGGGATCTGGGTGGCGATGGGGATGTAAAACTGCACCATGTTGACGTTGGGCGGTGCACCCCAGCCAGCCGGGTCGGCCCGCCAGCTCAGGATGAGCTTGCTGATGGGCATGCCAAAGGTGAGAGCCGCCGCACTCTCGCGGTAGCTGGGCAGCAGCCAGTCGTAATCGGGGCGCAGGCAGAGGGCCACCCCCACCTGGGCGGCCTCCTGACCGCGAAAGGGCGGGTAGACCCCCAGCCGCCCCTGCCGTTGCAAGACCAGAACGCGCTCGTCAAAGTGGCGGGCCCGGCGCAAAGCCCGGTAGCCCTGGAGGAGCTCTTCGGGGCTGAGGGGTAAGTCCCGTAGGGGTCGGCCTTGATCATCGAGGTACTGAATTGTGTCCACGTTGATTAGTTTAGCCCATGATGGCCGCTGGGAAGTCCATGCCGGTGTGTATAGCAGATAGATTTCACAAGCAAAATATAGTGAAAAAATACACAAAAGCGGTCAGCGCTGATGCAGGGGCTGGCCCCTTTATCCCAGCCTAAGGGGTGACCTGCTTCAGGTAATGCCCCAGGCGCTCCAAAGCCTGCTCGATCTCGTCGCTGGTTTTGCAAAAAGCCAGGCGAAAGAGCCCTTGGGGAGCGGGGTTGTGCAGGTAGAAGGCCGAGCCGGGAATAATGGCTACCTTAGCCTCGCGCACCAGGGTCTGGGCCTCGAGCCCCGGCAAAAGCGCGGTGAGGAAGTAGGTTCCGGCAGGGGAGAAGGTTTTGAGCCCCAGCGATCTTAGGCCCTGCTCGAGCAAGTCCTTGCGCCGGCCGTAGCTCTCGCGCAGCGCCTGGTAAAAGCCCTCTTTGCGGGCGATGGGCAGGGCTTCGGCCACCGCGGCCTGGAGGGGGGCGGCCGAGCAGAAGCTGCTCCACTGGCGCATACCCGCGACCTGCGGGGCCAAGCCGGGGGGTGTGACAATCCAGCCGATGCGCCAGCCGGTGGCTTCCAGACGCTTGCCGGCCGAGCCCACCGTGAAGACCCGTTCGGGGGCGAGCTCACGGAACCGCACCGGGGGTTCCCCAAAGTAGAGTTCGTCGTAAACCTCGTCGCTGATAATCCAGAGGTCGTGTCTGCGGGCCAGCTCCACAATGCGCTGGGCCTCGGCGCGGGAAAAGACCGAGCCGGTGGGGTTGTAGGGGTTGGTGAGCAGGATGGCCTGGGTGCGTACCGAAATGGCTCGCTCGAGCGCCGGTAAATCGACCTCCCAGCGCTCGGTAAGCTGCATGGGAACCATTACCGGCTCGGCCCCGGCGATGCGGGCCTGAGGGATGTACACATCGAAATAGGGCTCGAGCATCACCACCTCGTCGTCCGGGCCGTAGAGTGCTTCAGCCAGCGCGTGCAGGGCCTCGGTGCCCCCCGCGGTGATGATCACGTCCTCGGGCGAAACCCCCAGGTCTTCGGCAACGGCCTCGCGCAGGCGCGGTAGGCCGATGGGCGGGGTGTACTGGTCTACGCTGCCGATGGCGCGCCGGGCGGCCTCTAGAAGAAAATCAGGTGGGGGGTTGGAGGGAAAGCCCTGCCCCAGGTTGATAGCCCCGTGCTGCGCGGCCAGGCGGCTCATCTGGGCGAAGATGCTCTCCCTGGAAAGCTGGGTACGGGGGTGAAGATGCGCCATGGGTGATGAAAAGTCTACTGCATGCTGCGCCTAGCGAATGGGCTTGCAGGCTCGGGCCAGTGTCTTGCCGGTGCGCTCGCTCATCAGCAGGGCTTCTTCGGTGGCCCCCGAGCCCTTGACCCACCAGGAGGCCCGCCCATCGGAGTATTTGACCCCCGAGGCGGCCTCGACCTGGAACAGCGGGCCGTAGGTCTGACGGTTGAACACCACCCCCACCCGGTCGAAGCCGTTTTGATAAACCGCCCGAACCTGGAGGCCCCCGGCGCAGCGGTAGGTGCGCTGCACAATATCGGTGGACTGGGCCAGACCGATCAGACCAACAAACCAAACCAGCAAGATCCATGCGCGCATATGCCCTCCATTAGGCCGTGAGCAGCTTTATGTAGTCCTCCAGCTTAAGGCTGGCCCCCCCGACCAGTCCCCCATCAATGTTGGGCTGGGCAAAGAGGGCCGTGGCGTTCTCGGGCTTGACCGAGCCGCCGTAAAGGATGCGCATCTGCCCGGCAAAGTCCGCACCGTAGCGGCCTTCCAGCCAGCCACGAATGGCCTGGTGCATGGCCTCGGCATCCTCGGGGGTGGCGGTTTTGCCGGTGCCAATGGCCCAGACCGGCTCGTAGGCAATCACCAGATGCTGGGGTGAGGCCGGGTTGACCCCTTGCAGGCTCCCCTCGAGCTGCTGCAGGGTGTACTCGACATGGCTTCCGGCCTCGCGCACTTCCAGGGGCTCGCCCACGCACAGGATGGGGGTGATGCCCTGCTCCAATAGACGCCGGGCTTTTTCCGCTACCAGCGCATCCGACTCGGCGTGGTAGCTGCGCCGCTCGGAGTGGCCCACGATGGTGTATTGGCAAGCCAGATCGGCCAGCATTTTTGCTGAAACCTCGCCGGTGTAGGCCCCTTCGGTATGGGCCGAGACATCCTGCGCGCCCCAGTGCACCCCATGGCCCTCGAGGACTTCCGCAGCATAGGGCAGATGGGTAAAAGGTACCAGCAGGGCCGGTTCGGCCTGGGTCTGGGGTAGGTGGGCGGTCAGGTCGCGAAACCACATCCGGGCTTCGGAGGGGGTTTTGTGCATTTTCCAGTTACCGGCTACGAGTCGCTTGCGCATACGTGTCCCAATCATACGGTACGCAAGGCTAAATTTTGTTCTCGACCCCCGGCCCATGGGCTTTACCCCTCAAACCTGACGGAATTACAACCTACCGACAAAAAAACGGTAGACTTTGACTATGATTCAAAGCCACATCAGCCCCAATGAGCGCGAATCGAGTGCTTTCAAGCAAAACAAAGATGCCTGGGTGCGGCTAATTGCCGATTTTCGCACCTCGCTGGAACAGGTGCGGCAGGGTGGGGGCCCCAAGGCGGTGGAGCGCCAGCACGCCAAGGGGCGCCTGACCGCCCGTGAGCGCATCGCACGCCTGATTGACCCGGGAAGCGAGCTCGAGGAAATCCTGGGCTATGCGGGCTGGCAGATGTACGCCGACTGGGGAGGGGCGCCGGGCGGCGGGGTGGTAACCGCCATCGGCAAAATTGCCGGTCGGGACTGGATGATCATCGCCAACGACGCCACCGTAAAGGCCGGGGCCTTTTTCCCCATCACTGCCAAAAAGGTGATAAGGGCCCAGACCATCGCCCTCGAGAACCGCCTGCCCACGGTCTATCTGGTGGACTCGGCGGGGGTTTTCCTGCCCTTGCAGGACGAAGTATTCCCCGACCAGGATGACTTTGGCCGCATTTTTTACCTCAACGCCCGCATGAGCGGGTTGGGTATCCCGCAAATTTCGGCCATTATGGGCAACTGCGTGGCCGGGGGGGCCTACCTGCCGCTCATGACCGACGTGCTGATCATGACCGAGGGCTCGGGGCTATACCTGGCCGGGCCGGCCCTGGTCAAGGCAGCCATCGGGCAGGAGGTGGACTCGGAGGCGCTGGGCGGTGCGCGTATGCACGCCGAGGTCTCCGGCACGGTGGACTTCTACGAACCCGACGACGAAGCAGCCATTGCCCGCATACGTGCCCTGGCCGCGCTGTACGCCCAGCCGACCCTGGCCCCCTGGGCCGCAGAGCGCAAAAGCGAGGTGGAGCCCTTTCACCCGCCCGAGGATCTGTACGGCCTGGTATCACCCGACGGCAGCAAGCCCTACGACGTGAACGAGGTGATCGCCCGGCTGGTGGACGGCTCGGAGTTCCACGAGTACAAGGCCGGTTACGGCCAGACCCTGGTGTGCGGGTATGCCCGGCTGGGCGGCTTCCCGGTGGGGATCGTGGCCAACCAGCGGCTGGTGATCAAAAAGCCCGGCAAGATCGAGGTGGGGGGGGTGATCTACGCCGAAGCCGCCGACAAGGCCGCCCGGTTTATCCTCGAGGTCAACCAGCGCTTCATTCCCCTGTTGTTTTTGATGGATGTGAGCGGCTTTATGGTGGGCAAGGAGTCGGAGCAGCAGGGCATCATCCGGCGCGGGGCCAAGCTGGTGAATGCGGTCTCCAACTCGGTGGTGCCCAAGATTACCCTGATTACCGGGGGTTCCTTTGGCGCGGGCAACTATGCCATGGCCGGCAAGGCCTATGCCCCCCGTTTTATCTACGCCTGGCCCTCGGCCAAGTACGCGGTGATGAGCGGCAACGCCGCGGCCAAAACCCTGATGGAAATCGAGCTTGCCAAGCTCGAGCGCGAAGGGCGCAAACCCAGCGAGGAAGACCTGGTCGAACTCTACGAGCGCATCAAGGCCCGCTACGAGGAGACCCTCGACCCCCGCTACGCCGCGGCCCGGCTCTGGGTGGACGAGGTGATCTTCCCCCACGAGACCCGCCAGCGCCTGATCCGGAGCCTCGAGGTCTGCGCCCTCAACCCGGTGCGTGAGGCCATGCAGATCGGGGTGTTTCAGGTTTAGCGGCCCCAGCTTGTGGCTAGCCGTGGTTGGTTGTTTTTTGCCTGAAAGGCTTAATCTGATCTTAATAAAACGCTGAACGTACGATGACAAATATATACTAGCCGCGGGTTCAGACCCAAAAGCAACCTACATCCCTGGAGGTTCGTAGAGATGAATCGTCTAGCTTGGATCGTGCTGTTGGTGTTGCTGGCGGCCTGCGGAAACCGTGCGACCCCCGATAACCTGGCCCCGGTGCTGGGGCTGGATAACCCCAACGTTATCCAGGGGCAGTACATAGTGGTCTATAAAGACGATGCCAACGTACTGCCCACCTTGCAAAGCCTGAAAGCCGCTCTGGAAGGGGGTGTAACCCTCCAGCGGGAGCTGGAAAGCTTGGGGCTGGCGCCCGACGCCAGGGTTGAGCAGGTTTACACCGCTGCTTTGCAGGGGCTTGCGGCCAGGCTGTCCCCTGAGAATTTGGCCGCACTGCGCCAAGACCCCAGGGTGGCCTACATCGAGGCCGACCAGGTCATGAGCATCAGCGCCACCCAGACCGGTGCGACCTGGGGCCTGGATCGCATAGACCAGCGCACCCTACCCCTCAGCGGTACCTTCACCTACAGCAACACGGGCAGCGGCGTGAACGCCTACATCATCGATACCGGTATCCGGGTGAGCCACAGCGAGTTTGGCGGTCGGGCCACGGCGGTTTTCGACGCTATTGGAGACGGCCAGAATGGCAACGACTGCAACGGCCATGGCACCCATGTGGCTGGAACGGTAGGCGGCACGGTCTACGGCGTAGCCAAAAGCGTGCGGTTGTACGCGGTGCGGGTGCTTAATTGCAGCGGCTCGGGCAGCAACTCGGGCGTAATTGCCGGGGTGGACTGGGTGCGGCAGAATGCCCGGAGGCCAGCGGTAGCCAACATGAGCCTGGGTGGGGGGGTCTCGAGCGCCCTCGATACCGCGGTTAGCAACGCCATCAATGCCGGGATTACCTTTGTGCTGGCGGCTGGGAACAGCAACCGCGATGCCTGCCAGTTCTCACCTGCGCGGGTAGCGGCGGGTATTACCGTGGGGGCCACCACCTCTAGCGACACCAGGGCCTCGTACTCCAACTACGGGAGCTGCCTGGATCTCTTTGCGCCTGGCTCCTCCATTACCTCGGCCTGGATTAGCAGCAACACCTCGATCAATACCATCAGCGGAACCTCGATGGCCGCGCCCCATGTGGCTGGGGTGGCAGCCCTTTACCTGCAAAGCAACCCCACGGCCAGCCCGGCCACCGTGCGCAACGCCATTGTGAGCAACGCGACGGTGGGCGTGGTGAGGAGCGCCGGGTCGCGTTCGCCCAACCTGCTGCTCTACAGCAACTACTGATCCCCCTGCAACCGCCCGTCCTTGCAAGGACGGGCGGTTTTTTGTGTTCTTAGTGGGGCTCGAGCTCTTCCAAGGCTTTTACGAGCTGCTCGAGGCTGCTAAGGTTGTGGATGGGTAAAAAGTCGTCTATGAAGGGCATGGCCGCCACCAGGCCGCGGGTCAGGGGCTGGTAGCCGGGGGTGCCCAGGAGCGGGTTGAGCCAGATCAGGCGGTGGCAGGACTTTTGCAGGCGCTCCATCTCGAAGGCCAGCAGTTCGGGTTCGCCCTGATCCCAGCCGTCGGAGATGACCAGCACCAGTGCGCCGCGCCCCAGCACCCGCTTGGCCCAGTTCTGGTTGAAGCTGTGCAAGCAGGCTCCAATGCGGGTGCCGCCCGACCAGTCCTTAACCTGCCGCCCTACCTCGCTTAAAGCAGCATCCACACTGCTTTTTTTGAGGGTACGGGTGATGCGGGTCAGGCGGGTGCCAAAGGTGAAGCACTCCACCTGGCGCACCCCCTGGCGGGTTTGCACCAGCGAAAAGGCGTGCAAAAAGTGCAGCAGCATCCGGGCATAGCGCTCCATAGAGCCCGAGACATCGGCCAGAGCCACGATAGGACGGGGTTTGCGCTTGCGGCTGCGCCGCTCGAGCTCAACCAGCTCGCCCTGGTGCTTTAGGGAGCGCCGGAAGCTTTTGCGCAGGTCGAGTTGCTCCTTACCGCCGGCCTTTAGGCGGCGGGTGCGCCTTTTGGGAGGGTTCCAGGCCAGGCCGTACAGCAGCCTGCGGGCGGCCTCGAGCTCGGCCTCGCTCATCTGGTCGAAGCGTTTTTGCTTGAGCACCTCGGTCTCGGAGAAGGTCAGGGCCCGATCCACCACGGGCTGGGGTTGCTTGCTGCTTTGCTCGGAGGAACGCGGTTCGCGCCCTACCTCGCCGGGCCGGGCCTTGGGGTCTTTTTTGGGCGGGAGGGGGGTCTGGTGGAGCAGCTCTGTCGGGAAGCGCTCCAGGCCCAGGTATTGCCAGAATTGGCGAAAGGCTTCGGCAAACTTAGCCCGGTCTTCCTGCCGGGTTAGCAGGGTGCTCTGGGCTGCGTAGAAAAAAGCCTCCGGGTCGAAGATGGAAATCTCCCCCAGGGCCCTGGCAAAAGTGGCGGTCTGCCCCGGTGTAACCACGATGCCCGCATGCCGCAGGCTCCGGGCAAAGGCCACCACGTGGCTGAGTAGCTGGCTGGTGGATACCGTCATAGCACGCTGGACATCTGGGCCCGGGCCAGCAGGTCGTGGGCCTGCTGTTTAGCCTTGACCACATCGTCCTGGTACTTGAGCAGCACCCCCAGGGTCTCCTCGATCACCTCGAGGGAAAGCTCGGTCTGGCCCAAAGCCAAGAGCGAGGAGGCCCAGTCCAGGGTCTCGGCCACGCCGGGGGCTTTGTAGAGATCTTGCTGGCGCAAGGCCTGAACGAAAGCCACCGCCTGCTGGGCCAGCTTTTCCGGTACGCCGGGTACTTTTTCCTGCACGATGCGGTATTCTTTCTCGAAGCTTGGGTAGTCAATCCAGTAGTACATGCAACGGCGCTTCAGGGCATCGTGAATCTCGCGGGTGCGGTTGGAGGTAATCACCACCACCGGCGGCTGTTGGGCTTTGAGGGTGCCCACCTCGGGCACGGTAATCTGCCAGTCCGAGAGGAACTCGAGCAAAAAGGCCTCAAACTCCTCGTCGGCCCGATCCAGCTCGTCAATTAGCAGCACCGGGGCTTTGCCGTTGGTGCTTTCCAGGGCCTGGAGCAAAGGCCGTTTGAGCAGGAACTCCTGGCTGAACACCTCGTGGCGCACCTTCTCCTGGTCGCGCTCGCCGCTGGCCTCCAGGAGCCGGATCTGCATCATCTGGCGGGCGTAGTCCCACTCGTACACCGCGCTGCTGATGTCCAGTCCTTCGTAGCACTGCAAACGAATTAGACGGGTGGAGAGCACCTCGGCCAGCACCTTGACGATCTCGGTTTTACCGACCCCCGGCTCGCCTTCCAAGAGCAGGGGGCGGCCCAGCTTGAGGGCCAGAAACACCGCCACCGAAAGCCCCTTATCGGCGATGTAGCGGTGGGCCTCGAGGGCCTTCTGGGTCTCCTGCACAGAATTGGGAAACATGCTTTTATCTTCACATAAAGGAGAGGGGCCGAATTACCTCAGCCCCTCACAATTGGTCGCGAGCCGCTACAGCCCGGCGGCCTGCATCAGGGCCCGCTTAGCCATCACATCCACCAGGTGCGCGCGGTACTCCTTCGATGCAACCAGGTCGTGGTTGAGGTGGTCGGCGGGTAGCAAGCCCTGGCAGGCGGCGGCGATGTTCTCGGCGGTTAGCGGCTTGCCGGCAAGGGCCTGCTCGAGCTTGGTGAGCCGCATGGCGTGCTCGCCTGCCCCGGTGACCGCCGCCCGCAGGCTGTTTCCGTCCAGTACCACGGCCACCCCCACCACCGCGTAGCGGCTGGCCGGGTGGGGGAACTTGGCGTAGGCCATGCGGGCCCCCGGCCGGATGGGAATGTGCACCTCGGTGAGAATCTCACCCTCCTGCAGCGCGGTGCTGAACATGCCGGTGAAGAACTGCTCAGCCTCCACCACCCGGCTGCCGGAGGGCCCCTGGATTTTGATCTGGGCGCCCAGCGCCAGCATGGAGGCCGGCAGGTCGGCGGCGGGATCGGCATGGGCCAGCGAGCCGCCGATGGTGCCTTTGGTGCGCACCATAGGGTCGCCGATCAAGCTCACCGCCTGGGGAATAATCGGGCAGAGTTCCTTGAGCAGCTCGGAGGTTTCCAGCTCGCGGTAGGTGGTCATGGTCCCGATCACCAGGGTGTCACCGTCGCGGCGGATGCCCCGCAGCTCGGCCACTTTAGAGATATCAATCAGCATGGGCGGCGCAGCCAGGCGCAGCTTCATAGCCGGGATCAGGCTGTGGCCCCCGGCCAGCAGCTTGGCCTCGGGGTTTTGTTGGAGCAGCGATAGCGCCTCGGAGAGGTTGTTGGCTTTTTTATAGCTGAAGGGTGCTGTGTACATCTCGTCCTCCGCGGGGTTGCGGCTAATCGGCAGCCTGGGCCAGGCGGCTGTGCTGGATGGCCCGCCAGACCTTTTCTGGGGTGTAGGGCATATCGAGGTGCACGATACCGAAGGGCCGCAGGGCGTCCATTACGGCGTTGGCGATGGCTGCGGTAGAGGCGATGGTGCCGGCCTCGCCGATGCCCTTGACGCCCAGGGGGTTATGCGGGCAGGGGGTCACGGTGTGGTCGTGCTCGATCTGCACCAGGTCGTCGGCGCGGGGTAGGGTGTACTCGAGGAAGTTGCCCGAGAGAATCTGGCCTTCCGGGTCGTAGACGGCTTCCTCCAGGAGGGCCTGCCCCAGGCCCTGGGCGATGCCGCCGTGCACCTGCCCTTCGGCGATCAGCGGGTTGATCACCGGGCCGCAGTCGTCCACCGAGAGGTAGCGCAGCAGCTTGACCTTGCCGGTCTCGGGGTCGACCTCCACCACCGCGACGTGGGTACCAAAGGGGTAGACGAAGTTTTTGGGGTCGTAGAAGTGGGTGGCCTCGAGGCCGGGCTCGAGGTCGGCGGGGTAGTTGTGGGCCAGGTGGGCTTGCAGGGCGATCTCGAAGAAGGTCTTGGCCTTGTCGGGCACCCCTTTGACCATAAACTTGCCGTCCTCGTGGACGATGTCCTCGGGGGCGGCTTCCAGCAGGTGGGCAGCGATTTTCTTGGCCTTGTCGATAATCTTCCGGGTGGCCAGCACGATGGCCGAGAGGCCGGTGGGCGCCGAGCGTGAGCCGTAGGAGCCCCAGCCGTAGGGCATCCGCCCGGTGTCGCCGTGCACCAGCACCACGTCCTCCACCGGAATTTGCAGCTCATCGGCCACCACCTGGGCGAAGGCCGTCTCGTGGCCCTGGCCGTGGCTATGGGTGCCGGTGAAAACCTCCACCTTGCCGGTCGGCATCACCCGCACCAGCGCGCTTTCCCACTGCCCGGCCTGGGCGCCCAGGCTACCCACCAGGGCCGAAGGGGCCAGCCCGCAGGCCTCGATATAGGTCACCACCCCAATCCCCATGTACCGGCCCTGCTTGCGCCACTCTTCCTGTTGCTGGCGCAGTTGCTTGTAGCCCACCAGCTCCAGGGCCTTGTCCAGATTGGCCTCGTAGTTGCCGGAGTCGTACTGCAAGGCCACTGGGGTTTGGTAGGGGAAGGCATCGGGGGGAATCAGGTTCTTGCGGCGGAACTCCACCGGATCCATCCCCAGCTCGTGGGCCATCACATCCACCAGGCGCTCGAGCAGATACGTGGCCTCGGGCCGCCCGGCACCCCGGTAAGCGTCCACCGGCGTGGTGTGGGTGAAGGGGGCGGTCACGTGGCAGTAGATGTGGGGGGTGGTGTAGGTGCCGGCCAGCAAGCAGCCGTACAGGTAGGTGGGCACCGCTGGGGCAAAAGTGGTCAGGTAGGCCCCCAGGTTGGCGATGGTGTCCACCCGCACGGCGGTAATCTTGCCGTTCTGGTCTACCGCCATCTCGGCCACGGTCTCGTGGTCACGCCCATGAGAGTCGGTCACGAAGCTCTCTGAGCGGCGGGCTGTCCACTTGACCGGGCGGCCCAGCTTTTTGGCCGCGTACAGCACAATTATCTCTTCGGGGTACTGGTAAATCTTGCTGCCAAAGCCCCCGCCCACATCCGGGGCAATCACCCGCAGCTTGTGTTCGGGGATACCCATAATAAAGGCCGCGATCAACAGGCGGTGGATGTGGGGGTTCTGGCTGGTGGTCCAGAGGGTGTACTCGTCGCTGGCCTTATGGTACTGGGCCAGCGAGGCCCGCGGCTCCATGGCGTTGGGCACCAGGCGGTTGTTGCGCAGCTTGAGCTTGACGGTTTTGTAGGCGCTGGCGAAGGCTTTGTCTACCGCTTCCTTGTCGCCAATGCTCCAGGTGAAGCAGACGTTATCGGGCACGTCGTCATGGACGGCAGGTGCGCCGGGTTTGAGCGCCTCACTGCCCAGCGAAACCGCCGGCAGCGGCTCGTAGTCTACCTCCACCAGTTGGGCGGCGTCCTCAGCGATCTGGCGGGTCTCGGCGATGACCGCGGCCACGATATCGCCCACATGCCGGGCTTTATCAAAGGTGATGGCGTAATGGGGCGGGGTTTTAATGCCGGGGTGCAGCCAGCCGGTGGGAATGCTGTTAATACCCGCGTCCTTCATCTCCTGACCGGTAATCACCGCCAGCACCCCAGGGTGGGAACGAGCCTTGGAGACATCAATTTTCTTGATCCGGGCGTGGGCGTACGGCGAACGAACCATGGCCGCGTGCACCATGCCGGGCAGGGTCATGTCGTCGGTGTAATTGCCGGTACCGGTAATGAAACGGGGATCCTCGACCCGTTTCATCGCCTTACCAAAGAGTTTTTCGGCCATTGCTTTCTCCCTTCGGAATGAGGGCCCGGTGCTCGAGCGTTGCGGGAAGCCAGGCCCAGCCGATTGCGTCGGGTTCTTTTAGTCGTCCGCTGCTGCGCCAACCTTACCGGCCATTTTGTTGGCGGCGTATTGTACGGCCCGCACGATGTTGTGGTAGCCGGTGCAGCGGCACAGGTTGCCCTCGAGGGCGTGGCGGATCTCCTCTTCGCTGGGCTGTGGGTTTCTGTTGAGCAGGTCGGCGGCCGCCATAATCATGCCAGGGGTGCAGAAGCCGCACTGCAACCCGTGCATCTCCCAGAAGCCTTCCTGCACCGGGTGCAGGCTGTCCACGCTCCCCAAGCCTTCGATGGTGGTAATGCTGCTGCCGTCAGCCTGTACAGCGAACAGCGTGCACGACTTCACGGCCTGGCCGTCGAGGTGCACCGTGCAGGCCCCGCACTGGCTGGTATCGCAGCCCACATGCGTGCCGGTGAGCCCCAGGGTCTCGCGTAGATAATGCACCAACAAAAGCCTCGGCTCGACCTCGCTGTGGTGTTCGACGCCGTTGACCACGACCTTGATCTGAACTTTCTCTGCCATGCTTCCTCCTAGGAAAACGAATGGGTCGATTCGAAACGGAGTGCCTTGGGTCTAGAGGGATGGTGGGCCTTCATCACCGCCTTGAAAGCCCGGTAGACCGCCGATGACCGCATGGCTGGGCACCAGCCTGCATGCGCCCTTGTCTTCACCTGGGGGCCAGGTTCTGGGGTAAATCCATGGGGTGAAGAGAAGCTTGAGCAATGCAGCACCTCGAGGCCAGCGCTATCAAAAACCAATCCAGGTACGCCAAACTGAGCAACTGGGCACACCTGTAACTGAAAACTTTGCACCCTAACTATATAACCTCGGAGATGAGAGTAGCAAGAAGTCGCGCGATTTGCCGATAGCAGGAAATTGGGCGAATGTGTGCTGCTAACAAAGTGCGCGGGGGTGGTTGGGTGTAGTTTAGGAGTATATGTCCAACGAAGCGCCCTTGCTGTTAGCCGCCCTCGAGGCCGCCTGGGCCGAGGGCAAAGAGACCGCGCTGGCCACGGTGGTGCGGGTGATTGGCTCAGCCTACCGCCGCGAAGGGGCCAAGATGCTGGTGCGCGAGGATGGCGGCTCGGCCTGCATGATCTCCGGGGGTTGCCTGGAGCAAGAGATGATCGAAATTGCCATGCAGATCCTGGCCCGGGGCCGCCCTGAGCGCACCATTTTCGACTACAACGAAGAAAAAACCTGGTGGCCCGGCTGTGGTGGCACGGTGGAGGTCTGGGTGGAGCCGGTCGAGCCCCAGGGCATGCTGCACCGCTGGTTGCAGGAGGCCAGGGACTCGGAGCCTTCGGTGCTGGCTACGGTGCTGGCGGGTGGGGAAGGGCGGGTCTGGCTCAGGCCCAACGGGGCCCTCGAGGGCCAGATTACACCCCCCGAACTGCATGACCAGGTGGTTCGAATCGCCCGCCAGATGCAGGGCGGCACCTCCCGTCCTACCACCCGCTACGTGCAGGAGGCTGAGGTGTTCTTCGACGTGAGCAGCCCCATCCCCGAGCTGGTTTTGTTTGGAGCCGGCCACGACGCAAAGCCCATGGCTAACCAGGCCCTGGTGCTGGGCTTCAAGGTGACGGTGGTGGATGCCCGGCCCGAGTTGTTGCAGGGTTTTGAGGGTTGCCAGACCATTCAGGCCGCACACGACGAATACGCCCAGAAACTCAGCCTGACCCCCCGCCAGCACGTGATCATCATGAACCACCACCTCGACATCGACCGCCAGGCCCTGCGTTTTGCGCTGGAGTCCCCGGCGCGGTATGTGGGTATGCTGGGCCCGCGCAACCGGCTGGAAAAAATCCTGGATGCCCTCAAAAACGAAGGCTTTGTGCCCAACCCGGAACAGCTAGCCCGCCTGCGCAACCCTATCGGGCTCGACATCGGGGCCGAAAGCCCGGAGGAGATCGCGGTGGCAGCCCTGGCCGAGATTGTGGCCCTGCAAAGGGGTTTCCAGGGCGGCTTCTTGAACGACAAGAAAGCTGGGATTCACGAAGCGGCCGCGGCGCGGCTGCTTACCGGAGCGCCTTGACGGTAGAGGGTTTCCCGCCTAAGATTGAGTTTGCGGCTTGGGGACGACCCCCCATCCGAACGGCGCAGGGTGGAGCAGTCTGGTAGCTCGTCGGGCTCATAACCCGAAGGTCACAGGTTCAAATCCTGTCCCTGCAACCATGGCTATGTAGCTCAGCTGGTTAGAGCACACGACTCATAATCGTGGTGTCGGCGGTTCAAGTCCGCCCATAGCCACCAGTCCAGGACGCAAAAAACCCGAGGGCGCGAATCCTCGGGTTTGCGTTTTGACCCCAATAAAAATCAGGCTGTGTTTTTCCCCAAGGGATTGTTTCCGGGTGGGTTTGGACTGGCCCGGTTTTGGTATTAGACTGACCGGGTATGTGTGGCTGCCTATGAGAGCCAGACTCTATCTAACCTTCCAGCAAATAGGTGCCGATTTATTCGCGGCGGGGCTGGCCTCGGCCACCTCGGGGAACTACTCAGCGCGTGAGCGCGATGGGTTCTGGATTACCCGATCGGGCGTCCAGAAAGCCCACCTGACCCCGGAAGACTTAATCTTCTTACCCTTGGAACCCGACCCCCTGCGGGACCAGGGGGCCTCGGTGGAGCGGGTGATTCACCGCGCCATCTATAGGCAAACCGATGCCACCGCGGTGGTGCATGCGCACCCCCGCCACGCCATAGCGCTTTCGTTCCACCTTCAGGTCATTGAGCCGATTGACCTCGAGGGCCGCTACTACTTCGAACACATCCCGGTGGTAGCCCCCGCAACCCTTTCGGGCACCCAGGAGGCCGCCGAGGCGGTAGCCCAGGCGCTGCAAGAAAACCCCGCCTGCGTAGTCCGGGGCCATGGGGCTTTTGTAAAGAGCAGCCTGGAAGTGCCAGAACAGGCCCTTCTGCAGGCCTACTCGCTGATGACGAGCCTCGAGGAAGCCTGCGAAGTGCTGTTCTTAGAGCGCTTGTGGCGGGGCTTTTCCGGGGATGGTTTAGGCGAGGCTTCGGAGTAGACTGAACCTTGATGAAGGTGCTTTTTGTGGAAGGCAGGAACCCTGAACCCCTGCGCCGGCTGGCCCGACAGCACCCCTACCCCTACCGGCTGCTTTACCGGGCCGAACAGGGGCTGTACCTGCTGGAGGTCTGGGCTTATGGCCCTGAGCTGGAGGCCAGGGCGGTGGGGCTCGAGGGCTTTCGGAGCTGGAGCTTTGAGCTGATGGAAGAGGGGCAGCGGCACCCTTAAGGAACCCTATGCGCGAAGAAATTGATCTGATTGCTGTGGATGATGGGGTAGAGGTTTACCTCGAGGACACCGGCCCGCTCGAGGCCCCGGCGATTGTGGTGCTGCACGGCGGGCCGGGGAGTAGCAGCTATATCTTGCGGGAGGGTCTGGAGGAGTACCTCGAGGGTTTCCGGGTGATCTACTTCGACCAGCGGGGCGGCGGGCGCAGCCCGGCCCTGCCCGAGGAGCCGGGTCTTTTTACCATTGATGCCCTGGTAAGCGACCTTTTCCACCTGCGGGATCACCTGGGTCTGAACACCTGGACGCTGCTGGCACACGGCTTTGGGGCGGTGCCGGCCCTGGAATATGCCCGGCGTTCACCCGCTACCACCGAGCGGTTGGTGCTCATCAACCCCTGGACCAACTTCCCCTGGCTGGCCCGTCAGCTATACCGGGCCTCGCTGGCGCTGCGGGGTGTGGATGAAGACGTGGAACTGCCCGAGGACGGCACCCGTCTTTTGCAGGAGGCGTTTGCAACCGTCGAGCCCAAGGCTGCTTTCGACCGGCTGCTCTTTCCCAGCCAGCACAGCCGCATGGAGTACGAGTGGCTGGCCGAGGGCTCAACTGTTGTAGGTGCCGATACGCCGGGGCGGATGTTTGTGCTCAACGGCCTCTGGCGGCTGGACTATACCCCTTACGTGCTCGAGGTTCGCTCGGCCACTTCGGTGCTGGTTGGTACCCTGGATGCCAGCAGCTACCCCGAAGCCCAGACTGTCGCCGACCTGGTGGGGGGCCGGCTCGAGCTTCTGGAAGGGGCCGGCCACTACCCCTGGATTGACCAACCCTACGCCTTTGAGGAGGCCCTGCAGAGCGCCCTTTCAGGGTGATTCTGAGCCAAAAAAGAACACACCCCTTGTCTTTCAAGGGGTGTGTCGGGCTGCTTCCTCACAAATCGTACCCTTTCCGCTTGAATCCTTCAGCTTTGGATGCAGTCAGAGGTGAAGGATTCAAGCCGACCGAAGGGAGTAGAAAAGCATTTCGGTAGTATCGCTTAGACTTGTCAAAGCGAACGATACTACCGAAATGCGTATCAGATGTGCAGCGGCTTGTCCCAGGTGGCCAGCGCAGCTTCCTTGAGCACTTCAGCCAGGGTGGGGTGGGCGTGGGAGGCGCGGGCCAGATCCTCCGAAGAGGCGTGGAAGGCTATGGCTACGGCTGCCTCGGCTATCAGGTCACCCGCTCGAGGCCCGATGATGTGCACCCCCAGGATGCGGTCGGTCTCGGCGTGTGCCAGAATTTTGGCGAAGCCGTCGGTATCGTTCATGGCTCGAGCCCGGCCGTTGGCTGAGAACGGGAAGGAGCCTTTTTTGTAGGGAATGCCCGCCGATTTGAGCTCCTCCTCGGTTTTGCCCACCGAGGCGATCTCGGGGTGGGTGTAGACCACGTTGGGTATGGCGTTGTAATCGACGTGCCCATAGCCCGTCACCATATACTCCACCGCAGCGTAACCTTCCTCCTCGGCTTTGTGGGCCAGCATGGGGCCGGCGATCACGTCGCCAATGGCAAAAATATTTGGTACCGCGGTTTGGTAATGGGCGTTGACGGGAATCCGGCCCCGCTCGTCGGTGCGGAGGCCTACGTTTTCCAGGCCCAGCCCATCGGTGTTGGGGATGCGCCCGGTAGCCAGCAGAACCCGGTCAGCTACCAACGGCTCGCCGCCTTCGTACTCCACAACGCCCTTTCCATCCCTGGCATAGGCCGCAGTCACCCGCACCCCGGTGCGGATGTCCAGGCCCTGCTTTTTGAAAATCTTTTCGGCGGCTCTGGCGACCTCGCTGTCCATGCCCCCCAGGATGTGGGGAAGGTATTCCAGCACCGTTACCTTGGCCCCCAGGCGGTTCCAGACCGAGCCAAGCTCGAGGCCGATTACCCCACCCCCGATCACCACCAGGCGCTCGGGTACGCTGGGGTAGGCGATGGCCTGATCCGAGGTGCCCACGATCTCGTAGTCGAGCTGAACCCCTTTGAGAGGGGCCACCTTGGAGCCCGTCGCAATCAGGATGCGCTCGGTCTCGAGCTCCTGCACTCCCTCGGGGCCTTCGACCCGCACCTTGTTGGGGGTGAGAATCGTGCCATGGCCCAGATAGCGCGTAACTTTGTTTTTCTTGAACAGGTACTCCACGCCCCCGGTGTTGGCCTTGACCACCTTGTCCTTGTGGGCCATCAGAGCGGCTAGATCCAGCTCGACCTGGCCGATTTTGGCTCCGATGATCTGGTTATGCTGGGCGGCGTAGATTTTTTCACTCGCGTCCAGAAGGGCTTTGGAGGGTATGCAGCCTACCCGCAGGCAGGTACCACCCAGGGCTTGCTCTTTTTCCACGCAGGCCACATCCAGACCGAGCTGGGCCGCCTTGATGGCAGCCACATACCCGCCGGGCCCCGCGCCGATAACCACAAGCTGATGTTTGGGCATATTTCCTCACCAAAGTTTAGATTTCCAGGGTTAGCCGTACGGGGTTTTCGATGAGTTCCTTGATGCGCTTGAGGAAGGTGACGGCCTCCCGCCCATCCACAATGCGGTGATCGTAGGAAAGGGCCAGGTTCATCATCGGGCGGATGACCACTGCGCCGTTTTTGGCAACCGGACGCTCGACGATGGCGTGCATGCCCAGGATGCCCACCTGGGGCGGATTGAGAATGGGCGTGGAGTTGAGCGAGCCGTAGATGCCCCCGTTGGTGATGGTGAAGGTACCGCCCATCAACTCTTCGGGTTTGATTTTCTTTTCCCGTACCCTGGCTCCAAAGTCGGCAATTACCGCCTCAATCTGGGCCATCGAGAGCCGGTCGGCATCGCGAATCACCGGTACCACCAGGCCCTCGCCCCCGCCCACGGCGATGCCGATGTCGTAGTAGCGGTGGTAAACGATATCGGTTCCGCGGATCTCGGCGTTGAGCTGCGGGATTTCCTGCAGGGCCTGCACCACCGCTTTCACAAAAAAGCTCATAAAGCCCAGCTTGAAGCCGTATTTCTTCTGGAAGGCCTCGCCGTACTCCTTGCGCAGCTCCATCACCGCGCTCATATCGGCCTCGTTGAAGGTGGTGAGCATGGCGGTATTCTGCTTGGCTGCCAGCAAACGCTCGGCAATGCGGCGGCGCAGGGGGGTCATGGGCACCACATCCTCGCGGCGTTCGCCTTTTTGTACTGGCGGGGCGGGCGGGGCGCTGGGCGTGGGTTGCGGGGTGGGGGGCGGTGTGGTTACCGCTCGCTGTACGTCTTCTTTCAAGACCCGGCCGCCCGGGCCGCTACCCGGAATGCTCGAGGCCTGCAGGCCGGCCTGTGCCGCCAGTCGCTCGGCTGCCGGCATCACCTTGCTCTCGGTGGCCGCGGCCTGGCTGGGGGCCGGGGTGCTCTGGCTGGGGGCGCCGCTCGAGGCTTCGGCGGCGCCTTCTTCCAGCAGGGCTACCACATCGCCCACCTTGGCCTGTCCACTGGGGATGAGGATTTTGGTCAGCCGCCCGGCCACCGGTGCGGGCAGCTCGAGGGTGGCTTTATCGGTAACCAGTTCCACCAGGGGCTCATCAACCTTAACCGTGTCCCCTTCCTTCTTAAGCCACTGACCAATCTCAACTTCGGTGATGGACTCGCCAACTGCAGGTATTTTCAGTTCTAAGGCCATACTATCTCCACTCAAGCTGAGCAACTTTACCTTATCTGGTTCTCCTAGAGCCCTAGGGCCGCCGAAACGATCGCCTGCTGCTCTTTATCGTGTACTTTTTTGGAGCCCACCGCCGGACTGCTGGACTCGGGTCGGGCCACCACGTGCAGCGGATGCCCAAACATGCGGTCACCGAAGCGGGCGCGGATAAACCACCAGGCCCCCATGTTGGCGGGTTCCTCCTGCACCCAGACCACCTCGGTTGACTCGGGGTAGGGGGCCAGGGCGGCCTCGAGCTCCTTATTCGGAAAGGGGTAGAGCTGCTCGAGGCGAATGATGTCCACGTCGTCTTTCTGGGCGGCCTTGCGGGCGGCCTCGAGGTCGTAGAAAACCTTGCCCGAACAGAGTATGACCCGCTTGGCTTTGCTGTTGGGCGTGCCGGCCAGTACGCGCTGGAACCGACCTTGTGCCAGTTCCTCGAGGCGGGAGACCGCATCGGGGTTGCGCAGGAGGCTCTTGGGGGTCATCACAATGAGGGGTTTGCGCCAGGGCCGCACCACCTGGCGGCGCAGCAGGTGGAAGTACTGGGCTGGGGTGGTGGGGTAGGTGACCTGCATGTTGTCGTTGGAGCAGAGCTGCAAGAAGCGCTCGAGGCGGGCGCTGCTGTGCTCGGGGCCGCCCCCCTCCATACCGTGCGGGAGCAGCATTACGATGCCCGAAAGGCGGCTCCACTTGGCCTCGGCCGAGGCGATAAACTGGTCGATAATCACCTGGGCGGTGTTGACGAAGTCGCCGTACTGGGCCTCCCAGGCCACCAGGGCCTCGGGCATATCCAGGCTGTAGCCGTACTCGAAGCCCAGCACCCCCGCTTCCGAGAGGGCCGAGTTGTACAGCTCTACCGGGGCCTGCCCTTCAGCCAGGTGATTGGCTGGGATATACCGCTCCCCGGTGATATGGTCGGTGTAACCGCCGTGGCGCTGGGTAAAGGTTCCCCGCACCACATCCTGCCCGGAGATGCGCACCCGGTGCCCCTCCACCGCCAGCGAAGCGAAGGCCAGCATCTCGGCGGCGGCCCAGTCCAGCGGACGCTTGTTCAGCCCCATCTCACGCCGGGCTTCCACAAACCGCACCAGCTTGGGGTGTAGCTGGAAACCCTCGGGCAGGCGGGTAAGCCCCTCCATCAGGGCCGCGAGCTTTTCTGCGGCCACCCCGGTCTCGGGGTCGGGAACCCCTTCCTCCGGGCCGCCCAGATAGCCTTTCCAGACCCCACCCCCGGCAGGAGGGCGGGTGGGGGTGGGCTCCCGTCGGGCCCCCGAGAAGGCGGCCTCGAGGGTGTCCTGATACTGCTTGGCCAGGGCTTCGCAGCTTTCGGGGGTGCACAGGCCTTCCTGCTCGAGCTTGGCCTGGTAGCTCAGGTACAGGGGCTTCTTGGCCGCGATGCGGCGGTACATGTCGGGCTGGGTGAAGCTTGGCTCGTCGGTTTCGTTGTGGCCGCGCTTGCGGTAACCAATCAGGTCGATGAAAACGTCCCGCTTGAACTCCTTACGGAAGTCCATGGCCAGGGCCACCACGCCCACCAGGGCCTCGGGGTCTTCGGCGTTGACGTGGAAGATGGGGGATTCCACCATCTTGGCGATCTCGGTGGAGTAACGCCCGGCGGTGTACTCGTGGGGTTCGGTGGTGAAGCCCACCTGGTTGTTCAGGATGATATGCAGCGCCCCGCCCACCGTGTAGGCGGGCAGTCCGGAGATATTGAGCGTCTCCTGCACGATGCCTTCCCCGATAAAAGCAGCATCGCCGTGCACCAGCAAAAGCATGCCTTTTTCGCGCTTGACATCCCCAAAGCGATCTTGCTTGGCGCGGGTGCGGCCCATGGCTACCGGGGCCACAAACTCCAGGTGGGAGGGGTTGAAATTGAGCGACAGATGCAGCTTGCCGTAAGGGGTCTCGATATCGTTGGAATAGCCCAGGTGGTACTTCACATCGCCGTGGTAGCCCTCGGGGAAGTGCTCTTCAAACTCCAGGAAGATATCCCGCATGGGTTTTTTGACCACGTTGGCAAGTACGTTCAGGCGGCCCCGGTGGGCCATGCCCATCACCACCTCCACCACCCCCTGCCGGGCGGCATTCTCGAGGGCGATGTCCAGAAGGGGTATCAGCGACTCGGTGCCCTCGAGGCTAAAGGTTTTGGCGCCCAGGTACTTCTTCTGCAGGAACTCCTCAAAAAGTGTGGCCTGCATCAGGCGCTGGTGGATGTTTTTTTTCTGCTCGGGGGTGGGCTTTGGAAAGCCGGAGGCCAGGCGGGCCTCAATCCAGTTGCGCACCACCGGATCGTCGAGGTGGCCGTACTCAATACCCACCGTGCCCCCGTAGCGGGCCTTGTACTGTTCCAGCACGGCTCGCAGCGTTGGGGCCCCCAGCTCGGCGGGGATGGGCCGGTCGAGGTCGGCCTCGCTCAGCCCAAAGAAGCTGGGATCGAGCTCGGGGGGTGTGCGGCGTTCCCGTCCCAGGGGGTCTATGCGGGCAATCAGATGCCCCCGCTCACGGTAGGTGCGCAGGAAACGCACAGCCCGCAAAAAAAACGAGGCCAGCTCAGCAAGCGAGGCCTCGTGGATCGGTTGTCGTTCCGCTAGGCCATTGCTGGTGGGCTCGAGCTGAACCTTCTGGAAATAACTCGCCCACTCCGCCGGAATGGAGGCCGGGTTTTTTTCGTACTCCTGGTACAGCGCCTCGAGGAAAGCCAGATTCGAACTATCGATAGACCGTTCCATACTCACGATTTCCTAGTCTACTAGGTTCTGGCCCAAAAAAACGTATCGGCTCACCGTCCAACCAGGCCACGCCTTAGGCCAGGGCGTCTACCTGCGCGGCGGCCTCGAGGTCGAGCGGCGTCACCCCCCCTGCCGAGTGCGTTACGTAGGCCACCTTAACCCGGCCCCACATGATTTCCAGGCTATCGGGGTGGTGGTTGGTTTTTTCCGCCAGCAGCGCCACCCTGACAGCAAAACTGACCCCATGGGCGTAGGAATCGAACTTATAAGTCTTTTCGATCCGACCCTGCGTGAGCTGCCATCCGGGCAGGTTTTTCAAAGCGTTTTCGATCTCTTTCTCGCCGAGCTTGGTTGCCATAAGTAAACCTCCTCTCCACTACGTTACGCCTTTTGGGCCCCTCAGAATGAGGTGGAATATGAAAAGCGCGCCCTGAGCCGCATAGATTGCAAAGCGCTAAAACGCTGTGCTATACTCCTCGCTGGTGCCTTTTTTGGGCTGGTCGCCCCGAGCCACCCAAACAAAGGCAAATCACAGTTCGCGACAGCGTTGGTAGGCGCTGGCGCAAAATGGAGACAGCAGTGTTCAAGACCTACGTGCCTGAACCCAAAGAACCCGGCTGGGTGCTCATCGATGCCGCAGGCCAGCCCATTGGTCGGGTGGCTTCAAAAATTGCTGCAATACTGCGTGGCAAGCACAAACCCGACTTCACCCCCAACATGGCCATGGGCGACTGCGTGGTGGTGATCAACGCGGATAAGGTGGTGCTGACGGGCTCCAAACCCCGAACCAAGGTCTATACCCGCTACTCCGGTTACCCCGGCGGCCTGAAGCGAACCGTGGCTGCTGTGATGCTGGCCGAAAAGCCGGTCAAGGCGGTGGAGCACGCGGTTAAGGGCATGCTCCCCAAAGGCACCCTCGGTAACATCATGTTCCGCCGCTTGAAGGTTTACGCCGGAGCCACCCACCCCCATGCGGCCCAGAAGCCCGTAAAGATGGAGGTTGAATAATGGAACAGTACTACGGAACGGGCCGCCGCAAGACCAGTGTGGCCCGGGTGTTCTTGCGCCCTGGCAGCGGTAAAGTTGAGATTAACGGCGTTCCTTTCACCGACTACTTTGGTGGTCTGGTTAAGGCCGTAACGGCCCTCGAGCCCCTGCGCCGGGCTGATGCTACCAACCGCTTCGATGCTTTCATTACCGTGCGCGGTGGTGGGAAGGCCGGCCAGGTGGATGCTATTCAGCTCGGCATCGCCCGGGCCCTGGTCAACTACAACAGCGATCTGCGGGCCAAGCTCAAGCCGGCCGGGTTGCTGTCCCGTGACCCGCGCGAGGTGGAGCGTAAGAAATACGGTAAGCACAAAGCCCGTAGGGCCCCGCAGTACAGCAAGCGCTAGTCGCTGGCATCCCAGACCCCCACCCTCGGGTGGGGTTTTTTGTATGCTGATAGACCATGGATAAAGCAGAGCTCAAGCGCATCATAGCCGCCCACGACTGGTTGTGGGCCCAGTGGTGGCCAGCCTTGCTGACCCTTTCTCCGCAGCAGGCGCGACAAGCGGTGGGCGGCTCGTTTCCCAGCCTATCAGCGACCACGGCCCATATGGTCTGGGCTGAGGCCGCCTGGCTCGAGCGGTTGCGGGGCCGCGCGCCCATGCCAGCCCCAGCCCATCCGGCCGACCTCGAGGGTTTGTATGGCCTCTGGCAACAGATAGCCGCTGAACGGCAAGACTGGCTCGAGCACGCCGACCCAGATGCCCGCATCACCTACACCTATTCGGGCGGAACTGCCACCAACACTGTGGCCGAGATTGTCCTGCACTTTATCAGCCACGCCCATTTTCACCGGGGCCAGCTAGCCAGCCAGATGAGGTTGCTGGGCCTCCAGCCCCCGTCCGTACACTTGATTGGTTTTTTTAGGCTCTAAAGGCCTCATGACATTTAGCTGACCAAATCACGGCTACACTAAATAGGGATGTCGAAACTGCTGCTGGTCGAGGACGAACCCTCTGTGCGGCTGGGGCTCCGCCTTTCACTTTCGAAGGCCGGGCATCAGGTGCTGGAAGCAGCCACGGCTGCGGAAGCCTGGGAGAAGATGCCAGCCGCCGATCTGGTCATACTGGACTGGATGCTGCCGGACGAACCCGGTTTGCGCCTGCTGGAGCGCCTGCGTCGCGATGGGCGCTATGAGCAACTACCGGTGTTGATGCTTACCGCCCGGGCCGGTGAGGAGGATCGCGTGGAGGGTCTGACCCGCGGAGCTGACGATTACCTGACAAAGCCCTTCTCCACCCCTGAGCTTATCGCGCGGGTGCAGGCCCTGCTGCGCCGGGTAGGCAAGAGCGGTCGCCTCGAGCGCGGGGCCCTGAGCCTCGACCTGGAGCGGCACCAGGCGTTTTTGGATGGTCACAGCCTCGAGCTCACCCGGCGGGAGTTTGAACTGCTGGCCTTTTTGGCGCGGCACCCAGGGCGGGTTTATACCCGCGAAGAGCTGCTCGAGCGGGTCTGGGGTCAGGAGTTTTTGGGTACGGCCCGAACGGTGGATCAGCACATTGCCCAACTGCGCGATAAACTGAGTGAAGACCCCAAGGCCCCACGTTTCCTGGAGACCCTCCGCGGGGTTGGTTACCGGTTTAGGGAGTAATGTGGTGATGGAGACCCTCTTGCAGGCGGCTTGGGAGACAGCCCGCGAGGGGGTGGTCGTTCACGCAGAAGGCCGGGTGGTTTACCTCAACCCGGTAGCGGCCCGACTGCTGGAGGTGGAGCGCGATAAGGTGCTGGGCCGCTCACTGCTGCTAGCCTTGCGGGATCACAAGCTCGAGGCGCTGTGCCGGGTGGGCGGGGAGGCCACCCTCGAGACCCGCAACCGCACCCTCTGGGTCAAGGCGGTTCCGGGCGTGCTGCTGCTCTGGGATAAAACCGACGAGCAGCAGCGGGCCGAGGTGCTCGAGGAGTCCAGCCGGGTACTGGCCCATGAGTTTCGCACCCCGGTGGCCGGGATGCTTTCGCTGCTGGAGGCGCTGCAGAATGGCCTCTCGGGGCCCGAAGCCCAGGAAGCCCTGCAGTTGCTATACCAGGAAACCCAGCGCCTGCGCCGGCTGGTCGAGGATCTCCCCCTCAACCGCCGCCCTTCGCAGAACCGAACCTTTGCCCTCGAGGAATTGCAAGGCCGCCTGGAGCGTTTTTTGGCGCCTCAGCTTGCACAAAAGTCGGCCTGGATTCGCTGGCAGATACCCCATACCGTCTGGGCCAACCCGGACGCGGTGTACCAGGCCCTGCTCAACCTGCTTGACAACGCCATCAAGTACGGGGTGGGCTCGGAAATCGTTGTGGAGAGCGGCCAGAACAACCAGGGGGTGTGGCTCGAGGTTCGCAACCGGGGCCAGCCCCTCGAGGACTTTGAACGGCTGTTCGTGGCGGGGCAACGGGGCATGCATGCGGCCAACGTGCGGGGCACCGGTCTTGGACTGGCCCTGGTGCGCCGGCTGGCCGCGGGCTGGGGCGGTACGGCCTACGGACGCGCCCTCGAGGACGGCAACGCCTTTGGCCTGACCTTTCCGATTGGAGCTGTGGCCACCCCAGACCACTCAACAACCCAGGTACCTGCGTAAACTAGACCTACGGAGAGTGCATATGCGTGAAATTCTAGACCGGGAACTCAACCAGCTCACCGAGCAGACCATCCGCATGATCTCGCTGGTGCGCGATATGACCGAGAAAAGCGCCAAGGCGCTTAGCGATCAAAATCCACACATGGCGCAGGAGATCATCTCGCAAGATGCGCAGGTGGATGCCATGGAGCTGGAGATCGAATCCAGAACCATCACCCTGATCGCCCGGCAGAGCCTGGTGGCTTCCGATCTGCGCTTTGCCTTTACCATCATCAAGGCCCTGACCGACCTCGAGCGGGCTGCCGACTACGCCGTTCACGTCGCCGAGGACGTAATTGTGCTGGCTAAGGAGCCGCCGCTCAAAAACTACATCACCCTCCCCGATATGGGGCGCCGCCTGGCCCTGATGCTGGACTTGATCTCAAAGGCGTTCGCCGAGCGGGACATCGAGGCGGCCAAAGAGGTGTTTCGCCGCGACGACGAGATTGACGCGCTGTACGAAGAGGTCTCGCGCGAGCTCCTGACCTATATGATGGAGGATCCCCGCACCATTACCAAGGCGCTGACGCTAGGCCGGGTGGCCCGTAGCTACGAGCGGCTGGGCGACCACCTCGAGAACATCTCGGAGCGCATTATCTACTGGCTTACCGGAAAGATGGAGAAAAAGCCCGAAGATATATACTAAATACTGAGACCGGAAAAAGGGGGTGGTTTCCTCACCGCCCTCATCTTTTCTTTGGCTGCTTCATCCTGTAGACTTTTGCTTTGGGTACGAGGAGGAGTAGATGATCAGCGTAACAGATCTCCGGAACGGAACCAAAGTCAAAATGGATGGGGCGTTGTGGCAGTGCATTGAGTACCAGCACCAGAAAATTGGGCGCGGCGGCGCTAAAGTGGTGGCCAAGTTCAGGAACCTCGAGACCGGGGCCACGGTCGAGCGCTCCTTCAACTCCGGTGAGAAGCTCGAGGATATCTACGTCGAGACCAAGGACCTGCAGTACCTCTACCCGGAAGGCGACGAACTGGTATTCATGGACTTGGAAACCTACGAGCAGTTCCACGTACCGCGGGGGATTTCCGAGGCCACCAAGTTCCTCAAAGAAGGAATGACCGTGCAGGGCGCCATGTACAACGGCCGTCCGCTGGATATCACCCTGCCCGCTTCGGTGGAGCTCAAGATCGTTGACACGCCCCCAGGGGTGCGCGGTGATACCGTCTCGGGTGGCACCAAGCCCGCCACCCTCGAGACCGGGGCCGTGGTACAGGTGCCGCTGTTTGTCGAGGCCGGGGAGGTCATCCGGGTGGATACCCGCAGCGGGGAATACCTAGGCCGGGCCTGAACCTTGAGGGCTTGCTTCTGACACTTGCCTTGCGGCAAGTGTTTTTTGTTGGAGGCGGCGATCCAGCGCGCATGCGGGGGCCAGGCCATCCGGGGTCAAACCGACCCCGTGGCTTTATACTTCTATAGGCTACTTAGGAAGCTAGTCAGGTTAGTGCTGTTTCGGAGGCAGTCATGAATGCAAAGGAACTAAAGTCTATCCTCCAAGCCTTGCAAGAACACGAGGTGGCCGAGCTGACCCTCGAGACCCCCGATTACAAACTAACAGTCAAGCGAGGTGGGGAGGTGCAGTATGTGGCCGCGCCCGCCCCAGTGGTTATCCAGCCTCAAGCGGTGCCGGCCTCGAGCCCATCACCAGTCCAGACCCAGGCCGAAACCCCTGCCCCAGCGCCCACGCCCAAGCCCGAGGTGCCCAAGGAGGACACCAGCCGATACGTCGAGGTAAAAGCTCCCATCGTCGGTACTTTCTATCGCGCACCCTCTCCCGAGGCCGAGCCTTTTGTCAAGGAGGGCGATCTGGTCAAGAAGGGACAGGTCTTGTGCATTATCGAGGCCATGAAGCTCATGAACGAGATAGAGAGCGAAGTGTCCGGTGTGGTGCGCAAAATCCTGGTTTCCAATGGTGAGCCCATCGAGTACGGCCAGGTTCTTTTCCTGATCGAACCGGCCTGAGCAGTCACGAATAGAAGGTGCTATGTTCAAGAAAATAATGGTGGCTAACCGAGGTGAGATTGCTCTACGGGTCTTGCGGGCAGCCAGGGAGCTAGGGGTTAAGGTGGTGGTGGCCCACAGCGAGGCCGACAGCCAGTCCCTGCCGGTTTTGCTGGCGGACGAGGCCATCTGCATCGGCCCTCCGCCCTCCGCCCAGAGCTACCTCAACATTCCAAACCTCCTGTCTGCGGCCATCATCTCCGGCGCCGAGGCCATCCACCCGGGGTATGGTTTTCTGGCCGAAAATCCCCAGTTTGCCGAGATGTGCCGCGACCACGGCATCGTTTTTATAGGCCCGACCCCCGAGTCCATGCACAGCCTGGGCTCTAAAGCTGGCGGCCGGGAAATTGCGGCGAAGTCCAATGTGCCCACCGTACCCGGCACGGGGGTGTTGCGTTCGGTGGAGGAGGCCCTCGAGGCCGCCGAGCAGATCGGCTATCCGGTGCTGCTTAAAGCCAGCGCAGGGGGCGGGGGCCGGGGCCAGAAGGTGGTGCGCTCCTCCGAGGAGATGAAAACGGCTTTCGCCCAGGCCCAGGTCGAGGCCCAGAACTACTTTTCCGACCCATCGCTGATCCTGGAGAAGTACATCGAACTCTTCCGCCACGTTGAGGTGCAGGTGCTGGGGGATGGTAAGGGCCATGTGGTGCACATCGGTGAGCGGGACTGTTCCATCCAGCGCCGCAACCAGAAGCTCATCGAAGAGGCCCCGAGCCGTCTGGAGGAGCCTTTGCGTCAGGAAATTCTGGCTGCAGGGGTGCGCTTAGCCAAATACGTCAACTACCAGGGGGCAGGCACCCTCGAGTTCATCGTAGACCCGGATGGCAACTTCTACTTTATGGAGATGAACACCCGCATCCAGGTTGAGCACTGCGTTTCAGAGATGATCTCGGGCCTGGATCTGGTCAAGTGGCAGATCAAAATCGCTGCGGGGGAGCCGTTCACCCTGCAACAAGACGAGATCAAACTGCAGGGCCACGCTATCGAGTGCCGCATTAATGCCGAGGATTACGAAAAAGACTTCCGTCCGAGCATCGGTAAGATCGAGACGCTGCACTTCCCAGGTGGCCCGGGCGTGCGGGTGGACTCGCACCTATACGCTGGTTACACCATCCCGCCCAACTACGACTCCCTGGTAGCCAAGATCATTGTGCACGGCGAAAACCGCGAAGAGGCGATTGCCCGTATGCGGCGGGCCCTGGCCGAAACGGTCATCGAGGGGCCGGGGGTCAAGACCACCGTGCCCTTCCACCTCAAGGTCATGGACAACGCTTTTTATAAGCGGGGGGTGGTTTACACCAATTTTGTCAGCACCCGGATGTCGGACTAGGGTGCTGAACTTCAGCCCAGGCACTGGGATTGCGCATAAAAAAAGGTTATTCTACGCAGTTGGAGGTAGCTATGGAGAAGGGAACCCTGCGGATCAAGACCGGATTCGCTGAAATGTTCAAGGGCGGCGTGATTATGGACGTGGTCAACGCGCAGCAGGCCGAGATTGCCCAGGAGGCCGGGGCTGTGGCGGTGATGGCCCTCGAGCGCGTGCCGGCAGATATTCGCGCCCAGGGGGGGGTCGCGCGCATGTCGGATCCCAAACTGATCAAGGAAATCATGAGCGCGGTCTCGATTCCGGTGATGGCCAAATGCCGGATTGGACATACGGTTGAAGCCCAGATCCTCGAGGCCCTGGGGGTTGACTTCATCGACGAGTCCGAGGTGCTGACCCCGGCCGATGAGTCCTTCCACATTGATAAGCACGCCTTTAAGGTGCCTTTCGTCTGCGGAGCCACCGATATTGGAGAAGCCCTGCGGCGCATCGGTGAAGGGGCCGCCATGATCCGTACCAAGGGCGAAGCCGGCACCGGCAACGTGGTGGAAGCCGTTCGCCATGCCCGCAGTGTTCTGGGGGCAATCCGCCAAATTCAGGCCATGCCCCGCGAAGAGCTGATGACCTATGCCAAGAACCATGGCGCGCCGTACGAGCTGGTGCTCTGGGTGCATGAGAACGGACGCCTTCCAGTGGTCAACTTCGCTGCGGGTGGCGTGGCCACCCCGGCCGATGCGGCGCTGATGATGCAGCTTGGTATGGATGGGGTCTTTGTGGGCTCCGGGATTTTCAAGTCCGGCGACCCCCGCAAGCGGGCCCGGGCCATCGTGCGGGCGGTGACCCACTACAACAACCCCGAGGTGCTGGCCGAGGTTTCCGAAGACCTGGGGGAACCCATGGTGGGCATTAACCTGGACTTCCTCTCGGAAGAAGAGAAGCTTGCCAGGCGCGGCTGGTAGTCTTCAGGCCGGCCTCTTTGGACACAGTCAGAGGTGCAGGACTCAAGCCGACCGAAGGGAGTAGAAAAGCCTTTCGGTAGTATCGTTTAGGCTTGCCGAAGTGAACGATGCTACCGAAATGCGTATGAGCCCCTCACCGCGCGGTGAGGGGCCTTTGACTGGGTTCAAGTTGCGCTTGTGTTACAAAAAGCGTTACGTACTATTATATACTTGTAACACAATGCGCCCTGAAACCTTTGGATTGCTGGTTTTTGGCGTTACTGCCGCGTGGGTTTTGCTGGCCACCTGGTTGATTCCTATGCTGAACCGGCGCCGCCAGGAGCGCGAGCAGCTTGCGCTGGCCAAGATGCACCGTTTCGCTATGCGGCACAACACTTTTGTGCGAAACCACCAAGGCCTCCGCTATGTGGTGGTGCTGGGTAAGCAGGGCTTCTGTTACATGCTGGGGGGCGAGTTTGTCTCTCGAGAGCGGTTGCTGAGGGCCCTGGGCGAGGAAAATGAAAAGCATCTGCTCAAGGCCGAAAGCGAGGAGAGCCAGCACAGTGCAATTCATGGCCTGGTAACGATCCCCGCCTGACAGGGCTGGATCAAATAAAGTATTCACAAGCGGGTTTTATAGTGAAAAATCTAACATAAGATCACAGCCAGCTCAGGCGGTTGTTACCTTTGCGCGGCAGGTGGGGTAGTATCATGAGCGTGAAAGTTGGTGTGCTGGCTATTCAAGGTGATGTGCGCGAGCACAAGCGGATGCTCGAGGCCCTGGGCGTCGAGGCGGTGGAGGTGCGCCTGCCCCAGCACCTCGAGGATTTGTCAGGCTTGATCGTACCGGGTGGGGAGTCCACCACCATCGGCATGCTGGCCAGGGAGTACGGCCTCGAGGAGGCAATACGGGCACGTATGCACGCTGGAAGCCTGGCCTTATGGGGCACCTGCGCGGGGGCCATCTGGCTGGCCAAACATATACCCCAGTTTCCCGACCAGCCCCGCCTGGGCTGCCTGGATATTACGGTTCAGCGCAATGGGTATGGGCGCCAGGTGGACAGCTTCGAGGCCGACCTGAGCGTTGAGGGGCTCGACCGGCCTTTTCCCGCCTTTTTCATCCGGGCCCCCCGCATTCTGGAGGTGGGTCAGGGGGTTGAAGTACTGGCCAGCTTTGAAGGCTCGCCGGTGCTGGTTCGCTCTGGTAGGGTCTGGGCCAGCACTTTTCACCCCGAGCTGAGCGATGATCTGCGGATTCATCAGCGCTTTGTGGAAGCGTGTGGGGCGGTAAATGCATAAGATTTTCACGAGCTCTATTTATCGTGAATATATTCACACAAACCCCTCGAGCCCCCTGGGCAACCTGGTAAACTGAGTAACCCTATGGCCGGACTCGAGAACCGCAAAGCGCGCCACGACTACGAGATACTGGAGACCTTCGAAGCCGGCCTGGCCCTTAAGGGCACCGAGGTGAAGTCCATTCGAACCGGTCAGGTCGATTTTACCGGCACCTTTGCACGGTTTCAGAACGGGGAACTTTTTCTCGAAAACCTCTACATTGCCCCATACGAAAAGGGCGGCTATACCAACCACGACCCGCGCCGTCTGCGGAAGCTTTTGCTGCACCGGCACGAGCTCAACAAGCTGAAGGCGCGGGTTGAGCAGAAGGGGCTCACCCTGGTTCCGCTCAAAATTTATTTCAACCAGCAGGGCAAGGCCAAGCTGTTGCTGGCCCTGGCTCGAGGCAAGCGGGCCTACCAGAAAAAAGCCGATGACAAAAAGCTCGCCGTGCGCCGGGAGCTCGAGGGCTGGTAGCCTTTTACACTTGCGCTTCTAATGCAGGCTGAGTAAAACTGTAGCGACTGGACTTGGGATGCGGCGCATATGGATGGTGTTAACAGTATTGCTCGGCCTGACCTGGGCCCAGTATGAGGGCCGTTTGCTGGTGGGCGGGCAGGAGAGCCAGGCCATCTATCCCGGCGGCGATTCGGTGGCCTATGGCCCGGCCAGGTTTATTGCCGAAGCCCTGGGCCTTGGCTACCTCGAGGCTACTGGTAAAGTGTACCTGAGCCTGGGAAGTCGGGTTGCCGCCTTTGCCATTAGCAGCCAGGGCGCCGATGCGGTGCGACAGCTCAACGCTTATCGGAACCAGGACAGCCTGTGGGTGCCGGTTCGTGAGCTGGCCCGGGTGCTGGATCTTTACTACCGCAACGACTACGGCGCCCCGGTGCTGGCCCTGCGCCCGGCGCGGCTACTGGAGGTGCAGCGGGCCATGGCTGGCTCGAGCGAGCGCTACATCCTACGCTTCGACCGGGATGTGCAGGTGCGGCTCTTAGCCAACAACCCGCCCCGGCTGGCCATGATTGGGGTGACCGAGGTGCCGGACGCCCCCCCTACCTCGGCCATTAGCTTTAGTAAAGAAAGCTGGGGCACCGAGATCTACCTGCCCCAGGGCAGCGACCCACCCCGCCTGATGTTCTTGCCGCAGCAGGTTGTCGTGGAGCGGGGCCCAGTGACACGGCTGCCGCGGGTGGTTCTTGATGCCGGGCATGGCGGGGCCGATACCGGGGTGGCGGTGGGGAGCTTGCGGGAAAAAGACCTGACGCTTTCGGTGGTTCAGCAACTGCAAAAGCTGCTGCAGGGTCAGGCGGAGGTGGTGCTGACCCGCAACGGGGATCAGGCCGTACCCCTGCTGGCAAGGGCCCAGTATGCCTCAACCGCCCAGGTGTTTATCAGCCTGCACGCAGCACCGGGCAGTCAGGTAACGGTGTTCAGCCACCCCGAGATCCAAACCCTGCGGCTGCTGGAGAAAGGCCGCGAGCTTTCAGCGCGCAGCCCGGCTGCCCAGCGGGCCATACTGGAACGCTATGTGGCGGCACCGGGTTCGGCGGCCCGGCTGGCTCAGGCCGTTGCAGAGAGCTTTGCTACGGCCGGAATTGTGGCCAACACCAGCCAGGATGCCATGTATGTGCTCTCGATGGCAGGGGGGGCTGCGGTTTTGGTTGAGGTGGGCATTGAGCAGCTCCGCACGCCCCAGGCGCGGGCCCAGGTGGCTCAACTGCTGGCTCGAGCGGTGCGCAGCTATATGGGCCTAACGAGCTCCGGTGGAGGCACCCGGCCATGAGACGGTTCCTGACCCTAACCAACCTGCTGGGCCTGCTGGTTCTGCTGCTAGGTGGTTGGGCTTTGTGGGCCCAGCAGGATGACGGCGGCTCGAGGTCGCTTAACCTCCCCTCCGATCTAGAACATCAGGGCCCCCGCATCATCCGGTTGCACTTCGCCAAAGATACCGGGGATGGTTTGGTGGTTGAGGAGCGCACCATTCAGATGACTGAAGGCGAGTACACCCTGGGGCGGGTGATGCAAGAGCTGGTACGGGGGCCGCAAATTCCCGGGGCGGCACCCCTGGTTCCTGCCGGTACCCCTGCCCCCACCGTCTTTTTGCGCGACGGCACCGCTCTGGTAGACTTACCCGCGGCCTATGCGCGACTGGGCTACGGCACAGCCGGCGAAACCGCCCTTATCTACGGTATAGCCAGCACCCTGCTGGAGTTTAGAGAAGTGGAACAGGTCAAGTTCCTTTTGGAGGGCCGGGAGGTGGAAAGCCTCGGGCACCTCTCGCTGCTGGATCCCTTTAAGCGCGCGGGTCAGTAGCGCTTGCACGCCCCGCATACCTGCGGGCCACACTATGAAGATTGAGCGGCTTTTTCTGCAAGGTTTTAAATCGTTTGGTGAGCGTACCAGCCTCGAGTTTGGCCCGGGCGTCTACGGCATTGTGGGGCCGAACGGTTCGGGCAAGAGCAACCTGGTCGAGGCCCTGCGCTGGGTGGTGGGGGCTCGAGCCAAGGAGCTGCGGGGCGATGAGGCCCAGGCCCTGCTCTTTCATGGTTCGGATGGCAGGCCCCCGCTTGGCTTCGCCGAGGTTGGGCTCGAGCTGGGCGGCAACGGCAAGCGGATCAGCCTGAGCAGGCGCCTCGAGCGCGACGGCAGCAGCGAGATCCGGCTCAATAGTGCCCGCAGCACCCTGCGCCAGGTCGAGCAAGCCCTGATGGGAACCGGGCTTTCGCGGAGCGGATACGCCATTGTGGGTCAGGGCGAGGTGGGCCAGATCCTGCAAGCCGGCCCCGAGGTGTTGCTGGCCTACCTGGAGGAAGCAGCCGGGCTGCGCGCGGTTACCCAGGCTAGCAAAGCCACCCAAGAGCGCCTGCAGGCCGCCACCCTCGAGCTCCAGACCCGCACCCAGGAGCTGGCCGAGCGAAAGGCCATCATTTCGGAAAAGGCCCAGCAGGCCGAGGCTGCGCGCCAGGCGGCTGCGCTGGCGGCGCGTACCCTGCTGCTGCGGCGCAGCGTGCTGGCCGCCCGTATCCGCGAGGCCGAGCAGGAAGTAAACAGCGCCCAACAAAAAGCCCAGACCCTGGAGCGCGAGCAGGCCGAAACCACCCAGCGCCTGCAGGCCATCGAAAAGGAGAAGGGTCAGGCCCTTGAAGCCCTGGAAGCCGCCCAGAACGCCCACAGCGAGGCCTTGCGGCAGGCCGAGGCCCTGAGCGGTGAGCTAAAGCTGGTGGAGCAGGAAAGAGCCTCGCTGGAAGGACTGTTGCGCCGGATAGCCGGGGAGATAGGGGAGGGCGAGACCCGGCTCATCCGGCTGCGCAGCCTGCAAGCCCCCATCGCTCCAGCCGACGCCCCCCCCACCCCTGCGGCTTTGCAAAGCCTGCAGCAGCAACTTAAGGAGCTGCAAGCCGCCATCCAGAACGAAGAAAATCAGATTCGTTCGGCCCAGAAAGCCTATGAGCGCTTTTTGCAGGCCCAGGCCACCTACGAGGCGCAAAAGGCGAGCTTTGAGCAGATGCTGGCGCAACGAGCAGCGCTGGAGGCCGATCAGGCCCGGCTCGAAGCAGAACGGACAGCCCTTCAGGCGCAACTATCCGAGGCACAGCTCCGAGAAAGCACCCTGCGCAGCCGGCTAAACGAGCTGGTTCGGCAAGAAGGGCAGGCCAGCAGCGAAGCTCGCGCCGCCCGGTCTGAAGCGGGGCGCCTGGAGGCCCTGCTGCGCTCCGGTGCCGACCTGGCCGAGGGCCCCAAGCGGGCCCGCGCCTCGGGCATTCCTGGCCTGATGGGTGTGGTGGCCGATTTAATCGAAGTGCCGGCGGGTCTGGAGCTGGCCGTTGAGGTGGCCCTGGGCGCGCGCATGCAGTGGGTGCTCTGCGAAGACGAGCGGGCTGCCCAGGCCGCTGTGCAGTACTTGAAGCAGCAGGGGGGGCGGGCTACCTTTCTGCCCCGTACCCTGCTCAAGCCCCCTCGAGCGCGACACGAGCGTCTTCCCTGGACGGAAACCCCTGGTGTGGTGGGGGTGGCCCGCCACCTGGTGCAGCTACCGCTCTGCCCTGAGGCCCTCCCCACCCTGCTCGGGGAGACGCTGGTGCTGGAGCACCTCGAGGCGGCCCTGGCCCTGGTGCGGCAGCACCCGGATCATCCCCGCATCGTCACCCTGGAAGGGGAGCTGCTCGAGACCAGCGGTGCCATTACCGGCGGGCGTTTGCAAAAAGGCGGGCAGATGCTGGCCCTGCGCCGGCGCTTCCACGACACCCAAAGCGAAGCTGCGCGCCTCGAGGCCCAGGCCTTGGCCCTGGCTGCCCAGGCCGAGCAGTTGCGGGCCGAGCTGGCCAGCCTCAACCTGACCCAGCTTCAGCGCCGCCAGACCGAGCTGGACTCCGAGCTCAAAGCCGTTCGTACAAGCCTGGCCCGGCTGCCGGCATTGGGGGGACAGGCTCAACCACCCCAGCCCCCTGAGCCGGTGCTGCCCCCGAACCCCCAGCGCCTCGAGGCCCTGCGCAGCGAGCGGGAGGCCCTCGGCGCCCAGCTTGCCCAGCAGCGCGAGGCCGAGGTTCGCTGGCAGCGCTACCGCGAAGACCAGGCGCGTTATGCGACGGCGCAGAACGAGATCGCCGAGCTCGAGGCCCGCTTACAGCACCTGCGCGGTGAGCAGGCTGAGCTTGGGCAGCGGCTTGCCGCGCTCCAGTCGCGCAAAGACGCGCTTGAGCGAGACCGGGCCCAGCTGAGCCTGGGCCACCTGGAGGAACGGCTGCGCGCGGCTCGAGGCCGTACCCGTGCGCTCTCCGAAGAAGAAACCCGGCTGATCGCCCGCACCAACGCTTTGCTCTCCGACCTCGAGGCCCTCCATCTGACCCAGGCCCGCCGCGAGGCCACCATCGAGACCCTACAGCAGGAACTTTCCGCGCTGCCCCCCGGCCCGATTGAGGAGGGCTCGTCGCGCAGCCTGGCCCGGCTCCTTGCCGAGACCGAGGCGGCCCTGGAGGCTTTGGGCCCGGTTAATCACCTGGCCGAACAGGAATACGCTCTGCTGAGTGAGGATATTGCCAGGCTCGAGGTAGCCCTGCAGGAGTCTGAGGCGGCCGTGCGTAAGCTCGAGGCCGAGCTACACCAGGTGGCCTCGGCTTACCAGGAGCGGATGCAGCAGGTCTACGGGGTGTTTAAGGAGAAATTTGCCCAGTACGCGGGGGCTTTGCTGGATGCGGAAGTGGAGCTCGAGCGTTCCACACAGGGCCTCGAGCTGATCCTTAAGCCTGCCGGCAAGCGCACGGTCAACCTGAACCTGCTTTCCATGGGCGAACGCACCATGGGCGCCCTGGCCTTCTTGTTCGCACTTTCGGAGGTAGGGGAGGAGAGCAGCGGCCTCCCCATCGCCGTGCTGGACGAGGTGGATGCCCCACTGGACGAAGCCAACATTCAGCGCTTCTGCCGGTTTTTGCAGCACTTTAAAAATCAGACCCAGTTCATCCTGGTGACCCACCAGAAGCGCACCATGGAGGCCTGCGATGCGCTGTACGGTGTCACCACCGAGAAGGGCGTGAGCCGGGTGTATAGCATCAAGCGTGAGGAAGCCCTGGCCTAGCGATGCTTGGGTCTGGGCTCCTCCCGCCCATAGGGCAGGGGCACATACTGCACGCTGGGTTTCCCGCCCCGTGGCTGGGGGTACATACCCATCAACTCGTAAACCTCCAAGGGCATCTCGGTTGAGACCCGAAGGCCCATGCTGCGCGCCTCTTCCACGCTAATGGGGTAATCGTGCGTCCAGGTGCCTTGGGAGAGCAGCTCAGCCAGCTCCTGGCTTTTCTGTTCATCAAAGTGTTTGCGTAGCAGGCCGGCCACCGTACGCTTTACCTGGAAAAGGGCTTTGCGGGCCACGTCGGCCATAATCAGGGTCTGATCGTCGATCTCGGCAATGGGCTTTTGCTCCAGCACGCGCAGGATGGAAGCAGCCGGATACTGCCCAAGCTGGGGATCCACCGGCCCCAGCACCGCATTGGGATCCATCACGATCTCGTCGGCAGCCAGGGCAATTAAGGTTCCGCCCGACATGGCGTAGTGCGGTACAAATACCGTTACCTTGGCGGGATGCTTAAGAAGGGCCTCGGCGATCTGCTCGGCAGCCAGCACCAGCCCACCAGGGGTGTGCAGGATCAGGTCGATGGGTACGCTTTGATCGGTCATGCGGATGGCCCGCAGAACCTGTTCGGAATCGTCTATATCAATGTAACGTGCAAATGGAATGCCCAAAAAGGAAAACCCCTCCTGCCGGTGGATTAAGGTGATCACGCGGCTCTTGCGCTTGCGCTCGAGGTCGGTAATCCGCCGGGTTCTTGCTGCCAGCAGCATCTGCTGGGTGAGATATGGGCTGAGGGCTGAAAGGATGAAAAACAGCCAGAACAACTGAAAGAAAATGTCCATTTGGGCTCCCTCGAGGTAAGTATATACGCCTCAAAGCGGCTTTCTGGCTACTGGCCAGACCGCGCGGGCCCCTTGCTGTAAGGGAATGCAATGGCCAAGGCCCTGGCCCCAATGAGAGCCAGAATGCCCGCGCTCCAAACCAAAATATCCAGCCCCTTGATTTCGCCGGCAAACAAACCCAGCATCATCTCGCGCAGCACAAAGGCAACCGCCACTTCTACCAAAATCTCGGCCCGGATGCGGTCGAATTCGAAGTAGTCTACAAACGCCCGCACCAGCTCGAGCACAATCACCAAGGACAACACATTGGTGACCAGATCCTTGAGGCCCAGCCGCACCGTGGGTTGGCTGACGGCCAGGCCAAGATCCAGCAGGGTGCGGGCCACGCTTACCAGCAACCCTATCAGCAAAGCCACCAGAACCAGGTTGAAGATAACCCTGGTAACCACCTTGAACAGCTCGAGCAGCCCTCTCTGTGTGATCATCTTCCCAGAGCCTAGCATAAAAGCCCGTGCTGGCTTAGCGTAATCGCGGGCTTCCAGCCGGATTTACTCTTCCAGCCTGTCGACCACCTCAAATAGGCCCGCCAGATCCATCTTGGCGTAGATGGCGCTGGTGTTTACGTTGGCGTGCCCAAGAAGGCGGGCGGTGGCGTGCAGATCACGGCTCTTCTTATATATGCGGGTTCCGGCGGTATGGCGCAGCATGTGGGCCCCATAGTAGCGTTTGGGAAAGCCCAGGTCGCGGTAGTGTTGGTTGAGTATTCGGCGCAGGGATTTGTCGGTCATGGCACGCCCATAGGCTTTACGACCCCCCAGGTTGATCAGCAGCGACTGCTCATTGGGGGCTGCATGGGCCAGGCGTAGCTTAAGCCAGTCCTGAATTTCCTGGGCCAGGGATTTGGAAAGCGGAACCGTGCGCTGCTTACCGCCTTTACCCGCGCGCACCAGCAGCAGGCGCTCGGCCAGGCTCAGGTCGTCCAGCGACAAGTTAATCACTTCACTAATACGCAGGCCGGCCTCGGCCATCAGGCGCACCGCCAGGCGATCGCGGCGGTGCTCAGGATCGGCCCCGGATAGGTGATCTAAGAGCTTTTTATATAGATCTTCTGGCAAAGCAGGGCGGCGTTCTTCCGGGGGTGTGGGGTCGCGGGGTGAATGCACCTGTGGGAGTTTGGCGGCGTTGGCCCACTCGAGCGCCCGGTAAAAAGCCCGCACACCTGCTAGATAGGTAGCAATTGAGCCGGGCTTCAATCGCTGGCGCTCACCTGGCTCGAGGTTGCCGCCATAGAGCTGTAAGTGAGCGATATAACGGTCGAGGTCGTCGCTGGAAGCTTTAAGAATCTCCAGCGACTGCGTTTCTGACCAGGCCCAGGCCAGGTAATCGCGCACCGCCAGCCGATAGTTCTCGAGGGTGCGTGGACTCAAAGTAGCCCGCTTACGGCTTTTTAGGGTCAGGTAGGCCTCCAGCAGCTCGAGCAAAGCCTCCTGGTTGCGCTCCTGGGTGGCCCGGACAGCCTCGAGGCGTCGCTTGGCTGGGTCATACCAGTTTGCCAAAGGAACCAGCATGCCCCCAGTATACAAAATGCGCACTTAGGGAAATAAGTGGACATTTTGTACCGACCCAATTTAGCAATCCTTAAGGTAACGCAGCCCATCACAGCACCCCTGGCTATACTGCGCAGCGTATGGAGACCAACTTTGCAGCAGCCCTGTTAATGGCGGGCCTGGTGTTCGTCATTTTGTTCTCGGTCTGGTATCCACATGCCCAGCAGCAAAAAACAGATCAGAACGTTCGGGCGCTTGCGCGTATGCTCCGACATGCCCGGCGTCACAACACGCTGGTGCGCTACCACAACGGCGTGCCCTTTGTGGTAACCCACCAGCGCCGAGGGCTGGTGTACATGTACGGAGGAAGGATGGTTTCCCGGGAGCAGTTGGTGAGCCTGCTCGGCAGCGAGGCCGTGGTACGCCGGGCGGAGCAGGAAGAGTCCATGCAGGCCCCCAACCCCACCCGGCTCACCATACCCAACTAACCTACACTTACCACAGGGGTTTCTCCAGGCGCAGCCGAACGAGGCCGTTCTGAATTGTGGCGACCTCGGTCGGGCTCAGAATGGCCAGTCCGCTGGGGCGTTCCAGGGGGGCCTCGAGCACCAGTTTCTTCACCACCGGCTTTACCCGCGGCTTCAGTTCCAGGCCCGCCTCCGGGCTGTCCCACTCGGTGAAGGCCAGGTCGTCGGCCTCGTTGAGATCCACCGCAAAGATGCGGCTGGTTTTGCCGTCGTGCTCGTGCACCAAAAGCAGCCTTGGCTTGGGCCAGGCCAGGCCCACCACGCGGTTGCCGGGCGCCTCGAGCAGGTAGGCATACTCAGCAAACAGGCCGTCCGGGTTTAGGCCCAGCAACACCAGGCGCAAAACCACCGATTCCGCGGCCTTGGTACAGTCGGGTAAGCACAGGGGCCGACCGTTGATCAGCGCCAGGTAGTTGCGGCTTTCATCCAGGGCCACCCCGCCCAGCAGGCCCTGCTCCACCCCTGCTGCAAAAACGGGCGGCAGGGCTTCTCGTGCCTCGCGCTGGCCGATGGGGCCGAAATAACGCGCGGTCTGGCTTTTCAGGTCGAGGCGCATAAGCTTCTGTCCACCCTCGAGCCAGGCCCAGCCCTCGCTGGCTACCGATACGGCCTCGTTGAGCGGATAAAAGGCTTCCAAAATGGGTTTCTCCTCGAGCCGCAGTAGGCCCATGGCCTGCCGATCGTTGTACTTGAAGGTGGCCCAGGCGCGGCCGCTTGGGCGCGCCTGCCCCAGGTGCACCAAGCTGGCCTCGAGTGAAGCCTCAGCCCATTCGGACGGCAAAGCAACCGCGCTCACAGCGGCCAACGGCGTGCTCTGCTGCGCCTCGGGTGGCTGAACGGTCTGCACCCGGGTGAGCGGCTCGGCGCCACTGGCTGCTGCGGCTGGCCGGGCCTGGGCCTGCTGAACGACCCCAGGCGACCCAGCGACCGGGCTGCTCGCAGCAACGGGTGAACCAACCGGTACCGAGTTGCCTGCGGATGTGAGCTGACCGATGCGCCACAGAGCCCGGGCCATCTGGTAACGGTTCACCGGCTCATTCCCCCTGAATAGGCCATCCGAGCCCAATGGCAGCACTTCCAGGGCGGTCATTCGTAAAACCGCCGCCTCTGCCCAGTGGCCGCCGGGCAGGTCGCCTGGGCGCATAGCCTTGGCCGGGGGCGCAATCTCCAGGTTCTGGGCCAGCTTGTCCAGCACCACCGCAAGCTGGTACCGGGTCAGCACCGACGACCCCCGGTAGGTCTGGTCGGGGAAACCCTGCACCAGCCCCTCCCCTACCATCCGGCGGATGCCCGGCAGGGCCCAGTGGTTGGGTTTAACATCTTTAAAACGCACCTCGGCTTCCCGTATGGGCAGCGGGCTGTCGGCCAGTACCCTGGCCAGGGTGGTGGCGAGCTGGTAGCGGTCGAGGGCCACCTCGCCCCGGAAGGTACCACCGGGGTAGCCCTGCAACCACCCACGTTTGACGACTTCCTCCACCGCTGGGGCCGCCCAGTGATCGTTGGGCACGTCCAGCGGAAGGGCCAGGCTCCAGGCCGTTACAAAGACCATAACGAATGAGACAATCCTCATGAGCGGCATAATAGGTTTCTGAATTCGATTTTTTGGTGCATTAATCACCGGCAAGCGTTACAAAGACACCCGTCCATGACACAGTCTTTAATCGTGGGCAATCTAAAACTTTGATAGAGTAGATGCGACCGGTGTACCAATCATGGTCTTGCCCTACCCCATCATTCTGGTGAGCTCTGTTCTCGCAGTTGTGGCTGTGTATGCCCTAGACCGGGAAGGCATTTATGCCCTGCCGTGGATGATGTTTTTCACTGCAGTAGCCACCAGCATTTATGGGCTGGGGGTGGGTCTGGCCTCGGCTCTGGGCTCGGTGCTGGCGCTGGTTCTTTTTCGCACCAACCCCCTGGATCATCTGGTCATGGGGGTTATCTTGCTGCTATCGGCCTACCTGGCCGATCAGGTGGGGCGCAGCCTGCGCAAAGCGCATCAACAGGCCCGCCAGATGGCGCAGCTACAGGATGTGTTTCTACAGGGCCTCGAGGTTGTACCCCGCTTTGGAAACCGCGAGCAGCTCCTGCGCCAACTGCCTGCCATGCTCGCGCAGCTACTACAGGGTAGCCGGCTCTTGGTCTGGGTGCCTTCAGGCAGCGGCCGACTAACCTTGCTGGAAGATTCGGGAACCCGGCCACCCGAGGCCCCCAGCCCGCTGGTGCAGCAGGCTTTGCAGGGGCCAGGCCAGGTTTACTGGAGCACTCCAAGCGTACAAGACCGCCGGGGGGCTCCCCTGGTTGGCTGGCGGGCACCCGGTGCGCAGCCGGAATTTCACGAGCTGGCCGTCGCCTTGCGCATACGCGACGAAACCGTGGCGGTCTTGCAGTTTCTGGGTAAAGCGGCCTGGCGTCGGCAGGAACGCGAGCTGTTTTTTCGCCTGGCCCAGGCCATCAGTCGGCAGCTCGAGCACCTGCACAACCTCGAGCTGCGCCGGCTCTTGCTAAAAGTGGCCGACCAACTGGCCTCGGCCAGCGATAAGCAAAAAGTAGCCGACGATGTGCTGCGCTACTTGATACCCGCGCTGGATATGGAGGCCGGAGCGATTTTTCAGTACCGCCAGGGGGCCATGCACGGGCTGGCCTGGCGCATGCCTCGAGAGTTAAGGCCCCGGCTCACACCGCTGGCCCGCAGGCTCCCCTACACCCACGGGCTGACCTGGCAGGCTTATCAGTCGGGTGCTGCTCAATTCTCCGAGCATTACTCGAGCCTGCCCGAGGCCATTCCGGAGCTGAAGGCGCTGGGCTTTGAAAGCCTGGTGGCCTACCCGGTGCATACGCGCGATGCCATGAAAGGCCGGGTGGTGCTGGTGCTGGGCAGTCGAAAGCAGGTGGCCTGGACGCGCAGCCGAAAAGAGATACTCCTGGGGGTGGAGCGGCTGCTCAGTTCTGCCCTGGAACGGGTTTTGCTAGAGGAGCTCTACCAACGGATTAACCGGTTGCTCACCGAGGCCTGGTCCTACCCCTCACACCAGGTACACCAGCACATCCTCGAGGCCGCCGTGGAGCTGGTGCCTGGCAGCGATGCGGGTAGTTTGTGGGTGCGCGAGGGGGGTGAATTCGTATGCCAGGCGGCGGTGGGCCCGGTGTGGGCCTGCGACCAACGCTGGAGCGAAACCGAGTTTCTAAAATGGTACGGACACGACAGGGGCCTGGCCTTGCGGGGCCAGCCGCGCATTCTGCACCAGTCGCAGTTTTTGCCAAAGGGCAGCGCGGCCAACCTGTGCCTGCCGGTGAGCCACCAGGGAAAGGTGCTGGCTTATCTGAACCTGGATAGCCTTCACGACAGCGAGGCCTTCGCCGAGGACTCACTGAACGCGGTGCAGCTATTCTCCACCCCCATTGCCACCCTGACCCACGAGCTGCAAAGCCGCGAAGCCATGGAAAAAGCCGCCCTCACCGACAGTCTAACGGGCCTGTATAACCGCCGGGCCTTCGATCGGCGACTTAGAGAGGAGTGTGAGCGGGCAGCCCGCTACCAGTACCCCCTCACTTTGTTGGTGGTGGATCTCAAAAACTTTAAGCCCATCAACGACCGCCTGGGCCATGTTATGGGCGATCAGGCCCTGGTGGCGGTGGCTCGAGCGCTTAGCCAGACCCAGCGGGCCGGCGATATGGTCTTCCGCTGGGGTGGGGATGAGTTTGCCGTGCTGCTGCCCCAGACCCCCAAGGAGGTGGCCGGGGTGGTAGGGGCTCGAATCCTCGAGGCCATCTCAAAGATTTGCATGGGCGGGGTTTGCCTTTCGGCCAATATCGGCTATGCCAGTTTCCCTACTGAAGCCCAGACGGCTGAAGCCCTTTTACAGCTTGCCGACCAGCGGATGTACGCCGATAAGAGCGAAATCCCAGGCGAATCCATCAACGACCCGCCGGAGGGGTGATGCCGGGCCGAAAAAACGCCCGTTCAGCTTAGAATAGGGCGTATGTTGAAGGCCGTTCCCGGAACCAACGACATTTTCGCCCAGGCCAAGGAGTACCCTTTTCGAGAGCCGGTTTTTCGCTACATCATATCCACCGCCGAGGAAGTGTTGCGCGGAGCCGGGGCTCAGATGGTATACACCCCCATTTTCGAATACCTCGAGGTCTTTCAAAAGGGGGTGGGGCTTACCTCCGACATCGTGGTCAAGAAAGAGATGTTTGTATTCGAAGATCGGGGTGGGCGGCTTTTGGCGCTGCGCCCCGAACCGACCGCGGCCATCGTGCGGGCCTTCAACGAACACGGCATGAAGGTCTGGCCCCAGCCGGTTCGGCTGTTCACCTGGGGGCCTATTTTTCGTGGTGAACGTCAGCAAAAAGGCCGCTACAAGCAGTTTCACCAGGTCGATTACGAGGCCCTGGGTTTGTCGGATCCCTTGCTGGACGCCGAGGCCATCGCGCTGATGGTGCGAATTTACAAAACCCTGGGCCTCCGCAACCTCGAGGTCAAGCTGGGCTCGGTGGGCGACCCCGAGGATCGCGTGCGTTATAACCAGTACCTGCGGGAGCTTTTTGGCCCCTATGCCAGTGATTTATCGGAGGACTCGAGGGTTCGGGTCGAAGCCAACCCCATGCGCATCCTCGACTCCAAAAGCGAGCGCGACCAGGCCCTCATTGCTGAGCTACAGCCCAAGCCTATGCTGGAGTTTCTCGGCCCGGCAGCCCAAAAATTCCACGAACAGGTATGCAACTACCTCGATCGGCTGGGGGTCGCCTACACGGTGGATCCAAGCCTGGTACGGGGCCTGGACTACTACGTTCGCACCGCCTGGGAGGTGCACCACGCTGGGATTGGGGCCAAGTCGGCCCTGGGGGGTGGCGGCCGCTACGACGGTTTGTCGGAGATGCTGGGCGGCCCGCCGCTGCCCGGTGTGGGCTTCGGCATTGGGGTTGAGCGCCTGGCCATCGCCCTCGAGCAAGAAGGGGTGGCTTTGCCGGCCGACCCCAGCCCCACCCTCTACCTGGCCCCCCTGGACGAGGCGGCCAAAATCGAGGTGCTGGCCCTGGCCGAGCAGCTCCGGCCTAAAATTCATGTGGAGATCGGCTATACCCCCAAAAGCCCACGCAAGGCCCTCGAGGACGCCCTCAAGAAAGGGGCTCGCTATGTGGGCTTCATTGGTGAGGCCGAGCGGGCTCGAGGCGTGGTTACCCTGAAACACCTGGAAACCGGCGAGCAAAGGGCGCTCGAGCCCCTACAGCTCCACAGCCTATTCGAAGGCCCGGAGCTAAAGTGAGGCCGGGCAGCGGTCTCCAGATTTGTTATTTATTTCACGATAAATACTGCTCGTGATAAAAATCTTTACCGCACTTCGATTTTGATAACTTTTCACAAAAAGGTATGCTAAAGCCTATGCGTCGTACGCTTTACTGTGGGGAGTTACGCGAACATCATGCCGGTCAAACCGTGGTGCTGGAAGGCTGGGTCAACCGCAGGCGCAACCTGGGTGGCCTGATTTTTATAGACCTGCGCGACCGCGAGGGGCTGGCCCAGGTGGTGGTCAACCCCGAAGCCGCCTGTTTTAGCGAAGCCGACCGGGTGCGGGCCGAGTGGGTCATCCGCGTAGAAGGCTCGGTGCGCCTTCGCCCGGCCGATCAGCTCAACGCTAAACTCGCCACCGGGGCGGTGGAGGTCATCGCTGAGCGGATCGAGGTACTGGCCGAAGCCAAAACCCCGCCCTTCCCCATTGATGCGGGCTGGCGCGGCGAAGACGACCCACACGTGGGCGAAGAGGTGCGGCTCAGAAACCGGGTGGTGGATCTGCGGCGCAGGCGCCTGCACCACAACCTGCGGCTGCGGCATAAGGTGGTTGCGGCAATTTATCGCTTCCTGGACGCGCACGGGTTTATCAGTGTGGAGACCCCCTACCTCACCCGTTCAACCCCCGAGGGCGCACGGGACTTTCTGGTGCCCTCGAGGCTCGAGCCCGGCCATTTCTACGCACTACCCCAGTCGCCCCAACTTTTTAAGCAGATGTTGATGGTGGCTGGCTACGACCGCTATTTCCAGATCGCCCGCTGCTTCCGCGACGAGGATCTGCGGGCCGACCGCCAGCCCGACTTCACCCAGCTCGACATGGAGATGTCGTTTGTAACCCAGGAGGACATCATCGCGCTTAATGAGGAGCTGGCCGCTTTCATCCTGCGTGAGACCCTGGGCCAGGAACCCCCCCTCCCCTTCCCCCGCCTGACCTATACCGAGGTGATGAACCGCTACGGCTCAGACAAGCCCGACCTGCGCTTTGGGCTGGAGCTACAGGACGTAACCGAGGCCTTTAGGGGAGGTGAGTTTCGCGCGTTCGCCGGGGCCGAGGTGGTCAAGGCCCTGGTGGTGCCAGGTCTGCTATCACGCCGGGAGATCGAGGCCCTCGAGGCTACTGCAAAAACCAAAGGCGCCGCCGGCCTGGCCTGGGCCCGGTTCGAAAACGGGGCGCTATCGGGCGGGATTGCCCGCTACATCCCCGCCCACCTACCCGAGCAACTGGGCCTCACCGAGGGACATACCCTTCTGCTGGTGGCGGGCCCCTGGCGCAAAACCGTCGAGAGCCTGGGAGCGGTGCGGCTGGAGCTTGGACGGCAGCTTGGCCTGATTGAGCCGGGCTTTAAGTTCCTGTGGGTGGTGGACTTTCCGCTGCTGGAATGGGATGAGGAAGCCGGCCGCTGGACCTATATGCACCACCCTTTCACCAGCCCCAACCTGGAAGACCTGCACCTGCTGGATACCGACCCCGGTCGGGTGCGGGCCTATGCCTACGATTTCGTGCTCAACGGCAGCGAGATTGGCGGCGGCTCCATTCGCATTCATCGCCGCGACCTGCAGGAGCGTATGTTTGCCTTGCTGGGCATCGGGCCAGAGGAAGCCCAGCAGAAGTTTGGGTTTCTGCTCGAGGCCCTATCCTACGGCGCGCCACCCCACGGGGGGATCGCCTGGGGGCTGGATCGTTTCGTAGCCCACCTGGCCGGTGAGGAGTCAATCCGCGAAGTAATCGCCTTTCCCAAAAACAAAGAGGGCAAGGAGACCCTCACCGGCGCCCCCGCCCCGGTGGACGAGGCGCAGCTGGCCGCAGTGGGACTGGCCGTGCGGAGTGAGGTATGAGCGGCCGGCGTTCCATACTGGCAAACACGCATGGGGTGAGGCATGTCTAGAGGGGGGCGCATATCCTACCATCTGGTCGATGCCTTTACCGAGGTGCCGGGCGGCGGCAACCGGGTCGCCCTGGTGCTGGATGCGCGGGGCCTAACCACCGAGGAGATGCAGCAGGTGGCTGCCAAGCTAGGACAGCCCCAGGCCGCTTTCGTAACCCACTGGGAGGGCGCCACTTTCGAGGTGCGCTTTTTCGCGGCCAACGGTGAGGTGGAGTTCAGCGGACATGCCGCGGTGGCCCTGGCCGTTGCCCTTTCGGGAGAAATCGAGCCACCCAACAGCCTGCGGAAGCTGTATCTGCGTACCATTGGGGAGTCGCTCTTGGTTGAGGTGGCCGATCGGCGGGCCATGGTGCAGAGCCCCAGCCCCCGCTTCCGCGACCCTCCTTCCTGGAGAGCGCTGCAAGAGGTCATCGAGGTGATGGGGGCCAACGAGCGCTACATACACCGCGGCCTGCCCTACGGCATCACATTCACCGGCCTGTGGACGCTTTTTATGCCATTGGTGGCCCCGGGGCTGGTGGATGCCCTCGAGCCCGACATGGAGCAACTGGCTAAGCTATCCGACGCGCTCGAGGTAGCCACCATTCACGCCTACGCGCCTTACGGCCCCCGCCGCTTCTATGCGCGCACCTTTGCCCCCGCCCTGGGCATCCCCGAGGATCCGGTAACCGGCTCGCCCAACGCCGCCCTTGGTGCCCTGCTGGCCCGCGCCGGGGTGGTGCCTCGCTGGGAGGGCGAGGTATCCCTGAGCGTAACCCAGGGCCATCGCATGGGCGGCCCCGGGCAGGTGGAGGTGCGGGTTTCATACGGCCCAGCCGGCAATATCCTGGGGGTGTTCATCGGGGGTACGGCGGTGATCGCCGAGCACGGGGTGATCGAGCTGGGCGGAAGCCCCAACTAAGCCCCCCAGGGGAGGCGCCTAACATCCAAGTAAAGGTGGTTGCAGACTGATGCTCCAGAAGATTTCCAGGCTACCCATTCAACTGGTGCTGATCGACATCGACGGCACGCTCTTTGGACCCCAGGGTGTACCCGAGTGCGCCTGGGAGGCCGCTCAACGGGCTCGAGCCGCCGGTCTGCACCTGAGCATCTGTACTGGGCGACCGGGGCGAGGGTTCGCGCTCGAGTATGCCAAGCGTTTAGACCCTGCGGGCCTGCACATTTTCGAGTCTGGGGCTGTGGTGGTCTCCGGACAAGGTGAGGTGGTACAGGCCTCCACGCTACCCCCATCGGTCTACCAACGGCTCCTTGCGTTGAGCCGGGCCTATGGTCTGCCTTTTGAGGTCTATACCGCTGAGGGCGGTTTTTACCGTGAAAGCCAGCACCCCGACCTGGTGTTTCACGAAAGCATGCTGGGCTGCCCGGCTGTTGTGTGCGGTCTAGACGATGTGGGTGCGCAGGTGGTGCGGGTGCAGTTCGTCTGGCGGGCCTCCCCTGCCTGGCAGGCGGTGCGTGCGCAGATTGCCCAGATGACGGAGGTGGAACTCCACGAGGCCACCAGCCCGGGAATGCCCGGGGTGGGCTTTAGTTCGGTTACAGCCGCCGGAGTCTCCAAACGGGCTGCCGCCGAGTGGGTGGCGGCCCGGCTGGACCTGGATCTGAGTCGGTGCGCGATGGTGGGCGATGGCGAGAACGACCTCGAGCTAATCCAGGCAGCCGGTCTGGGCATTGCCATGGGCAACGCGCCGGAGCGGGTTAAACAAGCAGCGCAACGGGTGGTTGGCCCGGTTGAGGCCTGCGGCCTGGAGCAGGCCCTGGAGATAATTCAGAATCATGCGCGATCATAGCACTTTGTACTTATTTTCACGATAAAACTTATTCGTGAAAATACTATCTAAAAAACCTCATGATCAGACTCGTAGCCCTAGATCTCGATGGAACCTTCTATGCCGGCCGCAGCCTGGGCGTTCCAGCATCGGCCTGGGAAGCAGTGGAAAAAGGCCGCCGGCACGGGCTCAGGTTCGCCGTATGCACGGGACGGCCCCAGGGGGGGTACGGCCTCGAGTACGCCAAGCGCCTGGAACCCAACGGGGCGCATGTTTTCAACGATGGAGCCTCGGTCTGCGATGCAACAGGCCGCTCGCTGCAAGCGGATCCGCTGCCCCATCTCAGCGAGCTGGTTGGACTGGCTCGAGCCCATGCCCTGCCCTTCGACCTGATGGGGGCTGAGGGGGGCCGCTACTACGAGGAAGGGTTGATGCCCCCAGAGCTGCTATCGCATATCGAGACCACCGGGGTTGAGGCCCGCTCAGCCCGCCTTGAGGAGATCGAAGAAACCCTGGTGCGGCTGTGGTTTGTGGTGGGCGACCTGGGCCTGTGGGAGAGCGTTAAGCCCGAGCTGGTCGCCCTGCCTTCCATCGATCTGGCCGAGTACATCAGCCCCCGCGAGGTCATCGCTGGGGTGATCCGCAAAGGTGTTTCCAAAGCCACGGGCCTGCGCTGGCTGGCCCAGTACTACGGTCTCTCGCTGAGCGAAATCGCCATGATCGGCGACAGCCACAACGACCTCGAGGCCATCCGCGAGGCCGGGCTCGGCATCGCCATGGGCAATGCGGTAGAGGCTATCCGCGCTGCAGCCAGGCACATCACCGGGCATGTGCGCGAAGATGGCTTTGCTGAAGCGGTCGAATATATTCTGGCCTACAACCGTCAAAACCAGTTGTAAAAGCCGGGATATTCTTCCCTTCGCAAACCCCGGCCCGAAGGTCAGTATAGGTGCATGTTCGGTATTCGCGACCGGGAACTCGGGGCGCTGGTTGCTTTGATGTTCACGCCGTTTGGTCTGCAGCTCCTGGGATGGGCCGGCACGCCGCTGGGTGGGGGGCCCTGTGGGGCCATCAGCCCGAATCGGTGGCTGCTCGAGCAACCCCAAGCCTTCTTTTATGCGCAAATTATGCTGTGGGGCCTGGCATTACTTATGGCTACTGGGTTTTTCATTCTGATGCTGGGCTTTATGCACAATGGCATGGTTCCCAAAGCACAGGCCCGTCCGTTTGTCTGGGCAGGGCAAACCATCAGCAGCCTCACCGCCCTCATCTACCTGCTCACCCGCACCACCGGGCTGCCCACACCAAGCCCCCTCGGCTGGCTGCTCTCCGGAGCTGAACCCATGGACGCGCTCGGGGTGATAATTCTGCTGGTGCTGATAGCCCACAGCGTCTGGGCCCTCAACTGGCAAAAACACGCCCACGCCCACCCTGCATCGTAGCCCATCCAACCCACATTTCGCATCGGCAACTATCTATGCTAGGATATTTTGCCGTGAGCACGATTTCTGGAGGCCGCTGGGTTGCCGAAATTTATGGCTGCAACCTGGAAGTGCTTGAAAACCCCAAGCTGGTTGAACTGGCCTTGCGCGACGCAGTGTTCAAGCTGGGCGCTCCTCCCGGAAGCGTACAAGCCACGGTCTACAAGTTCTACCCGCAGGGGCTTTCCGCCGCGGTGCTTTCGCCTGTGGCCGCGGTGATGATGCACACCTGGCCCGAGGACAAGGCCTCGGCCGCGCTCGATCTTTACTTCTACAAACACGACGTAGACCCCGAATCGGTGCTGCGCGGGCTGGCCCGGGCCTTCGGTGCCCAGGAGGAATCGGCCTTCCGCTTCTGGCGCGGCAACGAGCACGAGATCAAACGCCGCGCCCAGGCTGCACATGCCAGCGACCCATCTTAACGCGTCCTGGCCCCGACAGCCTGCAACCCACCACTGGAGGAATCGCCATGCAATACGGAATGTACTTTCTTGAGCAGGTCACACCCTATGAGGCCCTCTACCGCCGCATGAACAAGGTGCTGGCGGCGGGGCGCACCAAGTTTCAGGACTATTTCATCTTCCAGACCGGCGCTTTTGGCAAGGTGCTGGTGCTGGACAAGGACGTGCAGTCAACCGAGCGAGATGAGTACATCTACCACGAAACCCTGGTGCACCCGGCCATGCTGGCCCATCCCAGCCCCCGCACGGTGTTTATCGTGGGAGGCGGTGAGGGGGCCACGCTGCGTGAGGTCTTACGTCATCCCAGCGTGGAAAAAGCCGTGATGTGCGACATCGACGGGGAGCTGGTCGAGATGGCCCGTACCCTGCTGCCGGAGTGGCACCAGGGGGCCTTCGACGACCCGCGGGCCCAGATCGTGACCGAGGACGCTCGAGGCTGGCTGGCCAACCACCCCGATACCTACGATGTCATCATCGTTGACCTGAACGACCCCATCGGCGAAGACAACCCCGCCCGCCTGCTTTTTACAGTAGAGTTTTACGAGCTGATCAAAGAGCGGCTCAACCCCGGTGGGCTGATGGCCATGCAAGCAGGCATGATCCTGCTCACCCATCACAAGATGCACCCGGTTGTGCACAATACGGTCAAGCAGGTTTTTAGGCATACCCGCAGCTATCACAACTATATCCCCGGCTTTATGCTCAATTTCGGCTTTATTGTGGCCTCCGATGCCGTCGACATAACCGGCCTGAGCGAGGGCACCCTCGAGGCCCGCATTCTCGAGCGGCAGCTACCGCTCAAACACCTCGATGCACCCTATATCGAGGCCATGTTTGTGTTACCCAAAGATCTCAAAGAAGCCATTGCGGCAGAAACCATGGTCTCGAGGGACGCCGCCCCCTTCTGGCTGACCGACGAAGGCGATGCGCGGCAGTCTCAGGCTTAGATAGTTCGTGCAATTTTTCATCACCAAGGCATAGAATCTAAGCCATGCAGAGGACTCTTTTTGCTGTAGTGGTTGTTCTGGCCATCGCCATCGCCGCTGTGCTATTCGTGGTCTTGCGGCCCAAGCCCACTGCCAGCACCACAGACGCAGCCGCCGGTGCGCGCTTTGTGATCGGCAACCCCGAGGCCAAAGTAACCGTGGTGGATTTTTCCAACTATCTATGCAGCCACTGCCGCGACCACGCCAACGAGGTATTCCCGCTTATCAAGCGCGACTACATCGATACCGGAAAAATCCGCTACGTCTTCCGCGACTTTCCCTTTGGTGGGCAGGAAAACGTGATCCGGGCCGGAGAGGCGGCAGCCTGCGCGGCTGACCACAACCTGTACGTTGAGTATCACGAGGCGCTTTTCCGCGCTCAGATGCAGTGGGCGGGCCTCAGCGGGGAGGCGCTTGACAATTACTTTACCGACCTGGCCGGACAAATTGGGATTGCACCAGCCACCTTTTCGCAGTGCCTCAAGTCGGGCAGCAAGCGGGCGGGGGTTCTGGCCGATCAGAAGCTGGCAACCGACCTGGGCTTGACCGGAACCCCATCCTTTATTGTGAATGGGGAGACGTACACCGGCCAGCGCCCCTACGATAGCTGGCAGGAAATTCTCGACAAAGCCCTGGCCGGCCAGTCCAGCAGCGATCAAGGCGGTAGCAGCAGCCCCGCCAAGCCTTAGCGCAACCCCCACACACCACAACCCTCGCCTTCAGGCGAGGGTTGTTTGCTGGTTATTCGGGCTTGGGTCAGGAGGCCTGGCGCAAGCGGGCTTCCTCGAGGGCCATCAACGGTTTATCCAGGTGAGGTAGGTCAAAGACCACCTCTTTAATGCCCGATGTGGGCAGCTCAAACATCAGCTCTACCATAGCCTTCTCGATAACGGCTCGCAGACCACGCGCACCGGTGCCGCGCTTTAGAGCCCGGCGGGCGATCTCACGCAGGGCCCCCGGCGTAAAGCGAAGCTCGATACCCTCCATGCGCAGCAGTTCCTGATACTGCCGGATAAGGGCGTTGCGGGGCTCGGTTAGGATGCGCACCAGGGCTTCTTCGTCCAGGGCCTCGAGCTGTACCATCACCGGCATCCGGCCCACAAACTCGGGAATCAGGCCAAAGCGCACCAGGTCTTCCGGGATCACCTCGGGCTTTTCCTCGGTTTTCTTGGGGCGCGTGAAGCCAATGGGGTTCTGATCCACGCGGGACTGCACGATGCGCTCGAGGCCATCAAAGGCCCCACCCAGGATAAACAGGATGTTTTTGGTATTCAGCGCAATAAATTCCTGGTGGGGATGCTTGCGTCCTCCTTGCGGCGGTACGTTGGCTACGGTGCCTTCGATGATTTTAAGTAGGGCCTGCTGCACCCCCTCACCCGAAACGTCGCGGGTCAGGCTGGGGTTCTCGGACTTACGGGCAATTTTATCGATCTCATCGATGTAGATGATGCCTTTTTCGGCTGCCTGGACATCGAAATCCGCCGCTTGCAGCAAGCGCAGAAGCACGTTTTCTACATCCTCGCCCACATAGCCAGCCTCGGTCAGGGTGGTGGCATCGGCGATGGCAAAAGGCACATCCAGCATCCGGGCCAGGGTCTCGGCCAGCAAGGTTTTGCCGGTTCCGGTAGGGCCGATCAGCAGCACGTTGGACTTCTGAACCTCGGCCTCTGGATGCAGCAGGCGCTTGTAGTGGTTATAGACCGCAACTGAAAGGGTCTTTTTGGGTAGCTCCTGCCCGATCACATACTGATCCAGGAAGCTTTTGATCTCAGCCGGCTTGGGCAGGTGGCGCGGCCCCACAAAACTCGGCCTGGGCTCGGCCTCGAGCAGGTCATTGGCCCGGTCGACACACTCGTTGCAAATGTACACCTCACCCAGCGGGGACTCGATAAGGTGCGCTACCTCGGGGTGCTGTTTACCGCAAAAGCTACAGGAGGGCTTAGTGCGTTTCACGGCTAACCACCTGGTCTACCAGTCCATAGGCCGCAGCTTCTTCAGCGGTCAGGTAGTAATCCCGCTCCGTATCGCGCTCCACTTTCTCGAGGGGTTGATTGGTGTGCCGTGCCAGGATGGTGTTAAGCACCTTGCGGGTCTTGAGGATCTGTTCAGCCTGGATGGCGATATCGGTGGCCTGACCCCCCAGGCCCCGGGCCCAGGGCTGGTGGATCATGACCTTGGAGTGGGGCAGCGCGTAGCGCTTGCCTGGCTCACCCGCCGCCAGCAACACCGCCCCCATGGAGGCAGCAAGGCCCACACAAATGGTCGAGACGGGGGCCGTCACAAACTGCATGGTGTCGTAGATAGCCAGGCCCGCGTCCACATCGCCGCCGGGCGAGTTGATGTACATACGGATCTCCTGGTTAGGGTTTTGCGCCGCCAGGAAGAGAATCTGCGCCACCACCGTGTTAGCCACCTGGGCGTCTATGGGCGTGCCCAAGAAGATAATGCGATCCTTGAGCAGGCGGCTGTAAATGTCGTAAACCCGTTCACCACGAGCGGTTTGTTCGATGACATATGGAACGATCATATCGGCTCTATTGTATGCTGGCGGGCCGGGCCAAGAGGGCATTGGCGCACATAGCGACCCTCAAAAAAACAGGTCAACGAGCGTGATAAACCCGCCTTGAAAGCAGAAAACCCCCTACCCTTGGCAGGCTCGGGGGGCTGGATTGGGCGAATGTTCAGGCCGATGCGCCCTCGAGAATCTGCACCGCCTCGAGCAGGGCTTTATCGTGCAGGCGCTGTATTCTGAGGCGGGCCAGGGCTTCCTGGTCGAGTTCATTCTGGAGCCGCGCGGGTGTGGTGCGGTAGGAGCGGGCCAGTTCGGCCAGGAATTCATCAAACTCTTCCTGGCTCAGTGCGGTCTTGAGCTCTTCGGCCAGGGCTTCTACTGCCAGGGAACGGCGCAGGCGTTTGGTTGCGTTCTGGCTGAGGTTTTGCTTGAATTCCTCGAGCTTGCCATCCCGCTCGAGCTGCTGCAGGTACTCGTTGATATCGAGCCTCTGTTGCTGCAAATCCTCAGCCAGGCTCTGGAGCAGGCTGCGTTCTTCGCGCTGCTGCATGGAGGGGGGAATCTCCACCTCGAGGGCCTCGGCCAGTTTTTCTAAAAGCTGCGAGGCCTTGGCGTTGCGGGTCTCCCGCTCAAACTGCGCTTTGAGGCTCTCGCGAACCTTGGCGGTGAGGGCCTCGAGGTTGTCTTCACCGACGGTCTTGGCAAACTCGTCGTCCAGTTCGGGAAGCTGCAGGGCCTTGACCTCCAGAACCTTGGTTTTAACCTCGCGCACCACGGTCTCGCCGTCCTTTACCGGCACCAAGACCTCGTCACCGGCCTTCTTGCCCAGCAAGGCCTCGCGCACATGGGGCTGGGCGTTCTCCATCACCACCGGAAAGCGCCCCCCGTCCTCGGTCTCGATAAACACGTGATCGTTGGCCTGAACCTCCCGATCGACCGCAACCATCTCACCGTAGCGGCTGCGCAGGTCTTCCAGCGCCCGGTTCACCACCTCGTCGGTGAGCTCGGGTGTCTCGACCTCGAGCTTAAAGCTCCGCCAGTCGGGCAGTTTTACTTCCGGGTAGTTCTCCACCTCCACCGTATAAACGAAGGGTTCCCCAAAAGTCAGGTGCTCTTCCAGAACCCTGGCCCCTACCGGTAGAAGCGAAAGCTCACGGGCCGCCTTGGGGAAAGTCTCATCGCGCAAGGCCTCTTTAACCTCGTCCAGCAAAAGCTCTTTCCCTATCTTGGCCTCTATCACCTTCGCCGGAGCCTTCCCGGGTCTAAAGCCCGGAACCCTGACCCGGCTGGCATAGTCGTTTAAAACTGAGCGGTAGGCCTGTTCGACCTGGCTGGCCGGAACCTCCACCTTGATTTTTACCTTGTAGCCATCGCGTTCTAGAATTTCTGCCACAACACACCTCGAGTTCGACCGCGGGGGTCGCCAAGGTCATAGTTTACAACCCCAAACGGGTTTGAGATACACCCCGTTGGGGACAAGTGACCCTGTATACCCCCCTCCGGTACAGAGTACCCTGTGAGACAGGGAGCTAGTTATGAAAACCATCCTGGTAATCGGCGGAAACTTTGGCGGCATGACCAGCGCGTTTGAGCTAAAGCGCCGGTTGGGCAAAGAGGCCAGGGTTGTGGTGGTCTCGAGGCAGAAAGAGTTTGTCTACATCCCCTCGCTAATCTGGGTACCGTTTGGCCGTCGGAAGGTTTCCGATATCACCTTCGACGCTGAGCGCACCTTCCATCGTGGGGGCATCGAGTTCGTTTTGAGCGAGGCAACCAGAATAAGACCACAAGACAATACGGTTGAACTAGCCAATGGAACCGCGCTCGCCTACGACTTTCTGGTTATTGCCACAGGCGCCAGATTGGTCTGGGACGCTATACCCGGCCTAGGGCCCAAAGGCTTTTCGCACTCCATCTTCACCCCAGCCGATGCAGAAAAAACCTACGAGGCCTACAGGCTGTTTCTGCAAGACCCGGGGCCGGTCGTCATCGGCGCCGTACCGGGCGCAAGCTGCATGGGTGCTGGCTACGAGTATCTGTTTAATTTCGATCACCAGATACGCAAAGCCGGCAAGCGCAAACAGGTTCACATTACCTGGGTCACACCGGAACCCTGGCTCGGCCATTTTGGCATTGGCGGCATGCGCGGCGGGGAAGCCATGCTCAAAGCTTTTATGAGGATGCAGAGCCTAGATTACCACGTCAACGCCGCCATAACCGAGGTTCGCCCCGATGGCGTGGTACTCTCTAGCGGTGAGGTGTTGCCCTCCAAGTTCACCATGCTGGTACCGCCTTTTGAGGGTGCAGAGGTGGTGAAAAACACCCCCGGGCTAACCGATGCCAAAGGCTTCGTAGAGGTAACGGATGGCTACCAGAGCGTTCGGTATCCCAACATATTTGCAGTGGGCCTGGCAGCCAAGGTACCCAACCCTTTCAAAAACGATGTGCCCTTTGGTGTGCCCAAAACCGGCTTTCCCACCGACGAGATGGCCAAGGTTGCCGCTCGCAACATAAGCGAAATTTTGCATGGAAATCTCAACAACCTGCACTGCAAATCCTTTGGTTCCATGCCGGCGGTCTGCGTGATGGACGCCGGTAACAAAGAGGTCATCATTCTGGGCGATCGCCTGTTTCCGCCCAGGCAGTTCCAGGTGATGCTACCCAACGTGCTGGGCGATTTCAACAAGGTGCTGGTTGAAAAGGCGCTCCTGCTTAAGTATCGCAACGGCTGGTCATTCCTGCCATAGCGGCCGGGGGTATCAAAAAAGCCCCGGGTTACCGGGGCTGGCTGGTGCGCGGAGGGGGACTTGAACCCCCACACCTTGCGGCACGAGATCCTAAGTCTCGCGTGTCTACCAATTCCACCATCCGCGCAAGGGGGGAAGGACTCCCTTCCCCATGTGCTTTGGGGTGAGCGATGGGACTTGAACCCACGACCCCCGGTTCCACAGACCGGTGCTCTAACCGGCTGAGCTACGCTCACCGCGTCGCAGCAGCAAAAGGTATTGTAGGCTTCGCTTCTCGTATCGTCAAGCCAGACAAAATCGGTAGAATCCCAGCCCGAACAGCTCGTCCTGAACAAGCAGGATTGACGACACACCCCACACATCCTATACTCGCGCCAAGGTGGCGAACGACCGTTCGTTTGAAGAAGCCAGGGAAGGTAAAGCCAACCGCCGCAGCGAAATTCTCAATGCGGCCGGTCAATTATTTAGCCGACAGGGGTTTCATGCTACCTCGATGCGAGATCTGGCTAAAGCCGTGAACCTACAAGGGGGTAGCCTGTATGCCCACATTCAGTCGAAGGAGGAGGTGCTGTTTGAGCTGGTTAACCGGGCCGCGGACGAGTTTCTAAGCAGCGCCGAGGCCGTGCCTTCCGATCTTTCGCCCAGGGAACAGCTCGAGCGCCTCGTGCGGGGTCACCTCGAGGTGATCGTGCGCGAACTGGACAACGCCACGGTCTTCTTTCACGAGTGGAAGTTCCTGAACCCCGATCTGCAAAGAAAAATCACCGCCCGGCGGGATGCCTATGAAGCGCACTTCCGTAGGGTCATTGAAGCGGGCGTGCAGCAGGGTCAGTTTCAGGTTGAGGATGTCCGGCTCGCCACCCTATTTGTACTTTCGGCGCTCAACTGGACATACCATTGGTACCGTCCGGGTGGCAAGCTTACCCTCGAGGCGCTCTCAAGCCATTACTGCAAACTAATCTTCCGAACCCTCGGTGCTCAATAAATAGGGTGCTGTATGCATGGCTAGCGAGGCCCGCGGGCCAGCAGGTTGGCAAAGCCCAGCGCCAGAATCAGCACCATGCCCAGCGCCCAGTACGGAAAGGCGGCAGAAATCCAGCCCTGCCACTGGGCAAGGTAGACCAGCGCGCCCACCAGGACTGCAATCAGGGCCCATAGACCAAACGGTTTCAGTCCTTCCATAACACCCGCCTATTTTTTATCGCGATGCAGATGGTAGTAGATCTCATTGGGCACCCAGCCCATGGCGTTGGCGATGCGGTTGGTAAAGTTGAACATAGCCGCAACCTGGGCCGCTTCGAAAATGGCCTCGTCGGAAAGCCCAATGGCCCGCAACATCTGCACATCGGCGGAACTCATCGAGGCGGAGTCCACGGTGATCTGGTAGGCGAACTCCAGCAGCGCATGCTCTCGAGGGGTCAGGTGGGCCCTTCGATAGTTGGCCGCAAGCACATCCGGTAAAACAGGGTCGCCGGTAATCTCGCGCAGGTAGGCCGAGTGCGAGGCTAAGCAGTACTCGCACTCGTTGGCCGAAGAGACCACCACTGCAATCATCTCGCGTTCTTTGCGGGTCAGGTGGCTCTGGTCTTCGTTGCGCATCAAAAAGTCGTAGTAGCGAAACCAACGCAGGAAGTGTTCAGGGGTGAGGGCAAAGTTACGGGCCACGTTGGGGATGAAGCCGGTTTTTTCCTTGAACTTGCCAAACAACACCCGGACATCCTCGGGTACTTCGCTTTCCTCGGGCACCCTGACCCATGCGGTGGGCTTTACCTGCGGCTTGGCCTTGGAAGCGGTTTTTTTGCCGCTGGCCCTGGAGGTTTTTCGAGGGGTTGTCATGATCTATCTCCCGGACGGCTCAGCCCTGGGCTGCCCAGCGTTGCGGGGTGGCCTGGCGTAGGAACTCCACAATGTCCTGGGTGCTGGTACCGGGGCCAAACACCGCGGCCACGCCCATCGCTTTGAGATGGGGCACGTCCTCGTCGGGGATGATGCCCCCACCAAAGAGCAAAATGTCGTCGGCACCCTGCTCCTTGAGCAGGCGGCGCACCTCGCCAAAGTAGTGCATATGGGCCCCCGACAGCACCGACAAGCCAATGGCGTCCACGTCTTCTTGCAGGGCCGCCGAGACGATCATCTCCGGGGTTTGTCGCAGACCGGTGTAGATCACCTCCATGCCGGCATCGCGCAAGGCCCTGGCCACCACCTTGGCCCCGCGATCGTGACCGTCCAGGCCGGGCTTGGCAATGAGCACCCGTATTCTTCTGTCCATACGCCTATCTTACGGCAGGCTGCCAAAAGCAACCAGGCAGGCGCAAATCACCCACAACCCCTTACAGCACAGCCAAAGGCCCTTGGGGGATTCGATGGCGTGCGTCAGGCTGTGGAGGCTGAAAGTTTTGGCGAATGGTGCGCTTTCTCGAGGTGTTCCTTGAACTGTTCAAAGGTTACCTTGAGCAGCTTGTTGGGTTCGCCAAAGAGCGTGGCGTACCACTCGGCGGCCTTGTCCAGCAGGGGGCTGTCGTAGTGGGGCTGACCCTCGAAGAGGAGCTCGAGGTGGGTGCCCCCATCCTCGGTTTCGCTCAGGCGCAACCAGCCCGAAATTTCCAGGTTGTGCGGCACCCCCGGCACGCTGCGGAATTCTAAGAACTCGGGGGGGCGGCGCTGGGTGGCCTCGGCCACCCAGACCAGATCCACCGGCGGCTGCCCCCGCGCCCGGAAGCGCCAGGCCGAGCCCTCGCGGCTCACCTCCTTGATGGCCTTGGCCCAGACCGGCCAGTTCGAGAAGTCCTGGAAAGCCGCCCAAACCGCCTCGCGTGGGGCCCGGATGTTGAGCACCAACTCCTCCCTGAAACGCATGGCTACCTCCCTTGGTGGATTACGCGCACGGCGGAAAGAGAACGAGTACAAGTTGGGGTAAGTGTATGGTGCCATAGAAAGGTGTACGGGCGGTGAAGCCTGGATTACACTACAGGGATGATGAAGGTGCACGTGATTGGAGCTGGCCTGTCGGGTGCGGAGGCGGCGTTTACAGCGGCCCGGCTGGGGGCACAGGTTCGGCTGTATGAGATGCGGCCCCGGCGCATGACCCCCGCCCACCAGACCGGACACTTTGCTGAGTTGGTCTGCTCCAATAGCCTGGGGGGTGAGGGCGAGACCAACGCAAAAGGCTTGTTGCAGGCTGAGCTGCGGGCTGCCGGCTCGCTAGTGATGCAGGCTGCCGACCACAACCGGGTTCCGGCGGGCGGGGCGCTGGCGGTAGAGCGGGAAGGGTTTTCGCAGGAGATTACCCGGCGGCTCGAGGCCCATCCGAACATTGAGGTGGTGCGGGAAGAGCTAACGAGGATTCCTCCGGACGGCATTACCGTGCTGGCGACCGGCCCGCTCACCTCCGATGCCCTCGCGGAGCACCTGCGCGCGCTGCTGGGCGATGAATTCCTGGGGTTCTACGATGCCGCCGCGCCGGTGGTGCTGGGCGAGAGCATCAACATGGAAGTGGTCTACCGGGCCGGGCGGTACGGCCAGAGCGCCGACTATTTGAACTGCCCCCTCAACGAGGAGCAGTACCGCCGGTTTTACGAGGTGCTAAGCCAGGCCCGCAAGCACACCCCCCACGAGTGGGAGAAGCTCGAGTTCTTCGAGGGCTGCATGCCCATCGAGGAAATTGCCCGCCGCGGCTTCGACACCCCGCGCTTTGGCCCCATGAAGCCGGTGGGCCTGCCCGACCCCCGAACCGGCCAGGAGCCCTACGCCGTGGTGCAGCTGCGGGCCGAGGATCGGCGCGGCCAGATGTGGAGCCTGGTGGGCTTCCAGACCGGATTGAAGTGGGGCGACCAGAAGCTGGTGGTGCAGAGCATACCGGGCCTGGAGAACGCCGAGATCGTGCGCTACGGGGTGATGCACCGCAACACCTACCTGTGCGCCCCCCGGCTGATTGAACCGACCCTGCAGTTCCGGGCGCACCCGAACCTGCTGGTAAGCGGGGTGCTGTGCGGGGTGGAGGGTTACCTCGAGTCCGCAGCCACCGGCTTTCTGGCCGGCCTCAACGCGGCCCGGCTGGCCCAGGGTCAGGAAGCCCTGGTTCCACCCGAAGCGACGATGCTGGGCGGCCTGGTGCGGTACCTGGCCAGCGCCAACCCCGACAACTTCCAGCCTATGAACGCCAACTGGGGGCTGGTGCCCGCCGAGGTCGGCAAGGGCAAAAAGTCCGAGAAACGGGCCCGGATGTTCCACCGGGGCCTGGCCGAGTTTCGGGCCTGGCTGGCCCGGTCGGTGGGCCTGGTTAGCGAGGAAATACTGGCAGGTTGAGGGCGGCCAGGCTGGCGTACACCACCTGCCAGCCCTGCTCGCCGAACACCAACTGGGCCTCGCCGCTGCGCCGCACCGGACTGCCGTCCAGCACGGCCAGCAGGCTGAAGCGCAGGGTGGCCTGGTTGCCCGCCAGCCGGGTTTGCAGGTTCTCGAGGCTAAACCCATCCAGCCGAACCCCGCTGCGGCCAAACGCCGCTGAAGGGTTCCGCAGGAAGCGCTGGCTCCAGACCGGGTCGTTGCACTTCAGGCCCTCGAACACCTGGCGCAGGGCGTTCTCGGCCAGCAGAGCCGAAGGTTGGGGGCGCAGGTTGGGGTCGGGGCGGGCAATGGCCTCGAGGGCGGCCCTGGCCCAGTGGCAGGGCGGCACATCCACAAAGGGCGAGGTGCCCGCCGCAGGCTGTGCCAGCGAAAAGCCCCCCAGGAGAAACAGGGCCACGAGCTTTTGCATAGCCTCAAAGTGACAGATGGGGCGGCTTTCCGCAAGGGAACCGAATACCTTTCGGAGTAGGTATAAACTGTGCAAGATGGAACGTAAATACTTTGGAACCGACGGGGTGCGGGGCGTGGCCGGGGAGCCACCGCTGACGCCCGAGTTTGTGCTCAAGCTGGGCCAGGCAGCAGGGGCGTTCTTTAAAAGCACGGTCAAGCGGCCGGTAATTTTGCTGGGCAAAGACACCCGCCAGTCCTGCGACATGCTCGAGGCTGCCCTGGCCGCGGGCCTGATGTCCCAGGGCGTGCAGGTCGAACACCTGGGGGTGCTGCCCACCCCGGGGGTGGCCTACCTGACCAAGGCCCTGGAGGCCACCGCCGGCGTGATGATCTCCGCCAGCCACAACCCCTACCAGGACAACGGCATCAAGTTTTTTAGCGCTGCGGGCGACAAGCTGCCCGACCAGGCTGAAAGCGAGATCGAGGGCCTGCTGGAACGCGAGTTCAAGACCGATGGCATCGGCACGGTCTCCGACTTCCGCGAGGCCGAGCGGATGTACCTGGACTTCCTGTCTTCCAAAGGAAGCAGCCTGGAAGGGCTCAAGGTGGCCCTCGACACCGCCAACGGGGCCACCTATCGCCTGGCCCATCGGCTATTCCAGCGGCTGGGGGCCGAGGTGTTCGTGATGTTCAACACCCCCGATGGGCGCAACATCAACAAAGGCTGCGGTTCGACCCACCCTGAGTTTTTGCGCCAGCAGGTGGTGGAGATGGGCTTTGACCTGGGGGTGGCCTTCGACGGCGACGGCGACCGGGCCATCCTGGTAGACCGGCAGGGGCGCGAGTTTCACGGCGACCACGTGCTCTACCTGAACGCCCTGGTACGACGCGAGCCGGGGGTGGTGGGCACCCTGATGAGCAACATGGGCCTCGAGGTCAAACTGCGCGAGGCCGGCATCAACTTCTACCGCACCGCGGTGGGCGACCGCTACGTCTATGAGAAACTCAAGGCCTCGGCCCTGACCCTGGGCGGGGAGCAGAGCGGCCACGTGCTCTTCCTCGACCACGCCCCCACCGGCGACGGCATGCTCACGGCCATCCTGACCCTGAAGGCCATGCGCGAGTCCGGGCGCGACCTTTCCGAGTGGTACGAGGCCCTGCCCATGTACCCGCAGATTCTGAAGAATGTGCGGGTCTCGGATAAACAAAAGGTCATGCAGCAGCCCGAGCTGCACCAGGCCATCCAGGAGGCCGAGCAAAAGCTATCGGGCCAGGGGCGGGTCAACGTGCGCCCCTCCGGCACCGAGCCGCTGGTGCGGGTGATGGTGGAAGGCCCCGCCGAACTGATCGAGCCGGTTTCCTCGGAACTGGTAGCGCTGGTAGAGCGCCTGGGAAGCGCCAGCTAGTATGAAGGTACGCCTGCCCATTACCGTCCGCTACGCCGAGACCGACGCCATGGGGGTGGTGCACCACAGCAGCTATGTGATCTGGCTCGAGGCCGCGCGGGTGGAGTGGCTCAACCAGATTGGGCTTCCCTATACCCAGATTGAAGCCCAGGGCCTGGCCTTTGCCGTGGTGGAAATTGGCCTAACCTACCGCAGCCCGGCCCGGTTCGGCGACACGGTCGAGGTCGAAACCTGGCTCAGCGAGGCCACCTCGCGCACGTTGCAGTACCGCTACCGGGTCTGGAAGGGCCAAACCCTGCTGGCCGAAGGCTTTACCCGCCACCTTTGCCAGGACACCAGGGGCAAAGCGGTGCGGATTCCCGCTGCCGTTGCAGAACCCCTACATAGGCATCTGCTGTCAGACTGAACCCAGCCCGGCCCCACCCCGGGAAGATTGGCCGGCGAGCTAGCAGCCCCCAGCGGCGTGATAAACTTAGGGCCGACCATGACCCTTTTTGAACAGTTTGAGCGTCACATCAACCCCGGTCTGGCCGGGCTGCTGCGCTTCACCGGACTGGACAAGGTGGAGTCCCACGCCGAAGGGGTGTACGTCTGGGACACCGAAGGCAAGCGCTACCTGGACTTTTTGGGCCTGTATGGAACCCTATCCCTGGGCCACCGACACCCCAAGGTGGTGGCTGCGGTCAAGGCCCAGCTTGACAAAATGCCCATGTCGGTGCGGGTGATGGTTTCCGAACCCACCACCAAGCTGGCCGCCCGCTTAGCCGAGATCACCCCCGGCGAGCTTTCGATGGTCTATTTTGGCAACTCAGGCACCGAAGGGGTAGAGGCAGCGCTCAAATTTGCCCGCTTCTACACGGGCAAGCCTGGCTTTATCACCACCCAAGGGGGCTACCACGGCAAAACCCTGGGGGCTCTTTCGGTTACACCGCGCGAGCACTACCAGCTTCCGGCGCGGCCCCTGGTGCCGGGGGTGACGGTGGTGCCCTACGGCGATGCCCAGGCCATTGAAGCGGCCATTGGCCCCGACACCGCCGCGGTGATCGTGGAGCCCATCCAGGGTGAGGGGGGCATCCGGGTGCCGCCCGAGGGGTATCTGCGGGAGGTGCGGCGCATCACCCGTGAGAAGGGCGTGCTGATGATCGCCGACGAGGTTCAGACCGGCCTGGGCCGCACCGGCAGGCTCTGGGCGGTGGACTGGGAAGAGGTAGAACCCGACATCCTGGTGAGCGCCAAGGCCCTAGGGGGTGGGGTGATGCCCATCTCGGCCACCATCTGCCGCCCGGAAATCCTGAGCATCTACAAAACCGAGCCTTTGATTCACTCCACCACCTTTGGGGGCAACCCACTGGCTGCGGCGGCGGCGCTGGCGGCCATCGAAGTCACGCTGGAAGAGGATATGCCCGCCCGGGCCCTCGAGATGGGCCAGTACCTGATGGCGCAGCTTGGCAGCCTGCAGCAGGCCTACCCCGAGTTCATCCAGGAGGTGCGGGGCCGGGGCCTGCTGGTGGGCCTCGAGTTCACGGACGCCGATATCGGGGCGGTGGTGGTGGCCGAGCTGGCGGCGCGGGGGGTGCTGACCGCCTTTGGCCTCAACAACCCCAAGGTGGTGCGGCTGGAGCCCCCCCTGATTGTGGAGAAGGCGCACATTGACGAGTGCCTCGAGGCCCTGGAGGGGGCTTTGAAAGCCACCCAGTTGGCTTTCGAGGGAGTGCTGTAGCCTGGGGCGAGAATTCGGCGCCGGTGCTCTATGATGGTGCGAGTAGCGCCTCGTTCTGAAAACATCATGCTAGAACAACGGATTTACGAGCACCTCAAACAGCACCCCAAAAAGCGCTTCAGTCTGCGCGAGCTGGTGCGGAGCCTGCGGCTCGACAAGGACGAGGCCAAGGAAGCCCTGGACCTGCTGGTAGCCGAGGGGAAGGTGGTCGAGCCGCGGCGCAAGCTCTACCAACTCCCCGAGGGACCGGGGAAAAAGGGCCTCGAGGGCCGCCTGCAAGCCCATGCAGCGGGTTTTGCTTTTGTGATTCCCACCAACCCCGACCTGCCCGACCTCTACATTCCCAAGGGCCACCTGGGCGGGGCCTGGCACGGCGACCTGGTACGGGCCGAGCCACGCCCACCGGGCCGCGGCCGCGACGGCAAGCCCTGGGGTGTGGTGGTGGAGGTGCTCGAGCGGGCCCATCATCAGGTGGTGGGGCGGCTGTACTTCAAGCAGGGGTTTGCCTGGCTCAAACCCGACGACCCAAGGCTGCCCGCGCTCAAGCTCAAGCCGGAGGGCCTCGAGGGCCTGGAAAGCGGGGCGCGGCTGGTGGTGCGGGTCACCTTCCCCAGCGGGCGCAAGCCGCAGGAGCCCTATGGGGAGTTCGCGGGCTACTTAGGCCAGGGGGATAGCCCCGAGGTCGAGACCGAGGCCATCATCGCCAAGTACGAGCTGAGAAGCGTCTTCCCGCCCGAAGCCCTGGCCGAAGCCGAGAAAGTGGCCCATCTGGACCCCAAAGAAGTTGCGCGCCGCGAGGACTTCCGGGCCTTGCGGGTTTTTACCATTGACGGGGCCGACGCCAAGGACTTCGACGACGCCATCCACCTCGAGCTGCTCCCCAACGGCAACTACCGCGTGGGCATTCACATCGCCGACGTCTCGCACTACGTAAAGGAGTTCTCGCCCCTCGACCACGAAGCCTATGCCCGCGCCACCAGCGTCTATCTGCCGGGGCGGGTGCTGCCCATGCTGCCCGAGCAGCTTTCCAACGGCATCTGTTCGCTCAAGCCCCACCAAGACCGGCTGGTGCTCTCGGTGCTGGTGGAGCTGACCCCCAAGGGCCGGGTCAAGGACTACCGCTTCGCCGAAGGGGTGATCCGCAGCGTGGCCCGGCTGACCTACACCGAGGTGGAGGCTTTCGCGGAGGCGCTCGAGGCCCCCGAAAAGGCCCTGGCCCCCGCCCCCTCCGACTGGAGCCTCGAGCTCCAGAACGATCTGAAGCTGCTGCTTGGGCTTACCCGCACCCTCAAGGAGCGCCGCCTGGAACAGGGCGCGCTGGATTTCCGCTTTACCGAGGTCAAGGTGGAGGTGGATGAGGAGGGCAACCTGCACCTGATCCCGCAGAAAGAGCCCAGGGCCCGCAGCCTGATCGAAGAGCTGATGCTGCTGGCCAACCGGGTGGTCGCCAAACACCTGGCCGAACGAGAGATCCCCACCCTCTTCCGCGTGCACGAAGACCCCAGCGAGGAGGCCTACAACAAGCTGGTGGCGGCCCTGGGCCGGCTGGGTTATAGCCTGCCGGGCGGTGAACCAAGCCCCAAAGCCCTGCAAAGCATCCTGAAGCAGGCCGAGGGCCGCCCCGAGGAGGCCGTGGTCTCGACCCTGCTGTTGCGCTCCTTGCGCCTGGCCCGCTACGCTGCCGAAAACCTGGGGCACTTCGGCCTGGCCGCCGAGCACTACCTGCACTTCACCAGCCCCATCCGGCGCTACCCCGACCTGGTGGTGCACCGGGTTCTGCGCGCGCTGCTCAAGCGTCGGGTGACCCAGGCCCGCAAGGAAGACTGGGCCCAGCGCTTCCCCAAAATTGCCGAGCACGCCTCGGAGCGGGAGCGGGCCGCCGAGAGTGCCGAGCGCGAGCTGACCAAGTACTACCAGTGCCTGTGGGCACAAAAGCACCAGGGCGAAACCTTCCGGGGCACGGTCTCGGGCGTAACCGGGTTTGGGGTGTTCGTGAGCCTGGACAACGGGGTGGAGGGCATGATCCGGCTGGGGGCCCTCGAGGACGACCACTACGAGTACATTGAAGAGCTGCTGGCCTTGGAGGGCCTGCGCACCAAGCGCCGCATTCGCATAGGAGACGAGATGGAAGTAAAGATAGAAGGAGCCAACCCTTCGGCGCGGCAGATTGATCTGGTGCCGACCGAAAAGTTTTACCAGACCGAAACCCAACCCGAACCCGAGCAGCCAAAGAGAAAAAAGCGCCGTAGGGGTAAGCGTGGGAAAGCCGCCGAAGCCCCCAGCAAAGCGGCGCGCAAGGTGGTGGCTACCGAACCCAAAAGCCCGGCCCCACACGCCCGGGCCCGCTCGAGGCGGGTGGTGGGCCCCCCCGAGGAACGCGGGGGCTTCCAGAAGCCGGTCAAGGTCAGGGCCCAGAAAATCTACTTTGGCTCGTGGGGGGGCGACCAGGAGCAGGCCCCACCTAGCAAAGCAGAGAAGTCCGGTAAGAAAAAGCGCCGCCGCCGCTAGATACCTCACCGGAAGCAGGGCCGGTTCGCCTATCGGGGCTGGGCCACCACCAGCACCCAGTAGTCCCCCCGCCTGACCATGCCCATCTCACGCAGGTGGGGGGCCATCAGGGTCTCGCAGTGGCCCTGGGGGCTCGCCAGCCAGGCTGCTACCGCCTCGGTCGCCTGTTCGTAGCCCTGGGCCAGGTTCTCGCGAATTTCCACGTAGTGGTAGCCGTTCTGAAGACTGCGGGTGGCAACCGCGGGGGTGGTGCTCGAGCCCTCGTAATGGCTCAACACACCGCTCTGCTGGAGGTACTCGGCCCGCTGGCGGGCCACTTCTCCTAGCAAACCGTTCCAGCTTAGCGCAGGGGCCGCAGCGTAAGGGGTGGCGTTGCAGGTGCGGGCCTGGGCGCGGGCCTGATTAACGGCATCCAGCACCAGTTGATAATCGTCCGGGGTGTAGGAAACCCCTGGGCTGGGGGTGCAGGCTGCTAAAACCATCAGGGCGGCGCTCAATAGCAGGCGCATGGCCTCAGTCTGCCAGGGTTTTAGCAATAGGCCGGTGAAGAAATCACCGTGGGGCGTTACAAACGGTATGCTATGCCCTGATGCGCCTGATTGGCCTCACCGGAAGCATTGGGAGCGGCAAGAGCACGGTGGCCCAGCGGTTGCGGGCCCTGGGCGTGACAGTTCTGGACGCCGACGAATATGCCCGCGAAGGAGCGTTGGTGCTAAAGTCGGAGATTTGCCAGGCCTTTCCCGAGGCCTGCGCGGGTGGAGAGGTCAACCGGGCTGCGCTGGGGCGGCTGGTTTTTAGCGACCCAGCGGCCCGCCGGCGGCTCGAGGCCCTCCTCCACCCCTATGTGCGCCGGCGGATGCAGGAAGAAACCGAAAAAGCCCGGCAGGCCGGGCATCGCCTGGTGGTGCAGGATATCCCCCTGCTCTTCGAGGCCGGGCGCGAAGCGGATTTTGCCGGGGTGCTGGTGGTGGCCGCCCCCACCGCTTTGCGCAAGGCGCGTGTGATGGCCCGCAGCGGCTTAAGCGAGGCCGAGTTCGAGGCCCGCGACCGGAGCCAGCTACCCCAGGAAGAAAAGGTGCGCCGGGCCACCTGGGTGATCTGGAACGACGCCGACCTGGACACCCTGCACAAGCGGGTGGAGGCCTGGTACCGGGAGGTGGCTGGGTGAAGCTCACCCACGACTGGCTGGGGCCGCTCGAGCTGCCCGATAATGCCCGGCGCATCGTATCCCTGGCCCCCAACGTGACCGAGACCCTCTTTGCCCTGGGCCTGGGTGAGCGGGTGGTGGGGCGGAGCGCCTTCTGCTACCGGCCCGCCGCTACACTCTCCCTGCCGGTGGTCTCGAGCTACACCCGGGTGCGCTGGGAGCTGCTGGAAAGCCTCCAGCCCGACCTGGTGCTCATCAGCACCGGCGTGCAGCGGGAGCTGCTCTTTGAGCTGCACCGGCGGGGGCTGCCCGTCTTTCCCGTACCCCTGCCCCAAAGCCCCTATGGCATTCTGGAGAACATCGCGGTCCTGGGGGCCTTGCTGGGCGTGAGCGAGGCGGCCACCGGGCTTTGCGCCCGGCTAAACGAGCGCTACCAGGCTTTGCACCGGGCGCTGCCGCCCCGGCGGGTCTACCTCGAGTTCGACCTGGGCGGCCCCATCACGGCAGGCCGGGGCAGCTACGTGGACGAGGCGCTGCGGCACCTGGGTTTGCAGAACATCTTCGCCGAGCATCCCCAGAGCTACTTCCAGCCCGACCTGGCCGAGGTGGTGCGCCGGGAACCGGCGCTGGTCATCTACGAGCCCAAGCCCCACCGCTCGAGGCCCCTGGAGAAAGCCCAGCGCCTCCTGGCCGAGCGGGGCTGGAAGTACCCGCTGGTGGTCACGGGGGGCGACGAGCTGGCCCACTACGGCCCGCTGTTCTTTGAGTACCTGGAGGCCCTGGTCGGGCAGATACGGGGCTTGGCTTTCTAGCCTTCAACCCTCAGACTAAGGCCGATGAATCTAGAGATCCTGCAAAACGAGCGCCTACGTCTTACGGTTGCCCCGGAACTGGGGGCCAGCGTGGTGGGCCTCGAGCTCTACCAGGCGGGCTTCTGGCTGCCCATCCTGCGCCCTACCCTGCCTGCGGCCCTGGCACAGAAGCACTCCCCCGATACCTCGAGCTACGTCCTGGCCCCTTACTCCAACCGCATCCGGGACGGGCGCTTTCGCTTTGGCGGGAAAACCTACCAGCTTCGCCCCAACTGGCCCGATGGCCGGCAGACCATCCACGGCGAGGTACACGGGCGGCCCTGGAGCGCACAGCGCCTCGACGGGCACACCCTGCGCTGCGCTTTCGATGCTTCCAGCCTCCAAGACCTGAACTTCCCATTCCCCTTCAGGGTGGAAGTGGCCTACCGGCTGCAGGGGGATGACCTGGAAATCTCGACCATGCTGACGAATGTGGGAACTGAACCCATGCCGGCGGGTTTCGGGCACCACCCATACTTTATGCGTCGCCTGGGCCTCTCGGACGAAGCCCGGATCTCCTTCGAGGCCCAGGGCGTCTACCTGACCGATGCGAGCTGCCTTCCCACCCAGCCCGCCCAGGCCCTCCCACCGGAGTTTGACTTCTCGCGTCCAAGGCCGCTGGGGGCTACCCAGCTAGACCATGTTTTTGCTGGCTGGAAGGGGCGGCTACAACTGGACTGGCCCAGTTCGGGTTGGCAGATGGTGCTCGAGGCCGACCCCATCTTCTCACACCTGGTAGTCTTCACCGCGCCCGATGGCAGCGTGGCCCTGGAGCCCGTCACCCACGCTACCGATGGTTTCAATCTGATGAGCCAGGGCTGGGACAGTACGGGGGTGCGGGTGCTGGAGCCGGGCGAAGAGATTTCCGGCCGCCTGCGCCTGCGCCTGCTGCCCGGCGGGTAGGCGCAAAGATTCGAAGAAAAGCGATAAACTACGGTTATGCACGTTTTTCGCCTGCGCGGCAACTTCGAAACCCTCGATATCTACTCGGCGGCGCTGTTTGAGCTGGGCGCGCGGGGTCTGGAGGAAAAACCCGGCGAGGTCTGGGCCTACTTCCCCGAGCGCATCGAGCTGCCGTTTCCGGGGGAGTGGCAGGAGCTCCCCGATACCGACTGGCTCGAGGCCTACAAGCGCGACCTGCAGCCGGTGCGGGCCGGGCCCTTTGTGGTGCTGGCCCCCTGGCATACCTGGGAGGGCCCGGAAAAACCAATCGTCATTGAGCCGGGCATGGCCTTTGGCACCGGCCACCACGAGACCACCCGCATGGCTCTGGAAACCCTGGCTGAGCGGGTTGAACCGGGGATGCGGGTGCTGGATCTGGGCACCGGCTCGGGCATTCTGGCTATCGGGGCCGCGCTGCTGGGGGCCGAGGCGCTGGGCATCGACATCGATCCCGCGGTGATCCCCCAGGCCATCGAGAACGCACGGCGCAACCAGGTTAAGGTGCAGTTCCAGGTGGGCAGCCTGGACGAGGCCTACGACCCCCTGGCCGAGACCGCACCACAAGCCCCCCCCGCCCAGCCGGCCCCAACGCCCCTGGTGCAGGGCCCGTTCGACCTGGTGGTGGCCAACCTCTACGCCGAGCTGCACACCTACTTCGCCCAAAAATACCGGGAGCTTTTCGGCATCTGCGGAACCCTGATTCTCACCGGTATCCTGGCCGAGCGGGAGGGAATTGTGAAGAGCGCCCTCGAGGCCGCCGGCTTCGGGCTGCTGGCCCGCCGGCAGGAAGGCGAGTGGGTCTGCCTGACCTACGCCGCCCGCTGAGTTGTATGCGTCCCCATCGCGCCTTTGTGGAAAGCATCCAGCCCCAGGTCGAGCTTGTCGGGCGCGAGGCCCACCACCTGCTGGACGTGCTGCGGGCCCGCGAGGGCGACTGGCTTACAGTCTTCGATGGCAAAGGGCTGGAAGGCCGCGCCCGGGTGCTGCAAACCGAACCCGGCTGGGTTCGCCTGCAGGTCGAGGAGACCTGGCCGGCCAGCAAAGAGCCCCCCCAGCCCATCACCCTGTATGTGGCCCTGCTCAAGGGCGACCACCTGGCCGAGGTGGCGCGGGCCGCCACCGAGCTGGGAGCGAGCCAGATTGTGCCCATCCTCACCCAGCACTGTGTGGTGCGGGAGTTGAGCGAGGCCAAGCGCCAGCGCCTGGAGCGTATCGTGCTCGAGGCCGCCAAACAGTGCGAGCGCGCGGTGGTTCCAAAGGTGCAGCCGGTCTTACAGCTCAAACTGATCCCACCGGTGGAGCAGGGCTTCGTGGCCCAGCCCCGCACCCAGGCCCTGCTACACGAACATTTCGATCCCAGCAAGCCCACCGCGCTCCTCACAGGCCCCGAGGGTGGCCTGGGTGAGGCCGAGGTGCAGTTCTTGCAGGCCAGGGGCTTCACCCCGGTCACATTGGGGCCGCGTATCCTGCGGGCAGAAACCGCCCCAGTTGCGCTTTTGAGCCTGGTAACGGCGGCCTTTGGACTATGAACCCCTGGCGCTTGTTGTTGCTTGGCTGGCTGCTTCTGCTGCCGGCCTGCCGTTATACCTTTGTGCCGCTCGACCCTGGTCGGGCCACCCTGCCCAATCGCTTCAGCGTGAGCGGAACCCTCGAGGCCACCGAGCGCGGAGCGCTGGCCAGGCTCACCGTCCGGCGCCTGGCCGAGCCCGCCTACCTCGAGCTGCGCTGGTACAAGGGCGATCAGCTCTTTCAGGAGCGCTCCATCTGGGTAGAGAAGCCCGGCACCTACCAGGCCCGGTTTGAGCGCCTCGACGACGGCTACTACCGGCTGGTGGTGCTGGTGCAGAATAGCCCTTTGTTGCAGCTCGAGCTGGGCTCACCCCTGCTGCCCCCACCCCCTGCGCCTTAGGACTTTATCCCACCCCAATCAGCAAGAGCACCAGAGGAATCGTAACAAACGATAGCACCGAGGAAGCCACCACCGCCCGGGCCGCTCGAGGGCCGTCGCCGCCAAACTCCCCCGCCATCAAGAAGGCATTGACCGCGATCGGCATGGCACTCTGGAGCACCAAAACCTGAATATCCAGCCGCTCCAAGCCCAGCGCCCAGCCCGCCACCGCAGCCAGCAAGGGGGCGGCCAGGAGCCGTAAAGCGCTGGCTTGCAGCTCAAAACCACCCCACTCGGGCTTGGATCGAGCAATCTGGATGCCCAGCGTCAGCAGCATCACCGGAATACAGGCCTGGCCCAGCAGGTGCACCCCCTCGTCCAGCCCCAGCGGCAGGGGAATGCTCAGCCCCCGCACCAGCAAGCCCCCCGCCAGGGCCCAGAACAGCGGCAGCCTCAGGGTGAAGGCCAGGCTTTGCAGAAAACCACCTCCGCGCAAAAAAGCCGGCCCCAGCCCAAACATCAACACGCTGCTGGCGATAAAAAAAACAATAGCCCGATCCAGGCCGGGCTGCCCCAGGGCAAAGAAGGTGAGCGATAGGCCCATGTTGCCTGAGTTGGGGAAGGTCGCCGAGGCAATCAGGGTTTTAGTTGCCCCCTTATCCAAGCGCAACCACCGGCTCAGCACCAGCGCAGCCCCATAGAGCCCTGCCGAAGCTATAAAAAAGGCCGCCGTAATGCCCAGCACGCTGGCCCCGGTGAGCTTGGCCCTGAGCATGGCGTCGAAGATCAGCACCGGCACCAGCACGTAAATCGAAAGTTTGGACAGGGTTTGCAGGTCGAAGTCGATGCGCTTGCCCACCAGGTAGCCCATGAGCACAATGAACGCCACGGGAACAACGGTGTTGAGCAGGGCTTCCATACCTGGGGTAGCTTACCTGAATCCAGGAATCCGGGCTATGGCGCCCTCCTCCAAACATACCCTGGAGACACTTTTTCCTGGCAGGCCTCGGCAAGACTACCAAATTAGGTGAGCGAGGGTATGTACAAAGAGCTGCTGGTGGTGCAGGCGGCGGCCACCTGGTTTCTGGTGGGCCTGATCTGGATGGTGCAGGTGGTGCATTACCCCCTGTTTGCACGGGTGGGGCCGGCGGAGTTTCCGGCTTATCATGCGGCCCACTCGAGCCTCATTACCTGGGTGGTGGGGCCTTTGATGCTGCTCGAGCTGTGCACGGCCCTCCTTCTGCTCAGCCAGTGGCCGCCCGGCTTACCAGGCTGGATGGGATGGCTGGGCCTGGCGCTGCTGGGGGTGATCTGGCTTACCACCCTGCTGGTATCGGTGCCGCTGCACGCGCGGCTGGCCGGGGGTTTCGAGGCCCAGGCCCACGCCCTGCTGGTGGGTACCAACTGGATCCGCACCCTGGCCTGGACGGCTCGAGGCCTTCTGAACCTGTGGGCCCTGCTGAGGCTCACGTAGCGCATCCCACCTGCAAGCAAACCGAGCCGCTGGGTGCCCTCAAGACACCCAGCGTTGTTCCTATCAGCCGCTAGGACAGGAAATCCAGCACTGTACGGGTGATCAGCTCAACACCCAGGGGCAGCGAGCGCTCGTCGTCAATCCAGAAGCCCGGGTGGTGATGGGGTCGGTTCTTGCTGGGGTCGGGGTCGCCGGCCCCCAGCCAGAAGTACACCCCGGGGCGGCGGTTAAGAAACTCCGACATATCGTCGCCCCCCATCACAGGGGGCACTTCCAGCACCGAGGCCTCCCCTACCACCTCTCGGGCCACCCGCCGGAAACGTTCGACCATCTGGGGGTCGTTGACCACCGCCGGCGATCCGGGTAGCCAGGTTACAGCGGCCCGCCCACCCATGGCCGCGGCAATTCCTTCCGAAAGCTCGCCAATGCGCCGCATGAGCTTTTCCCGCAGGCCTGCATCAAAGGTGCGCAGGGTGCCTTTGAGCGTAGCCGTCTCGGGGATGATGTTGTGGGCGCCCTCCCCTGCCGTAACCGTGGCAATGGTGATCACAGCGGTCTGGATGGGGTCGGTCTCGCGGCTGACCAGGCTTTGCAGCGCCACCGTGAGCTGGGCCGCCATCAAAACCGTATCCACGCCCTCGTGGGGCATGGCTGCATGCGCCCCTTTGCCCTGTAGCTGAATGGTAAAAGCATCGGCGGCGGCCATGGAAGGGCCCGGTCGCACCCCCACCTTACCCGCTGGCATCAGGCTGTACAGGTGAAGCCCCACCACCGAGTCCACCCCGTCCAGCACCCCGGCCTCCACCATGGGCTTCGCGCCCGATACAATCTCTTCGGCGGGCTGGAAGGCAAAGCGCACCTCACCGGCTATCTGCTCCTTGAAGCGGGCCAGCACCGCTGCCACATGGGCTGCAATGGCCGCGTGGCCGTCGTGGCCGCAGGCGTGCATGACACCGGGGGTCTGGGAGCTGTAGGGCACCCCGGAGTTTTCCTGTATCGGCAGAGCGTCGATGTCCGCCCGCACCAGCACGGTTTTTCCGGGATTCGCCCCCCGCAGCCGGGCCACCACCCCGGTCTGGGCCACGCCCCGGGTCACCTCGAGGCCCAGCCCCTCCAGAAACTCGGCTAGCCTGGCGCTGGTGCGCACCTCCTGAAAACCAAGCTCTGGATGGCGGTGAAAGTCCCGGCGCATCTCAATCAGACTGGGGGTGATCTCGGCGATGGCTTCTTGTAGGTTCATACCGCTTTAGTCAAACATCCCAGCCAGGGCCCGTCAACTGTGCATGGATTGACATTGGGCGGAAGGGCGCGGGGCAGATGCTTGGTGGGAAAGCAATGGGGGTGGGGCCTTGGCTGGGGTGTGCCCCATTCAAGCCAGACTGCTAAAATCCTGTTCTCGACATACTTTACGAGCACAGCTTGAACTCGGTACAGCATTTGCTAGACTTGGTAAAAACCAAGCTGCACCTTTCAGGAGCAAGACCATGAGCAAACCTTGGCTAAAACACTACGACAAAGGCGTCCCCGCGGATGTGCAGGTGCCCGAGGTGCCCCTCTGGCAACTGTTGGCCGACAGCGTCAAAAAGTATCCCGATCACGTGGCCCTCGAGTTCATGGGCAAGGTCATCGGCTACCGGCAACTGTGGGAATCGGTGCTGAAGTTCGCCGGGGCGCTCAAGGCCCAGGGGGTGGGCCCGGGCGACCGGGTCGCCATCATGCTGCCCAACAGCCCCCAGTTTGTGATCGCCTTTTACGGCACCCTGGTTGCCGGCGGCGTGTGCGTCAATATCAACCCCCTCTACACACCGCGCGAGCTACGCCACCAGCTCGCCGATGCCGGGGCCGAAACCCTAGTGATCCTGGATATGCTCTGGCCCCGGTACGCCGAAATAGAGGCCGAAGTACCGGTCAAGCGCGTCTTTACCACCGGCATCCAGGACTACCTGCCCTTCCCCAAAAACCTGCTTTTCCCGCTCAAGGCCCGGCGGGAAAAACGCTGGGTGAACCTGCCACAACACCCCAAACGGCTGGACTTTAGCAAAGCCCTGCGCAGTGCCACCCCACTTACTGAGCCTTACCCCGCCAAGCCCGACGATGTGGCCCTCCTGCAGTACACCGGGGGTACGACAGGACTGTCCAAAGGAGCCATGCTCACCCACCGCAACCTGGTGGCTAACACCTACCAGAGCCTGGCCTGGGGTGGCGACGAGGTGAAGGCGCTCGAGGGCAAGGGGGTTATGCTGGGCGCCATCCCTTTTTTCCACGTTTACGGCATGACCGTAGCCATGAACTACGGCCTGGCCGCTGGGTACAAACTGGTGCTGCTGCCGCGCCCCGAGGTCAAGCCCTGCATCGAGGCCATCGAAAAGCACGGGGTTACCCATTTCCCTGGCGTCCCCACACTCTACATCGGCTTCATCAACTTTCCCGGCATCGAGAAGCGCAAGGTGGGCACAGTCAAGGTCTGCATCTCTGGTTCGGCAGCGCTGCCGGTGGAGGTGGCTAAAAAGTTCGAGGCCCTCACCGGTGGCAAGCTGGTGGAAGGCTATGGCCTCACCGAAGCGGCCCCCTGCACCCACTGCAACCCCCTGTCCGGGCAGCGGAAAATGGGCAGCATCGGCATTCCCATGCCGGGCGTTGATGCCAAGATTTTAGACGAGAACCTGCACGAACTACCCCCGGGCGAAGTGGGTGAGCTGGCCGTTCGAGGGCCCAATATCATGCTGGGCTACTGGCAACGCCCCGACGAGACCAGCAAGACCATCAAGATCGACTGGCTCCTGACCGGCGATATGGCCCGGATGGACGAGGATGGCTACTTCTACATCGTGGATCGCAAGAAGGACATGATTATCGCGGGGGGCTACAACATCTACCCACGCGAGGTAGAAGAGGTGCTGTTTGCCCACCCCGGTGTGGCCGAGGCCGCCGTGGTGGGGCTGCCCGACGAGTACCGCGGCGAGACCGTGGCGGCTTTCATTGTGCCCAAACCCGGCGTCAACCTTACCCAGGAAGAGCTGGACAAATACTGCCGCGAGAACCTGGCGGCCTACAAGGTTCCGCGCATCTACGAGTTCCGCAGCGAACTGCCCAAGAGCGCAGTGGGTAAGGTGCTGCGCCGCGAGCTGCGCGAGGCCGCCCTCAAGGAGCGCCAGAAGGTGGGCAGCTAGTGCTTATCCCGGGATACGCCCCTTGCCGCCAGGGTTGGTGGCAAGGGGTTGCACCCGGAACCGCTATGTGTAAACCCTCGAGCGCTCCACGGCCTCGGCAAAGGCCTGGACCGCCTGATCCACCTCGGCCTCGGTGGTATAGCGCCCCAGGCTGAAGCGCACCGAGGCCCTGGCCTCTTCCTTGCTGCGCCCAATCGCCAGCAGCACATGGGAGGGCTCGAGGCTCCCGCTGCTACAGGCCGAGCCCGAAGACACCGCCACCCCCAGCAGATCGAGGTTGAGCAATAAGCCCTCCCCATCGGCCCCCCGCACCGTTACGTTGACGTGCTTGGGGCTGCGCAGGGTGGGATGTCCATTGAGCAGTACACCGGGTACGGCCAGAAGCCCGGCCTCGAGCCGCTCACGCAAAGCCAGAAGCCGCCGCGATTCTTCAGCCAGCCGTGCCGCTGCCTTTTCTGCAGCCAGCCCCTGGCCATACACCGCTGGCAGGTTCTCAGTGCCGCCCCGATACCCCTGCTCCTGCTTACCCGGGATAATCGGAAATAGCTCCACCCCTTTGCGCACATACAAGGCCCCCACCCCTTTGGGGCCGTAAAACTTGTGCGCGGCCAGGGAGATGAGATCGGCCCCCAGGGTCTCCACCTGGCAGGGCACGGTGCCCATGGCCTGCACGGCGTCGGTGTGCAAGAGCACGCCCCGCGCATGGCAGACTTCGGCGATCTCCCGAACCGGGTAGAGGGTGCCCAGCTCGTTGTTGACGGCCATTACCGAAACCAGAATGGTCGCAGGCCGCAGAGCCTCGGCCACCTGCTCGGGGTAGATGAGGCCGTGTCGGTCGGGCTGAAGCAGGGTCACCTCGAAACCCAGGCGCTCGAGGTTCTTCAGGGCCTGCAAGACCGCCGAATGCTCCACCGCGGTGCTGACCAGGTGCCCCCGGCCCCGGGCCAGGGCCACCCCGTACAGGGCCAGGGCGTCGGCCTCACTGCCGCCAGCGGTAAGCACCACCTCCCGGGGTTTGGCACCCAGGGCCCGGGCCAGCCGTTCGCGACCCTCCTCCAGCAGGCTGCGGGCCCGCCGGCCAAGCTGGTGAATTGAGCTGGGGTTGCCGTACTCCTCCAGCACCCCCTCCATCGCCGCCCTGACCTCGGGATCCAGGGGGGTGGTGGCTGCGTAATCGAGGTAGATCATGGCCTGGGGCTAGGCGGGGCGGGTGCCCTCTCCCGGTTCTGCGGGCATGGCGGGCTCGAGCTGCACCAGCTTGCGCGACTCAATCAGCCGGCGCTCTTCAATCAGGTCTTTCAGGGTGGTGCTCCGCAAAACCCCCCGCATGGCTTCGTCTACTCTCTTCCAGAGGGTTTCGGTGGAGCAGTGCCCGGTCTGCCAGCACAGCTCGGGGTCGTCCAGGCAGATGACCGGGGCCAGGCTCCCCTCCAAAGCCTCCACCACTTCCAGGGCATCGATGTGTTCGCTGGGACGACCCAGCCTATAACCACCACGGGCCCCCCGAACACTGCGGATAAACCCCGCCCGGCGAAGCTGGGCCGCGATCTGCTCGAGGTAGTGCAGGCTAATGCCCTGGGCTTCGGCCACATCCTTGAGGGGCACCGCCTGCGGCTGCCGCAAGCCAATCTCCACCAGGGCCCGCAGCCCATACTGCGCTTTGGTCGAGACCCACATAACCCTAGTATAAATCCCCAAAACCCGTAAGAAAAAGGAGGATTTTCACTCTTGGCGAAAAACCACGCTAGCGGCGCAAGGCCAGTGCCAGCCCAAACAGCAAGGCCTGCGCAAGCACAATGGCGCTGCCGGCTGGCACATCCAGCGCGTACGCCGCCACCAGGCCCGGCAGCACCGATAGCGTACCGATCAGGATGGCCGATACGGTCATGGCAGCAAAGGTCTGGCTGAGGAGGCGGGCAGTGGCCGCCGGAATCACCACAAACGCGGCGATCAGGACAACGCCCACCACCTTGACCGAGACCACCACCACCAGGGCTATCAGGGCCGAGAGCAGGTAGTCGTGCCGGAGCACCGGCAGGCGGTCGGCCAGGGCCAGTTCGCGGTCGAAGGTGGCGTAGGCCCAGTAGCGCCACAACGGGGCCAGGAGCAGCATTAACAGGGCCAGCAGCCCCATCACCTGTAGGTCGGTCGGGGTGACGGTCAGGATAGAGCCGAAAAGGTAGGCCACGGCGTCCGGAGCGAAGCCCTGCCGCAGGGACATAAAAAGCACCCCCAGCGCCACCGAGACGGCAAAAAATATCCCGATAGCGGTATCGTCGCCCAGGCTGCTTTGCTCGCGAACCCAGGTGATGAGCAAGGCAATTCCCACCGCAAAGGGAATAGCCACCCAGAGGGGCTCCTGCTGGAGCAGCAGACCCAGCGCGACGCCGGCAAAAGCGGCGTGGGCCAGGCCATCCCCTAGAAAGGAGAGGCGGCGCTGTACCACCAAGACGCCCAGGTAGCTGGCCAGCCCGCCCACCAGGAGGCCGGCCAGCAGGGCCCGTTGCATAAAGGGAAGTTGAAGCGCCTCGAGCATCCTAGCGCCCCCCCAGAACCACCTGGTGGGCATGACCCACGTGCCCAAAGGCCTGGCTGAGGCACTCGTGGCAGAGCACTTTCTCAGGGGGGCCGTAGCCCACCACCCGCCGGTTGAGCACCAGCACCGCCGAGGCGTGGTGCTGGGCGGCTTCCCAGTCGTGGGTGATCATCAGGATGGTGGCGCCGCGCTCGGCTTGGTAGGCCTCGAGGTGGCGGTACAGGTCGGCCTCCCCCACCACATCCACCCCGGTGGCGGGCTCATCCAGCAGCAGCAGCCGGGGCTGGCGGATCAGGCTCCGGGCCAGGTAGACCCGCTGCAGCTCGCCCCCCGAGAGCCCGCCCAGCCGGCGGCTGGCCAGGTGCAGGGCCCCCACTTTCTCCAGCACCTCGCTGGCCTGCCTACGTTCCTCGCGGCCAATCCGGAAGGGCCAGTGCCGCCGCAGGCCCGAGACCACCACCTCGATGGCCAGGGCCGGAAAGCTGCGGTCGAAGCCCTTGACCTGCGGCACATAGCCCACCCAACCGGGCGGCACCTCGCGGGGGGGGTGGCCAAAGACCCGGATGCGGCCCGTGACCCGGGTGGGGCCGTCGCGCATGGAACCCCGCTCGAGGCCCAGCAGGGCCTTGAGCAGGGTGCTCTTGCCGGCCCCGTTGGGGCCCACCATGGCCACGAAGGCCCCTTCGGGCACCTCGAGGCTCACCTCTTGCAGCGCCTGGAACTCGCCAAAGCGCACCGAATACTGCTCAATCTCCACCGCCGGCGCGGCCATATTTACTGATAATACGCTATCAATAGACCTTTTGGATAGGGGCCTTATTCCAGCGGCACTTCGATTACGTTGCCCAGGCTCGAGAGCGGCTTGTCGAACTGGCGCTGGTCGCCCACCACCACAATCACGAACTGCTCCGGGCGCACATACTGCTGCATCACCCGCTGCAAATCGGCCGGGGTGGCGGCCTGAATCTGGCGCACGTACTGCTCGTAGTAGTCATCGGGCAGGCCCAGCAGTTGCGTGCGGGCGATGCGCTCAGCCACCGCCTGTTTGGAGGTAAAGCGGAAGACCTCGGCGTTGAGGATGTTGTTGCGGAAGAGCTCGAGCTCCTCCTGGCTCACCGGGCGCTGGCGCAGGTCGCGGAACTGGGCCAGCATCAGCTCGATGACCTCGGCGGTCTTTTCGACGCGGGAAATAGAGGCCCCGTAGAAAAAGCCCGGCCAGCCGAAGCCCTGGGTCTGGGCCCCGCCGGTGGCGTAGGCCAGGCCGCGCTTGGTGCGGACTTCCAGGAAGAGCCGGCTATTGAAGCCATCCCCCAGCACCCGGCTGGCCAGATCCAGCTCGCTGTAGCCGGGGGCAAAGGCCGTCACCGTGGGGTTGCCCATGTAAATGACGCTCTGGTTGGTCTCCTTCTGTACAAAGTAGATGCCGGGCTTGGGGCTGGGCGGCGCAAAGGTGGGCAGGCTGACCTCGCCCCGCGCCCAGCCCTGCAGGGTGCGCTCGAGCCTGGCTACCATCTCCTGGGTGTTGAAGTCGCCGGTAACGGCCAGCACCGCCCCGTTGGGCTTGAAGAAGCGCTGGTGGAAGGCCAGCAGATCGTCGCGGGTGATGGACTGGATCGAGGCCGTGCTGCTGATGCGCCCCGCGGGGTGGCCCTCGTTGATGCGGCGCACGAACTCCCGCACGGCAATCTGGGTGGGCTGGTCGTTGCGGCGGCGGATGGCCTCCAAAGCCCGGCCCTTCTCGAGGTCAACCCGATCCTGGGCGAAGCGCGGGCGCAGCAGCACATCGACCCAGATCTGCAAGACCTGATCGAGGTTCTCGGTCAGGGTGTTGAAGGCCACCGAGGTAAAGAGGTTGTCGGTGCTCACGCTCACCGAAGCGGCCAGGGTCTCCAGGGTTTCGTCCACCTGGTCGGGGGTGCGATCCCCGGCCCCGCCGGTGCGCATCACCGCGGAGAAAATCCCGCTCAGGCCCACTTTGTCCTCGGGTTCGTAAATCGAGCCGGCCCGCAGGTAGATGCGCCCGTTCACGAAGGGCAGGCTGCGGTCTTCAATCAGCAGAACCGTCAGGCCGTTGGAAAGCTGGACGCGGGTGGGCTGGATGGCGGTCGGCTGCAACCGCTGGAACTGCATCTTGAAGGGGTCGGGCCAGTCGGCCGGTACGCCCTGGGCCAGGCCCAGCGTCAGAAGCGCCAGCAACAAACTCCATATCGCTTTCATCGGCTACCTCCCCGGCTAATCAGGGTGGCTACGGTGCGGTTTTCTGGGGTGAAGTATTTGCGGGCGACCTGCTGGATTTCCTCGGCGGTGATGGTGTTGTAGATGGCCTCCTCCTCGAAGATGCGCTGGTAGCCGCCAAAGAACAGCTCGTAGAAGGCCAGGGCCTGGGCCAGCCCCGGCCCACCTTGCAGCACCCGCAGGTAGGCCGCGCGGGTCTGGTTGCGCACTTTTTGCAGCTCCTGCGGGCTCACCGGCTCGTTCTTGAGCCGCTCGAGCTCCTCGTAAATCAGGCGCTCCAGGTCCTGGGTGGTGCGGGGGGCGCGCGGCTGGGCCGAGATGGTGAACAGGTTGGGGTAGCGGAAACCCGGCGAGGCCGAGCTCGAGCTCACGTTCAGGGCCGCCTGCTCCTGGATGACCAGGCGGCGGAAGAGCCGGCTGGTGCGGCCCTCGGTGAGGATGGAGTCAATCACGTCCATCACGTAGGCCTCGCGGTTGGGGTAGGTGGGCTTGTGGAAGCCAATCAGCAGGCTGGGCTGGGCGTTGTACTCGATGCTGGTGCGGCGCTCGGCGGTCTGAGGCGGCTCGGCGGGGATGCTCAGGTTGGGCCGCTCGGGGCCTCTGGGCACGGCCCCCATGTAGCGGCGCACCAACTGGATGTCGCGCTCCGGCTCCACATCCCCCACCAGCACCAGCACCGCCCGGTTGGGGTGGTAGTGGGTCTTCCAGAACTCCATGGCCTTGTCCACCCGGTAGCCCTGAATCTCCTCGCGGCTGCCAATCAGGGGGCGGCCATAGGGGTGCACCTGGAAGGCCGCGCGCAGGAAGGCCTCGCTCAAGGCCCCGTTGGGGTCGTTCTCGCTGCGCTGGCGACGCTCCTCCAGCACCACGTCGACCTCCTCGTAGAAGCTGCGGAAGACCGCGTTGAGCAGCACATCGGCATAGACCCGCAGGTAGAGCTCGAGGCGGTTGGAGGGCAGCGAGACCCGGTAATCGGTGCGGTCGTAGCCGGTGGAGGCGTTCAGGCCCTGCTCGCCGTTGTTGGTGAAGAGCTGGTCAATGGGGTTGGGCAGGGCCAGTTTCTTGGCCTCCTCGCGGGCCTGGTTGAACGCTGCCGTCAGCCGCTCTATCTCCCCCTGCGAAGCCCGGTTGGCAATGGCCCGATCCAGCTCGGCGCGGGCTTTGTCGATGGCCTCGAGGGCCGCTTTTTCCCTGGGCCAGTCCAGGCTCCCAATGCTGGGCGTACCCTTGAAGGCCATGTGCTCGACCATGTGGGCGATCCCCCCCAGGCCGGGGGCCTCGTCCACCCCGCCCACGTCGAACATCAGGTTGAAGTGGATCACCGGGGCGGTCTTGTCGGGCACCATCAGCACGCGCAGGCCGTTCTCGAGGGTGTATTTGCGGATCTGCTCACGGAGCTGCTGGGCCAAAGCCCCTGGCAGCAGCAGCACCAGCAAGAGCAACCAGACCAGTCTTTTCACCATGACCTCCTGTGCGGTGTCGAGTTTTTACCATTACGCCGCAAATTCCGCGTCCAGACTGAAGGAAGGTCTACAGTTGCCAGATACTGTGGAATGACGGCGATCAGCCCAGGCAAAGTTATCCGCCCAACCACGCCCTTTCGGCAACTTGAGGCTTTGGGGTTGCCTTCGAGAGGCCCAGCCGAACCCTTCCGGGTACTGGCACTGGAGCCTCGAGGCCCCCTCTACCGCCCTGCCGGGGGCGGCAAGACCTGGATGATGCTCTGCATGATAAAAGGCGGAACCCGCTTGCCCGGCAGGGGCCGCCCCATGAGCACCAGAAAGTAGGGGCCGGGCTTGGGAAAGGTCACCACCCCTTCCACGCGCCCGGTGCGCGGGTTGGGCTGCAAGCGCACCTGGGCGTCGGGCTGGGCGGTGGCGCTGACCCGGCCCTGGTAAAAAAGCAGCATGCAGAAGCAGTCCTGTGGCTTGATGGGCAGACCGCCCACCTGGATGTACTCAATCCAGGCCACCGTGGCCTTACCGGCGATGGGCGGGGCGTCGTTGGGTTCAAAGTCCACCTGGCCCTGCACATAGCCCCCGCTGCCCTCAAACGGGTGGCCCCAGGCCCACCCCAGGCCAAGCAGCAGGACAAGCCATCCAATCCGGGCATACCTCATGGGGTGCTCCCCTTTCCGCCGGGCGGCAGCAAGGCCGGGTTGGTGGTAAAACTCGTATCGGTGAGGGCCTCCAGGAAGGCCACCAGGTCGTCTACTTCCTGGTCGGTGAGGCCCAGGGGCCGGATGAGGGCGTCGGCATTGAGGTTGGGTTCACCACCGCGGTTGTAGTGCTGGACAACCTCTCGCAGGGTTCGGATGGAGCCGTCGTGCATGTAGGGGGCGGTGAGCGCAACGTTGCGCAGGGTGGGGGTTTTAAACTTGCCCACGTCTTCGTCCTTGCCGGTGGCGCGGGCCAGCCCGATGTCCTTGTAGACCGTGTAGAGGGCGGTGTTGCGGGGCTCGTCGTCGGTGAAGTCGGGGCCCACATGGCAGTGGAAACAGTCCCCCTTCTCGCTAAAGAAGAGTTCCATCCCGCGCAGGGCTGCCGGGCTCAGGGCCTGGTCGTCGCCGGCCTGGTAACGATCGAAGGGGCTATTGTAGGAAACCAGGGTGCGCTCGAAAGCTGCAATGGCATAGGTGACGGCCCTCAGGCTGGGGGGCTCGCCAAAGACCTCCTGAAAAGCCTGGGCGTACTCGGGGATGGCCTGGAGCCGCTGGGCGAGTTCCTCGGGCTCGAGGCCCATCTCGTCGTGGGCGGTGAGGGGGCCCACCGCCTGGAGCTCGAGCCGGGGAGAACGCCCTTCCCAAAACAGGTGCCGACGAAAGCCCACGTTGGTCAGGGTGGGAGCATTGCGGGTGCCTTTGCGGCCAAAGATGCCGGTGCTCACCGCCTTACCTCCATCGCTAAAGGCGAACTCGGGCCTGTGGCAGCTTGCACAGGCAACGGTGTTGTCCTTGGAAAGGCGGGTGTCGTAGAACAGTTTCCGCCCAAGGGCCACCTTGGCCGGGGTCTGGGGGTTGTCCTCGGGGATGGGCACGCTCCGCTCGGCAAAAAGAATGCGGGGGCTGGAAGGGTGCAGGGGGGGCTGCTCAACCACGGAGGGCGGAGGGACGGAGCGGGGCCAGAAGTACCAGCCCAGCAGGCCCACCCCCAGCAGGAGCCCCACCCAGACCATTGGCCGCCGTCGCATACGCATCTACTGGGCCAGCGAAAAGGCCGTCTGCATGTTGAAGTAAACCACCGACATCAGCAGGCTGGTCTCGGGGCTCAGGCCGTGCAGTTGGCGCAGGGGCTGCTTGCGCCAGTCCACAAAAACCCCGCCCGGCCCCGGCTCAAAAGCCCGGGCCACATCCAGGTTGAGCACAATAACCCCCCCACCGGGCGGGATGTTGATCTGCACCCGCCGGGTCTGGAGGTCGTGCAGGCGCACCGGGATACGAAAGGTGTCGGTGCCCATGTGGATCACCCATTTTTGGTTGCCCTCAGGGAGTAAGGCGGTGCCCTCGAGCCTGTAGAAGATGTAGCCGGGATTCCAGGCCCAGTACATGCCGGAGTTTACCCCCAGGGGTAGCTGCTGGGTGCCCGCGTCAAGGTGGTTGAGTTCACGCGGCACGCCCACATTGAAGCGCAGGCCCCGGTACTGCCCCGCCGGCACGTCCAGTCTCATGACGCTCACCCCCTGGGTAGGGCCATCCCGCTTGAACTCGGCCAGGGCCAGGCCGTCGGCGCGCACCTCGCGGCCATCCGGGCGCACCAGGGCCACCTCGGAAATGTAAAACTTCAGCAGGTCAATCTGGTAGCGCTGGCCCTGAGGGGTCTGGTAGGTCTGCCCCCATTGCAAGGGCCTGTCCCCCACCCGCAAATTCACCTTTATCTCAACCGGCACAGCCAGCGCGTGGGCGCTCAACAGCAGCAAAAACACTAGCCAGCCCTTTTTCATACCCGACCCCTTATTTTGAGGTTAGCAGAACCTGAACGGTTTTCGTGTGAAGCAGCCCTCAGGGGGCTACCTCGAGGGTGTACTCGAGGGTCTTGTGCGGCAGCTCCAGGGTAACCTGCCACGCACCAGGGGTTTGGGCCAACAGGGCAAAGTGATACTGCGCTTTGTACACCGGGCCTCCAGCATCCTCCAGGCGCATTGCTTCTCGCTCAGCACGAATACGCAGGCTGGGGCCACGCTCCAGCAGGTTGCCCTGGGCATCGCGCAGATCCAGGTAGAGGTGAATCAGACCGCCCTGGCTGAACAACTGACCGACATAGCGCCGGTCGCCCTGGGCCTCGGCGATGTTGATGAGGCGGGGCACGGCCTGGCGGGCTGGGGGGGGCGGTTCGGTGGTGGCTAGAAAACCACTCACCAGCAGCACCCCCAGCAGCAGGGCGGCCTCGAGGCTCACCGTCTGCAAGCCCTTGATCCGCTTCTCCCGCAACCGGGGCAGCAGCCAGAGCCGGTTGACCGCCGCCAGCCCCACCACCAGCCCCACCAGCCCCAGCTTGAGGAGCAGGCGCTGGCCATAGGCGGTGCCCCACAGGTGGGTCACCTCGCCCAGGCGAACCCAGGACAGGTACAGGCCCATCAGCGACAGGAGCACCACCGCACCCAGGCCCAGGGTCGAAAGGCGCTGGATGGCCCGCAGAATGGCATCGTAGCGGCTGCCTGGCCAGGCCACGGCCAGCGCCAGCACGCTCCCGCCCCAGGCCGCCGCAAATGCCAGGTGCAAAAGCCCGGCAAACATCTGCACAAGCCCGCCCCCGGCGGCGTGCGAGGTGAGGGTGAGGGTAAAAAGAAGCCCCAGCGCCAGCGGGGGGTAGAGCCAGCGATCCAAGCGAAACCAGCCCATGGACAAAAACAGCAGGCCCACCAGCAGCCCCAGCCGCAACAGCAACCAGTTACCCTGGGAGGTCTCGAGCAGGTAGCTGAGCAAAAGCGAGGTATCGCCCAGCATCCAGGTCACATGGTACACGCCATAAAGGGTGGCACCTACGGCCAGTAGGAAACCACCCGAGATCAGGTACCACAGCCGCCAGCGCTGGGCCCTGGCCGCCTCCGGCCCCACATACCGGCTGAACACCCCACCCCCCAGCAGCATAAACACCCCCAGGTAGAGGATGGCCCGCAGAATCGAGAGGGTGTTGTCGTGTTCGTGGGGCATAGCGGCTCAGGGGTTGGGGTTCCTAGACCAGGCGCTACTCTCCGGTATTCGATAGGTTATCAGAGCGCTAGGACGGCTTGTAGACAAACACGAAAAAATCGGTCTCGGTGTGCCCATCCACCCCCAGGTTTTTCCACATCACCACATAGGCCCCCGGCTGCAGGCCCGGCTTCAGCAGCACCGTGACACTCTTGCTGGTGCGAGCGGTGGTGCTCACCCCGGCGTCCACCCGGCGGGTGGTGTCGTTGCGCAAAGGCAGCACCTGCTGCACCAGGGAACGGGCCAGGCGCCTGAGCTGCGTAAAGTTACCCAGGGCCGCTGGAGGGGTCTCGAGGGGATAAACCTTGAAGCTCGAGAGCCGCACCTCCACGGCCTCACTAAAGTTTATGGTCACCGACCGGGGCATGGTTCGAAGGGTGGCGTTGGCCGGTGGGGTGGAGCTTCTGTACTCGGCGTGGGCAAAAACCGGAGCCACCAACAACAATAAACCGACATACCAGCGCATCAAGGTTTCCTCCTCAGGGCTCTACGACAAACACAAAAAACCCCTGGGTGGTGTGTGAGTCCACCGAAAGCACCCGCCACAGCACCACATACACCCCAGGGCCCAAACCCGGTCTGAGGGCTATGACCACATTTTCAGCGTCAGCCCGGCATCCACCCGCCCTGCTGGTTTAACCCCTCCAGCGGACAACGCCTTCTCTGCCAGGGCTTTGGCCTGTTCTTGCAACCAGCCCGCCTCCCGCCAGCGCTCATTGGGCACCTCGAGGGCGTACACCGCAAATTGCGAAAAGCGCAGTTCCACCGCCTCGGTAAAACTCAGCCGCACCTCACCCGGCGGCCTGCGAAGCAGCACGTTCTCGACGGGTGAACTGTTCACCAGATAGGCGTGCGCATGCGCGACCCCAGCCAAAGCCAGGGTCGCAGCAATCATCCAAAAGGCTCTCATCTGACCTCGAACAGCGACTTATCGCGAATGTTGAAGGTACTGCCCCCAACCGTGAAGTCAAAGGCTGTCCCCTCAATCTCGCCAAATATCCGCACCTGGTACTGCCCCGGAACGGCCAGGATCCACTTCGTCTGGTAGCGGCCTGCCCGATCCGCACCAGGCTGGGGTCGGAGCCGGTAAATATCTTTGGCGTCTTCCGACCACTTGTAGACGCGGCGCTGACCCGAGGGGCCGATAATCTCTACAGTGATGTTCTTTTCCGCACCAACTACCGGTGAGTTGTCGGCCTTACGGCGGATGATTAGGTCAAGACCGTTGATCTCCCCGGCCATCGAGGGCTCGTTAAGCTGGCCCACCGCAAAGACAAAAGGGCCTACCTCCACCCGCTCGTGCGCTAAAGCTGGAACCATCACAAAAGCCAGAAGTACAGCAAGGCAGGAAAAAGCACGCATGTAACAACCTCTCAGCACCCCCTCTTCAAGGGGAGTCTGTAACAAAATTCCTTGGGGCCGAAAAACCTAAAAAATGCCGTGTATAGCTAGGGGCGGCCCTCGAGCCGCCACGGCTTTCAGAAACTCATCCCGGGCCTGCTGCGCCCCAGACCAGAGCCGCGCCACCAAAGAGGCCACAAGAACCCCATTCAGCACCGGGGTTAGGTCGGGCAGCAGCATATGCAAAACGCAAAGCGGGCAATGCTCGAGGTGGTGATGGGTTTTTTCGGTGCCGTGGTGGGTGGCTTCATGCGGTTGGGTGGCTGTGGGTTCTATGGAGAACATCACCACCCCACGCAGACCAAACAACAGCGAGGTCAGGCATACCAGGCCCACCAGCCCAAGTGCAGCCAGGGCTCGAGGGGTGCTGGACTTGCTGCCCCGCATCATCAATCGCATCGATATTGTAACCGATTTGGCCTTACCTATATCGGGCGGATCAACCCCTCCCGAACCAGCTCTTGCAGCACCTCTGGCTTAGCATCCCGGGTTCGGCCCTCGGCAATGGCCCGCAGGGCTGCCAGGGCTTCGGGTTCTCCTCGCTTGAGCTGCAGGTGCAGGTCGCTGAAGGGGTTGAGGGCATCCTGTCCGCGCAGGGTGATGTGGTAGCGGCCAATGGGTGCAATCGGCGCCAGGTGGGCCAGGTAGTAGCGCGAAAGCTCCACATAGCGCTCGGCGTTCTGGGTTGGCTCCACCGGGCCGCGCACCTTGGCGGGAATGCCGATTGCCAGCATGCCTTCCGGAATTTCCATCCCGGGCGGCACCACCGCCCCGGCGCCCACCATCGCCCCTTTTCCCACCCGGGCTTTGTTGAGCACCACCGCACCAATCCCAATAAGGGCCCTATCTTCTATCAGCGCCCCGTGCACCACCGCCCGGTGGCCCACCGTTACGTTCTGTCCCAGGATACAGGGATCGCCCGGATCAGCATGTAGGATGGCACCGTCCTGCACGTTGCTTCCAGCGCCTATCACCACCCGCTCGGTATCGGAGCGCACCACCGCGCCAAACCAGACCGAGGCATTCTCGCCTATTTCGGCCTGGCCCACAATTAGCGCGTTGGGGGCAATAAAGGCGCTGGGATGAATTTGGGGTACGTGTTCGCCCAGTCGGTAGACGGCCATACTCACTCCTTTTTAATCTAAGTCTACGCTCAAACCCTGCGCTCGAGCCTGCACCAGGGCCTCATCCAGCAAGCGGACATCCTCGGGAAAGGCCAGCAAACGCCTTGCTTCTGCTGGATCAAAGAAGCCCGCCCCGTGCAAACCCCGCTCGAGCCGAATCGTACCCTCCCCTGTCATCAAAAACCAGTGAATCTCCCGATCGATACCCCTGTTGTTTTGGTAGCGCGTGGTGGACAGTTTTTGTCTTACAGTGCCTCTAAGGCCGGTTTCCTCTTCAACTTCGCGCAAGGCGGCCTGCTCCAAACTTTCCCCTGGATCCAGGTGCCCCTTGGGGAAACACCAGTAGCCCAGCCGGTCTCGAATGAGCAGAACCTGCCCCTGGGGATTGAACAGCACACCACCCGCACCCAGCACCCTATGGCTCATGCAAACTTCTCCTGCAAGTACTTGAGAACCATCTCATCCAAAACCGGCCCACCCCGGTAGCGCTCCTCGAGGTTCTCCATTCCAACGAGCATTACAAAGGCTTTTTCGGTGGCCTCGTCCCAGACCCCACTGGCTTCACCGGTGTAAAGCCCCTGGCGGCGGAGCAGAGCCTGAATCCAGGCAATCTCGTCGGAGTGTAAAGGTCGGCCCGGCTCGCCCGCGCCAAAAAGCAGCCGGTGGATGCTCAGCAGCCGCCGCAGCTCTGCTACCGGGTCGGGATGATCGTCTACCCGCAGGTCAATCCAGCGCTCCATGCCCCCGTAGCCCTTTCCTGTACCCACCACCAGCAACGCAGCCGACTGCCGGCCCCGCCGGTCACCCCCGGCCCGGTCGGCCTGGAACAAGGCTTCCAGCAGGCGCTCGGGAAAGGCCAGGTCGGTGCGGTTTAGGAAGGTGTGCTCGAGCGCCTCCAGTACCTCCGGCCCGGCCAGTAAGTTACCCTGGGCCGCATAGCCAGGGCCAAAGCGGCTGCCGGCCCAGGCCTGGCATTCCTGCCCGGTGTAACTCAGGCTCTCACCTGAAGCCAGCACATAGCCAAACTGGCGCCTGGCCAGATCGGGGTCGTTGCGGGCAAACACCGCCAAAATATCCTCCGGGCCGGCTCCCGCCTCCATCAAGGCCAGGCCTATGGGGCCGAAGCTGGGGTTGACGTAGGACTGGGTCGCCAGTGCACCCACGCCCGCTTTAGCCCAGGGCACCACAAAACCGACCGCAAGAAATTTGCTGGCAACCGCAATCCCTAAGTCGCCGGTATCGGGGTCGCGGGCCACCAGTGAAAAGGTGTGAACCGGCTGGTTCGCCTTCATGAGCCCTATCCTACCGTTGTCGCCAGCCCCCTAAATACTCCAGGCCGGTAGCTAGAAGATGGCCTGAATGACCAAAATACCCATCAGCAGGTGTATTAGAAACTTACCCGCCAACCCTCCCAACAGCCCTACCACCGCCCCCCAGGCCCCCCGCAGGGCCTCCTGGATCGAACGCCCTGCCACCAGCTCCCCCACGTAAGCGCCCACAAAGGGCATCAGGAACAAGCCCAGGGGAGGCAGAACAAAAAGACCCAGAAGACCCCCAATAAAAGCGCCCCAGACCCCCTGTCGGCTGCCTCCATAACGCCGGGCCCCTATGGCCCCAGCAATATTGTCCACCAGCGAAGAAAGCACCGTTAGAAAGCCCAAAACAATCCAGACCGGTATGGTGATTTCTCTAAACCCCAGCAGCAATTCGTGCAGCAGCGCCACCCCAATAATGACAAACCCAGCCGGAACCACCGGAATAAAGGTCGCCACCAGGGCCACCAACCACACCGCCACAAACAGCCAGTCGGCAAAAGCGTTCACGGCTTTACAGTGTAGCAAGGGGCTATGAGAAGCCAACCGCTCGAGGCTGGGTTTGAGCCCCCGCCATCTCCTCGAGCAGCTCGCCAGACGGCGCCCCCTGGCCCATTTCGGTAGCCACACCGAGCAAAACCTTTTTCAATCCTGTTTATTTCATTACACTCTTGAGTATAGATATGGCCGCTCGACTTCGACGCTACTTCATTACCGGTCTGCTTTCTACCTTGCCCATCGCGGTCACGCTGTATTTCCTGTGGTGGGTGTACAACTGGTCAAACAGCCTTATCGAGAGCATTCTGCGAATCATCGGTGCCGAGCCTGCCCGCTGGCTATCACCGTTTCTGCCCATTCTGGGCATTCTCGCCACGCTGGGCCTGGTGATCCTGGTGGGCGCACTGGCCGGGAACTATGTGGGGCGGCTCGTTCTGGGGGCCATTGACCGCAGCATCAAAACCATTCCCCTGGTGCGCGAAGTCTACAACGCCGTGCAGCAGATCGCCCACACCCTGCTGGGCCAGCCCGAGGTGCAATTCCAGCGTGCAGCGCTCATCGAATACCCCCGCAAGGGCCTGTATACCTTGTGTTTTATCGCCAGCCCCCAGGTCGGCAAACGCCTGTCGCCCTTACCCGAAGGATACACGGTGGTGCTCGTACCTACCAGCCCGGTGCCTGCATCCGGAATGGCCATCATCGTGCCCACCGCGGACGTAATTCCCCTGGACATTAGCATTGAAGACGCCCTCAAGTACGTGGTATCGGCAGGCTTCATCCTGCCCAATCAACGGGCCAAACAACTCCTCGAGACCGGCTCGCTCCCCCCCGAACCCAGCGCCTAGCGCAAACCCTTTGTGGGGTCGGTGGCCGTTTCGATCTGTTCCTGGGCCTGCTCGAGGTAGTTTTTAAGAGCCTCCAGGTTAGGGAAGTATCGCGTCGGCCCCCCCTGGGAAGGGCGCACGGAAGCCTTAACCACGCCATCGGGGCCCTGCCACATACGAATGATTAGGGCAATCGCTCTGGAGCGCATGAGATCACCCTTCATAAGGCTAGGGTAGGGCCTCGAGCGTTATACCGGCGTTATGCGGCCCCCTCGGGCATCTGTCCCGCCTGAAGCAGGCTAGTATGGGGCCATGGAAGGGATTTCACGTACCGGAAAAGCCCTGGGGCGCAGCGAAGTAGAAAAGGTGTACCAAAGCAAGCTGGTCAGCCTGGATGCCGCGGCTGGCATGATTAAGAGCCACTCAAGGGTCTTTGTCTCGGGCAATGCGGCGACCCCCACCCCCCTGCTGGAGGCCCTGGCCCAGCGCAAAGACGAGCTGGAGCAGGTTGAGCTGGTGCATGTCTTGCAGCTTGGCCCCGACCCCTTCCTGGCCCCCGAGATGGAGGGGCATTTCCGCCGACGCTCGCTGTTTGTAGGCCCCGCCGATCGCGAGGCAGTCAACTCCGGCCGGGCCGATTACGTGCCCATCTCGCTGCATCAAGTACCCTGGCTGTTCAAGCGGGGTGTGCTGCCCCTGGATTACGCCCTGGTACAGGTTTCCCCCCCGGACGAATTCGGTTTTGTGAGCCTGGGTGTGGAGGTAATCGCCGCCAAGGCCGCGGTAGAACAGGCCCGGCGGGTTATTGCCCTGGTCAACCCGCGAATGCCCCGCACGCTGGGCGACACCTTTGTGCACGTGTCGAAGTTCGCCGCCTTTGTGGAAGTGGATTTTCCGCTTCCGGTACTACCGCGCGACACGTTTGGTGAAGTCGAGGCCAGGATTGGCAAGTACGTGGCCGATCTAATTGACGACGGCTGTACCCTGCAGATGGGCATTGGGGCCATACCGGACGCCGTGCTGGCTAACCTTACCGGCCGCCAGGATCTGGGCATCCACACCGAGATGATCTCCGATGGCGTGATGGAGGCCTTAGAAAAGGGCCTCGTCACCGGGCAGCGCAAAACCTTGCTCCCCGGCAAAGTGGTGGGCACCTTTGTGCTGGGTTCCGAGCGGCTGTACCGCTTCGTGCACAACAACCCCCTTTTCGAGATGCGGCCCGCCGACTGGGTCAACAACCCCATCAACATAGCCCGCAACGACCATATGATCGCCATCAACTCGGCCCTCGAGGTCGACCTCACCGGCCAGGTTTGCGCCGACTCCATCGGCACCCGGATTTACTCCGGCTTTGGTGGCCAGCTCGACTTTATCCGTGGGGCCGCGGCCAGCAACGGCGGCAAACCCATCATTGCCCTCCCCAGCAGCGGCAAGGATGGAAGCTTTAGTCGGATTGTTTCTCTACTCAAAACCGGCGCCGGCGTTGTAACCACCCGGGCCGATGTGCACTATGTGGTCACCGAGTACGGCGTGGCCGAGCTGTTCGGCAAAAGCCTGCGCGAGCGGGCCCAGGCTCTTATCAGCATTGCACACCCCAACTTCCGTGAGGAGCTAAGCCGGGCCGCGTTTGAACGAGGCTTGCTGCCCAAAAGCTACCCCGGTTTTTCTGCTCCACAGTAACCAAAAAACGCGGCTCAATTAGGGTTTTTTGCGCTCGAGGGCTGCTCAAAACCCAGGGCCCTGTACATCAGGTCGAGGCTCTGGGCCAGGTCGGTGGTGGCCTTCTCGATCAGCTCGATGTACTGGGGAATGAGGGGATCGTTGTGGCTGGCGTCATCGCAGAAAATTTTCCAAAACCTGCGCACGCTGGCCAGGCCCTCACTCAGCCTGGGTTCCTTGCTCAACCACAGCTTGAAGGCCGGGTGGGACTCAACCCTGCACAGACGAAAGCTTTCCGTTTCAATCTGTAGCAAAAGTTTTTGAATCCGGACTTCGATGGACATAGCTTAAGATAGCCGAAATTTTGGCTACAGAACGCGTAAACAGGTGCGTTATTAGCCGTAGCCTGCCCCGGTCTGAGGCTTTCCTCATTTTCTCCGGCGCATTAGTTCGGTCGGCCAGTCTAAAAGCCTGATCAGGACGGGTTTATTGCGCATCAGACCTAAAGTCTTGTGTCAGGTATGCCCTTGACAAACCGGCCGCGCCTCGTCCATATACTGAACCGTATGCCGGATTCAACCTTAATTGTTGTGGAATCACCCGCCAAAGCCAAAAGCATTCAAAAAATGCTGGGCGCTGGCTATGAGGTGCGGGCCAGCAAAGGTCACATAGCCGATCTGCCCGAGCACGAACTGGGGGTGGATACCCAGGCCGATTTTGCACCGCAGTACACTGTCAAAAAAGACAAACAACCCATTGTGGAAGAGCTCAAGCGGGCGGCTCGAGGCAAACGGGTGCTCATCGCCACCGACCCCGACCGCGAGGGTGAGGCCATCGGTTGGCACGTGGCCCGGCTGCTGGGCCTCAACCCGCAAACCCCTCTACGGGTGGAGTTCCATGAGATTACCCCCAAGGTGGTGCGGGCCGCCGTGCAGAAGCCACGCCCAATAGACCAAAGCCTGGTCGATGCCCAGCAGGCCCGGAGGGTGCTGGATCGGCTGGTGGGCTACCAGCTCTCGCCGGTGCTGAGCATGGAGTTTCGGCGCCGGGCCCTATCGGCGGGCCGGGTGCAATCGGTCGCATTGCGGCTGCTGGTTGAGCGGGAGCAGGAAATCGAGGCCTTTGTTCCTCAGGAACACTGGAGCCTCGAGGGTCGGTTCGAGTCGGAGGGCCAGCAGTTTAAAGCCATGCTGTACAGCCTGGGCTCGGAGCGGGTGCAGTCCGGCGATAAATTCCTGATCACCAGTGAAAAACAGGCCCAGGAGATCGCCCGGCTCGCAAAAGATGTCTCAGGTTACCGCATCGGCAGCATCGAGCGCCGTGAGCGGCGCCGCAATGCCCCTCCCCCTTTCATCACCTCGACCCTCCAGCAAGCGGCCAGCAGCAGGCTGGGCTGGACAGCCAGCCGCACCATGCGCGTGGCCCAGAAGCTTTACGAGGGGATTGATCTGCCCGAGGGCACCGTGGGCCTCATCACCTATATGCGCACCGACTCAACTCGAGTCTCGCAGGAGGCCCTGGCCGAGGTGCGGGCCTTTATCCCGCGCCACTTTGGGCCGGCCTACCTGCCCGAGAAGCCCAATTTTTTTGCGGGCAAAAAAGCCGCCAACGCCCAGGACGCGCACGAGGCCATCCGTCCTACCTCGACCGAACGAACCCCAGACGCGCTGCGCAAGCACCTCAGCGACGAGGAGTACAGGTTATACCAGCTTATCTGGCAGCGCTTTGTGGCCTCACAGATGACCCCAGCGGTTTTTGATCAGACCACCGTGACGGTGGTTGGGGCCAGTGGAACCCCCAGCGGCGACCTGATCTTCCGGGCGGTGGGTTCGGTGCTGAAGTTCGACGGTTACCTGCGGGTGTATGGGCGGGAAGAAGGCGACGAAGCCGAAAACCGGCTACCGCCCCTACAGGAAAACGCCAGCGCCCGCCTGCTGGAGGTTACGCCTGAGCAGCATTTCACCGAGCCGCCCCCACGGTACACCGATGCCAGCCTGGTCAAAACCCTCGAGGAGATGGGCATCGGGCGGCCTTCGACCTACGCCCCCACCATCGACACCCTCGAGCGCCGGGGTTACCTCGAGCGCAGCGGCAAGTCGCTAAAGCCCACCCCGCTGGGCCGCGAGGTTACCGGCTACCTGATTAAGAGCTTCCCCGACGTGGTGGCCTACGATTTTACCGCCCAGCTCGAGTCCCGCCTCGACGAGATCGAGGAGGGCAAAGCCGCCTGGCCCAAGGTGGTGCGTGAGTTTTACGAACCTTTCCTCAAGGACTTTGCCAAGGTGCCGCAAAAACTCTGCCCTAAATGCGGGCGGCCCCTGGAGCTCAAGGTCTCGAGGTTCGGGCAGTTTTTGGGCTGCACCGGCTACCCCGAGTGCAAACACACCGAACGCCTCGAGCTCAAAAAAGAACCCGAGCCCATCGGGGAAGCCTGCCCAGCCTGTGGGGAGGGTCAACTGGTGCGCCGGCACGGGCGCTACGGCAGTTTTATTAGCTGTAGCCGCTACCCCGAGTGCAAGTACACCCGCGACGAGGCCCCTTCCACCGGGATCGAGTGCCCCAAATGCCACGCGGGCGAGGTCGTGCAAAAAACCAGCAAGCGGGGCAAGCCTTACTACCGCTGCAACAACCCGGCCTGCGACTTTTTATCCTTCGACCCGTTGCTGCCGGACAAGTGCCCCCTTTGCGGTTGGAACGAGGTGGCCAAGGGTCGCAGCGGCAAGCGGGCCTGTACCAATCCAGGCTGTGAACGCTACGGCGGGCCCAAGCTCGAGGCTCTGAACCAGCGGCGCACAAAAAGCAGCAGTAAAACCTCCGGTACAGCCAAAAACAAGGTCAAGGACAGGGCCAAAGCCAGCGCCACCTGGGCCGACCTCGAGCCCTTCATCACCAAAGCCGGCCTCACCCCCGAGCAAGCCGAGGTGGCCCGCCGCACCCAGGGCCAGCAAAAGCAGGTAGCTGCCGTGGCCAAAGCCCTCAATCAGCCCGAAGAGGCCGTGTTGAAACTCTTCCGCCAGGCCATGTTCAAGCTGCGCATGGAGTACGGCAAGGCCCGCAAAGAAGCGGTAAGCGCCTAGGCAGGGTGTGGTTGTATGAAGCTTCACCTAGTGCGGCTGGCTAAGCGCCAGGGACAGGCGCGCTTTCCGGGCCTCGAGGGTTTTTGCACGCTCCTGATGGAAAAGCCCCAAGAAATAGAGGGGCCGCGCCTGTACGTGCTGCTCGAGGGCGAGCTGGTGATAGACCTCCCCGACCACAGCTACCTGCACCTGCGCAAAGGCGAAGGGGCGCACCTACAGGGCCCCCATAAAATAACCCCCATCGATCCCAGCGTGGTGGCTGTGTGGAACCCCTGAGGGTGCTAGCATAAAAGCATGAACCACCCCGAGCTACAGCCGGTATTAGAGCGCATTCTGGAGGTGGTGCCGGCCCAGCAGATTATTCTCTTTGGCTCGAGGGCCAAAGGCCAGGCCCGCCCAGACAGCGATTACGATTTGCTGGTGGTGGTGCCGCCCGAACTGCCCAAACGCCCTACCGCCCAGTCCATCCACCGGGCTTTGCTGGGGCTGCTGGTGCCTGTTGATCTGGTGGTGGCGCATCCAGCCGACCTGGAGCGCTACCGCACCGCCTGGATGACCATTTATCCGGAAGCGCTGCAGGGCGGACAAGTGCTGTATGCGGCCTGATTCCACCGACCCCCAAGCCTGGCTGGCTCGAGCCAAGAGTAATCTGGCCCTGGCAGCTGCCGGCCCTATCACTCCTGAGGTTTACCTCGAGGATCTCTGCTTTGAGGCCCAACAAGCTGCTGAAAAAGCCCTCAAAGCCTTGTTGATCGCACACAATGTCCCCTTTCCTCGCACCCATGCTATAGGGCTGCTGCTTTCCTTAGTGCAAACCCATGTTCTAGAGCCACCTACCGGTGTGCTCGAGGCCGCCCAGCTCACTCCCTATGGCACCCTGGGCCGCTACCCCGGCGAGGACGACCCCGTGACCGAGGACGAGTACCATAAAGCCCTCGAGCTCGCCCAGCGGGTGGTGGCCTGGGTGGAGGCACAGATGGCGTGCTAGCATACAGACATGGAATACCCCGAGCTAAAGCCGGTATTGGAGCGCATTCTGGAAGTCGTACCGGCCCAGCAGATTATTTTGTTCGGCTCGAGGGCCAAAGGCCAGGCCCGCCCGGACAGCGATTACGATTTGCTGGTGGTGGTGCCAGAAGAGTACATCACCCTAGAAAACTATAAAGCGCTGTACCGCTGCCTCGGCCAGGTCAGGCGAAGCTTTGGGGTAGATTTGATTCTGACTACACCCGAACAGCTCGAGCGCGCGCGCAAGGCTTGGATGCCCCTCTATTCCGAAGCGCAGCACAACGGTCAGATTGTGTATGCCGGGTAAGGGCAACAACCCCAAAGCCTGGTTGCTGCGGGCTAAAGGCAGCCTGGCCCGCGCCAGCGCAGGCCGCCTCGCCCCAGAAATTCTTTACGAAGACCTCTGCTTCGACGCGCAGCAAGCTGCCGAAAAAGCCCTCAAGGCCCTGCTGCTGGCACACCACCAGCCCTTCCCCAAAACACACGACATCGGCCTCTTGTTGCAGCAGTTGGAAGCAGCGGGCATGGCCTTACCGGAGGAGATCAGAGCTGCCGAGGTGCTGTCTTTTTACGCCGTGGTAACCCGCTACCCAGGGGATTACCCCGATCTGGATGAAGCCGCTTACCTGGAAGCCCTCGAGCTCGCCCAGCGGGTGGTGGCCTGGGTGGACAAGCAACTTTAGACCCAGACCCTCGCAGTGCACATCAACCCACCAGGTACAGCACCTCGCTCAGGGCCTGCACATACTCCTCGGGCCGCAGGCCTTTTTTGGGGATGCGGAAGCCGGGGGGGTACTGGGTGGGCTCGACCCGGAAGGGCAGGGCCCGCAGGGCTTTGGCGTCGTAGTCGAGGGCGGAAGTCTGGAAGGCGATTTGCAGGTGCAGCATGTCCTCGGTGATGGAGACCACCCCCCGGCCCTCGGCCAGCAGGCGCAGGCGGGTGAGGGCCAGGAAGTTCTCCACCTCCTGGGGGGCCGGGCCGTAGCGCTCCTTGAGTTCTTTGACCAGGCGGGCGAGCTGGGCCAGGTTTTTGCACTCGGCCAGGCGGCCATAGTAGCGGCTGCGGGCCGCGGGGCTCTGGATGTACTCCGGGGAGAGCCGGGCCGAGAGCTGAAGGTCGAGGGTCACGTGGCGCTCAGGTTCGGTTTGTTCGCCCTTTAGCTTGCGGATGGCCTCGGAGAGCAGCTCGGTGTAGATTTCCAGGCTCACCGCGCGGATGTGGCCGTGCTGCTCGGGGCCCAGCAGGTTGCCCACCCCGCGGATTTCCATATCCTTTTCGGCCAGCAGGTGGCCGGAGCCCAGGTCGGAAAGGTCGGCGATGGCGGCCAGGCGGCGTTCGGCCCCTTCGGTGAGGCGCAGGGGGTGGAAGAGGTAGGCCCAGGCCTCCTGGTCGCGCCGCCCCACCCGGCCCCGGAGCTGGTACAGCGCGGCCAGGCCCAGCTTATCGGCCCGCTCGACCAGGATGGTGTTGGCCTCGGGGATGTCGAGGCCGGACTCGATGATGGTGGTGGCTAGAAGTACATCGAAAGCCCCCTCGGCGAAGGCCAGCATGGTCTCCTCCACCTCGGCCTCGGGCATCTGCCCGTGCACCACCCCAAAACGGGCCTCGGGCACCAGGGCTTCCAGGTAGCGGCGCCGGGCCAGGATGGTGGCGACCCGGTCGTGCACGTAGAAGGCTTTGCCGCCGCGCTCGAGCTCGTCCATGATGCCCTGCCGCACCAGGGCCGGATCGTAGGGGGCCAGCAGGGTGCGGATGGGCTTGCGGCCGGGGGGCGGGGTCTGGATGCTGCTGAGGTCGCGCAGGCCCACCAGGGCGCTGTAGAGGCTGCGGGGGATGGGGGTGGCCGAGAGGTAGAGGGTGTCCACGGCCTCTTTGAGTTCGCGGATGCGCTCCTTCTGCCCCACCCCGAAGCGGTGCTCCTCGTCCACTACCAGTAGGCCCAGGTCCTTGAAGCGCACGTCGGGCGAGAGCAGGCGGTGGGTGCCGATCACGATGTCTACTGTGCCCTGCTCGAGGCCCCGCAGCACCTCGCGGGTCTCCCGCTCCGAGGTGAAGCGCGATAGCGCCGCCACCCGCACCGGCAGGCCCTCCAGACGCTTCTGAAAGGTCTCCTTGTGCTGCTCGGCCAAGAGGGTGGTGGGCACCAGCACCGCCACCTGGGCCCCATGCCCCACCACCCGGAAGGCCGCCCGCAAGGCCACCTCGGTCTTACCGAAGCCCACGTCGCCTGAGATCAGGCGTTCCATGGGCCGGGGGGCCTCTAGGTCGCGCAGGGTCTCCTCGAGGGCCTTCCGCTGGTCGGGGGTGAGCTCGAAGGGAAAGTTTTGCTCAATCAGAACGTCCCACTCAGGCAGCGGCCCAAAAGCCCGGCCCGGCGTGGCCTCGCGCTTGGCGTGCAGCACCAGCAGGCGCTGGGCCAGTTCTTCCGCATCTTTGGCAGCTTTCTCGCGGCTCCGCTTCCACTCGCCCTTGCCCAGCGAGGAAAGCGCCGGGGGGTCGTCGGTGGTGCCAGGGTGGCGCTTCAGGAGCGGGAGTTGCTCGACCGGCAGGTACATGCGGGCCTCACCGGCGTAGCGCAGCACCAGGTAGTCGCGCTGGGCCCCCAGCACCTCGCGGGTCTCCAGGCCCAGGTACTGGCCGATGCCGTGCTCGGGGTGGATCAGGTAGTCGCCCACGGCCAGGGCGCCGGGGTCGGTCTCTTCGGCAGAGAGCAGCTTGCGGCTGCGCAGCACCTCGGCCCCACCGAAGGCGTACAGGTGGGCCTCGCTCAGGTAGACGGTGCGGCTTTGGGGCTCGAGGAAAGCCCCTTCGAAGGAGGCCGGTACCAGGTTGAGGCTGCCGGGCCGGGGGCCCAGGGTGGGGGTGGAGACCACGGCCAGGTCGGGGTACCGGGCCTGAAGCTTGGAGAGCAGGTAGTTTCGGCTCTTGACGTGGCGATAAAAGAACACCACCGACCAGCCCGCCCCCACCCAGTTATGCACATCCTCGACAAACTGGGAGATGCGGGCCCGGTAGGGGGGCAGGGGCTTGTAGTCCAGGGACAGGGTGGGCAGTTCGGGCCCTCCCAGGCCAAAGGCCACCCGATCCCGCCCGGCCAGCAAAGGCCACAGCGCCTCCGGGGCCAGGGCCGGGGTGTCGAGGAAGACCGGGCCGGGGAAGTGCAGAATCTTGTGGGAGTCCCAGGCCTCGGCCTTGCCTGCGCGGGCCGTCAGGACGTGGCGCTGGCGGGGCTGGCCGTCCACCTTGAGCACCTCGAGCTCGTCGCCAAAGAACTCGAGGCGCACCTCGCCCAGCTCGAGGACGTCCCCCTGCACCCGATAGTCCTCTTCGCGCAGGTAGCCCATGCGCAAAAGCCGTTCCAATAGTTCGTCGCGCAGGTAGCGGCGGCCCACCTCGAGCACCAACCGCCAGTCTTCGGGCCGGGCCGGAAAGCCCTCGAGGGCCTCGCGGTAGCTCATCACCACCACCTCGGCCTCGCCGATGGCCTCCAGACCAGGGTTCACATAGGACGAGACCCCCAGCGCGCTCAGATCGGCGTACAACCCCAGCCGCTCCTCGGGGCAGAGCAGCACCCGGGGGCCATGATGCTGGGCAAAGATCAGCGCGCGGGCCACCTGGGGCAGGCCGGGCAGGTAGTGGTTCAGGACAGAGGGCTCGGTAAGGTTCATAACAAATCATCAAAGCCCACCAGGAAAACCTGGGGGGATCGGCTCCAGTCTACAGGGGCAGCACCGATTGCACTACCGGCGGCTCTAGCGGGCGAATGCCATCATTACAGCGTCTAATGTTATCATTTAAGCATGGTGCGCACCCAGATTCAGCTCGAGGAAGCGCAATGGCAACAGCTACGGGAGATAGCCCACCGCGAGGGCATCTCCATAGCAGAGGCCGTGCGCAGGGCCGTAGATAACATGCTGGAAGAAAAACAAAAAGCCTACCGCTGGCGCAAAGAACAGGCCCTGGGCGTGGTGGGGCGCTTTGCTTCGGGCCTGCAGGATGTGAGCGAAAACCACGACCGCTACCTGGAGAAAGCCTTTGACCCTCGTTGACACCTCGGCCCTGTATGCCCTCCTAGATCGAGATGACCAAAACCATCCAGAGGCCAAAGAACGCTGGGAGATGCTCCTGGAAGAAGGCGAGCCCCTTTGCACACACACCTATGTGGGGGTAGAAATCACTGCCCTGGTACAGCGTCGGCTGGGGATAGAGGCCGTGCGCGCGCTCGAGGCGCTGATGGGCGTGATAACCTTATACCCAGTGAGCCTGGCCCTGCATCAGCAGGCGTTGGCTGCCTTGCTTAGCGCCGGGCGCCGCGAGGTAAGCCTGGTAGACTGGGTGAGCTTTTTGTGGATGCGAGAGCAAAATATCCGCCAGGCTTTCGCTTTTGATCAACATTTCCTCGAGCAGGGGTTCACCAGCCCCCCTTCCAAAACACCATGACCGACGTACTTATCATATCGGGCGGCAACGCCGAAGACCTGATTGGGGCCACCCTCTGCCAGCACCTGGAGGGCCTGCGGCTGGCTGCGCTGCCCCTGGTAGGCCCCGGCAAGCGCTACGAAGGCCGTGTAGAACGTATCCTGGGGCCGCGCAAACAGATGCCCTCCGGGGGCTTTCCCTTCAACAGCCTGGAAAACCTGCTGGCCGACCTGCAGGCGGGCTTTTTGCAAGAAATTGTCCTGCAAATCCGCGCAGCCCAGCTTGCCCGCCGCGAGGTGCGGGCCGTTGCGGTGGTAGGCGATGCCTACGCGCTGGCCGTGGGGGTGCTGGCCTCGGATTGGGGCCGCAGACCCTTATTTCACATCCAACCACTCATTTCTAGCTATTACCTACACGGAAGAAGCGTGTGGGAGAGGTTGCGCCAACCCAACCAGTTTTTTGCTGAGGACTTTTTATTCTACGAACGCTGGATGCACCAATTTGTGCGGGCGGTGTATGTGCGGGACAAGCTCAGCGAGCAGCGGGCCCATCAGCTTGGTATGCACAAAACCAAGTTTCTTGGCAGCTTAGCTATGGATATCCTGGGTACTCCCGAGCGCGACCTAAGCGGGCTACTGGACGGGCGCAAGGTACTGGTGCTCTTGCCCGGCACCCGGGCCGATGTGCGCTTCAGCCTGCCCCTCATGCTGCAAACCGCTGCGCTGCTACCCGAGTTACAACCCCTGGTGGCCTGGGCCGGCGACTTTACCAACGTACCTCTAGCCGAAGGCTGGGCGCTGGATATTCGGGACGAGCAAACCGCCATCGCCCACCACAACGGTCAGCAGGTCTGGCTCTTGCGGGGGGCCTTCTCGGCCATTCTGCACGTGGGCTATGTGGCTATTGGTACCGCCGGCACTGCCAACGAACAGGCGGCCGGGATGGGTATCCCGGTGGTGGCCTTCCCCACCCCAGGGCCGCAGTACATTTACCCCAACGCCCTGCGGCAAAGCCGGCTGTTGGGCAAGGCCATGCAGTTGGTGGAGGCCCGCGCAGATCGCATTGCCGAAGCGGTCAGGGTATTTATATCGGATGCGTTGACTCGAGAAAAAGCCCTGCAGGAAGGCCCTGAGCGAATTGGTAAGCCGGGAGCGATACCCCGCATAGCTGATGAACTTCGCCTCGCAATTGGAGTCGGAAAGATTTTATGAGTGAGCGAATACTAGCTCTGATCGTCACCCACAATCGTCAACATATGCTGCGGGACTGTCTCGAATTGCTGGCAGCCCAAACCCGCAAACCAAATCACACACTGGTCATAGACAATGCCTCCACCGACGATACCCCCGCGCTTCTAGCCCAGCACCAGGTCGAACATATACGCCTGGAAAAGAACACGGGCGCGGCAGGAGGTTTCCACTTTGGGCTGGCCGAGGCCTGCCGAAGGGACTTCGACTGGGTCTGGCTCCTCGACGACGATGCCCACCCAAGGCCCGACAGCCTCCAGAAGCTATTGGAGGGCCTGGAGCGGGCTCGAGGTATCGGACCCGAGCCCAACCTGCTGCTAAGCCGCCTGCTCTGGGTAGACGGGCGCGTCCATCCCATGGGTGTACCCTGGCCGGATCTGCGCAAACCGGGGCTCATGCTCAAAGCACGCTCCCACGGCCTGATGCCCGTTCGCTTTGGCACCTATGCCTCCATGCTGGTCAATCTGCGGGCCGCCCAAAGCCATCCCCTTCCGACGGCGGCTTACTTTCTGTACAACGACGACCTCGAGTACAGCGGGCGCCTGCTGCGCCGGGGGGTGGGCTACCTCGTGCGAGACAGCCTGGTGGTGCACAAAACCCGCAACCCCTATAGCTCGGCAATCAACGCTTCGGACGAGGTGTTTTACCTCGAGGCCCGCAACCGGGCCTGGTTGGTGCGCTCGGACGCCTTTGGGCCTCTCGGCAAAACCTACTGGCTACTGAATAGCCTGGGGGTGTTCACGGTTCGTCTCCTAAAAAAGGGCCCACAAGGTATCAAACCCATCTGGAAAGGCTGGCTCGAGGGTTTTCAAACCCTGCCCGATTCCAACAACCAAGCCTGATTCCGCACGCTCAATCGACTAGCTTAATGTCGTTGACCAGGATGGGACTGCTAAAATCGCGGCATGCACCCTCGTCGCGAAATGCCCCCAGCGCCCAATGGGTTGGATAATACAAAAGTGTCCACGCATCTTTTATATTGCCCTTGGCTCGGGGCCAGTCGGATGACGCCCAGCCCCGCAAGGAGGGCCCTATGAACGCCCTGGACAAGCTCCCATGGCAGCGGCAGGATTTGCCCAAATTCATCGTGATGCTCTCCACGCTGGGCCTTTTAGAGTTCACCCGCTCAGCTTTTTTCTGGGTGTACATGCCCTTTTCATCCAAAGAACTGGGTCTTAGCCTGAGCCTGGTCGGGCTGGCCTGGGTTGTGCACTCCCTGACCGAAGCACTGAGCCGGGGTATTGGGGGGTTTTTAGTTCAACGCATAGGCTTTGGCGCGGTGGGCGTTCTATCGGGCTTGGTGGGACTGCTGGCTTTGTCCGGCACCATCCTTAATCCCAACGGGTGGTTCTTGCTGGTAAGTATGCTGCTTTGGGGCGTGAGCATCTCCGGGTTGCAGCCAGGTTACCTATCTTTTTCCAGTCGAATCGCCGTTCCTGGTAGAGAAGGCCGGGCCATCGCCTATGCGCAGTTCCTGGTGATACCCTGGATTGGTCTGGGCTGGGTCTTAGGAACCTTTTTTATAAGGAATCTGCCTGAAAGCACCTCGTTGCTGCTCTTTGCTGCCCTGGGCCTGGTCACCCTGCTCGGCCTCGCCAGCCTGGGCGTGCGGGAGCCTTTGCCAAAGCAAAGCCTTAACATTCGGCAGCTCATGCAGGTGCTCATCATCGTTCCAACCGCCTTTGCCCAGCTTTTTTTGCAAAACCTGTTCAATCTGGTAATCCTCAAATTCACCCTCACACACCTCAAGCTGACCGAGTGGCAGCTTTATCTAGCCATGGGTCTAGCCGCCGCAGTGGTCTTCCTGGGGGCTGGTATCCTGGGCCGCCTGCCCGACCGCAAAGGGGTCTGGCTACCCCTGATCTCCAGCCTGGGCGCTCTGGCCGCCATCTTCCTGCTAATCGCCCAGCAGCCCTCCTACCCCTACTTCTTGCTTTTGTGCTTGCTGGGGGGCATAGCTTTTGCAACCTTTGTGCCAAGCTGGAACGCCCTATTGGTGCGCCTGCTGCCCACGGAAAACCGAGCAGCCATCTGGGGCTCGTTGATGGTGGTTGAAGGCCTGGGAGCCGCCACCGGCCCGGCGGTAGGCGGGTTTTTATGGGACTGGCTGGGCCCCCGCGGTCCCTTCTGGGGCGGGGCCGCGGTATGTGGGCTGCTAATCGCCTTCTACGGTTTCGTTTACTGGAGACTGCGCCGCGGCCTCTCGGTCGAGGCCTCTTAAATCAACCCTCGAGCGCCCCAACCATACTTACACCTCAAACTGCCAAACCCCAATAGAATATAGCCGCTATGGGATACCGAATCGAAACCGACACCATGGGCGAAGTGCAGGTCGAAGAGAGCCGCTACTGGGGGGCGCAAACCCAGCGTTCGCTGCAGAACTTCCCGATTGGGCAGGAGCGTTTCAAGATGCCCCGCTCCATCATCCGGGCCATGGGCATCCTAAAAAAAGGCGCGGCCCTAGCCAATGCCGACCTGGGCGAGCTACCTCGAGAGAAGGCCGATCTGATCGTACGGGCCGCCGATGAGGTGATTGCGGGTAAGCTGGACGACCACTTCCCGCTGGTGGTCTTCCAGACCGGCTCGGGCACCCAGACCAACATGAACGCCAACGAGGTCATTGCCAACCGGGCCATCGAGCTGGCCGGGGGCGTGCTGGGCTCCAAAAAGCCCATTCACCCCAACGACGACGTCAACCGGGGGCAGTCCTCCAACGACACCTTCCCCACCGCCATGCACATTGCCGTGGTGGAGGAACTGCACCGGCAGCTTTACCCCAACGTACAAAAGCTGCGTGACACCCTGGCGGCCAAGGCCGAGGCTTTCAAGGACGTGGTGAAGGTCGGGCGCACCCACCTGCAGGACGCCACCCCCATCACCCTGGGGCAGGAAATAGGAAGCTGGGTGGCCCAGATCGACTACTGCCTGGGTGAGGTTCGCCACGCCGAACAGGGCCTCTACGAGCTGGCCATCGGGGGAACGGCGGTGGGCACCGGCCTCAACGCCCACCCCAAGTTTGGCGATCTGGCCGCCTCGTATTTTGCCAAGGAAACTGGCTTCCCCTTTGTTTCGGCCAAAAACAAGTTTGCCGCGCTGGCTGCTCACGACGCCCTGGTCACCACCAGCGCCGCCCTGCGCACCCTGGCCGGGGCCCTGATGAAGATGGCCAACGATGTGCGCTGGCTGGCCTCCGGCCCGCGCAACGGGATTGGTGAGATTACCATCCCCGAGAACGAGCCCGGCAGCTCCATCATGCCCGGCAAGGTTAACCCCACCCAGAGCGAGGCCATGACCATGGTGTGCGTCCAGGTCTTCGGCAATGACGCAGCGGTAGCCTTTGCGGGTTCTCAGGGCAATTTCCAGCTCAACGTGTTCAAGCCGGTGATGGTGTACAACGTTCTGACCAGCATCCAACTGCTGGGCGACGCCTGCGCTGCTTTCAACGACAACTGTGCGGTGGGCATCGAACCCAACCTGCCGCGTATCCGGGAGAACCTCGAGAAAAACCTCATGCTGGTCACCGCCCTCAACCGCCACATCGGCTACGACAAAGCTGCCGCCATCGCCAAAAAGGCTCATAAAGAAGGCACCAGCCTCAAGGAAGCAGCCCTGGCACTGGGCTACCTGACCGAGGAAGAGTTCGATAAGTGGGTGGTGCCTTTAGAGATGACCCACAACTAGCGGCCTTTTGAGACCTCAGTCACAGCCTGAACCGGACTTGCGGTAATAGAGTACACCTGGGAGGTTCAATTATGAGTTACCCGTTCAAACTACCCGAGCTCGCCTACCCAAAGGACGCACTGGAACCCCACATTGACGCGCAAACCATGGAGATTCACCATGGCAAGCACCACGCGGCCTATGTGAACAATCTGAATGCGGCTCTGGAAAAACACCCCGAGCTGCATAGCTGGAGCCTCGAGGATTTGCTAACCAAAATTAACCAGGTGCCCGAAGACATCCGCACCGCCGTGCGCAACAACGGCGGCGGCCACCACAACCACACCCTATTCTGGGACATCCTCACCCCCGGCGGCTCCAAAGAGCCTACCGGCAAGCTGGCCGAGGCCATCAATGCCACATTCGGCTCTTTCGAGGAACTGAAAGCCAAGCTAACCCAGGCTGGCGCGACCCGCTTTGGCTCCGGCTGGGCCTGGCTGGTAAAGGACAAAGACGGCAAGCTGCAGGTCTATAGCACCGCCAACCAGGACTCCCCCCTGATGGAAGGCCACACCCCGCTGCTGGGCATTGACGTGTGGGAGCACGCCTACTACCTCAAATACCAGAACCGCCGCCCCGACTACCTGGCGGCCATCTGGAACGTGATTAACTGGGACAAAGTGGCCGAGCGGTTCTAGCGGAACTTTTAGCAAAAAAGGCCGGGGGGTTCCCCGGCCTTGACGCTTGGACGTTCTAGGGTGCGGTTGTAAATGTGCGGCCTGTAGATGCAGTGAAACTGCCTTCGGCAGCGCCCAAGAACACAGCCAGCCAACCTCCAGGCCCCGCCGCAGCGTCTACCGAGGCGAAAGGCGCAGCTCCCACAACATTCCATGAATAGACCGTAGATGCGGGTAATCCAAGCCCCACCGAGCTGAGGTTGGGAATGGTAGTGCTGGCCGCAGCAGTTACCACCACATAGTCGGGGTTTGCACCCGGGCCGTTAAATACCACAAAGTGCACACCGCCGGAGAAGGGGGTATACGAGAAGGTGGTGCTATTGTTGACGCCCGTAGCGGCATTGGGCGGCAGGCTAAGGTCTGAGCCTGCTGGCAGGGAAATCGAAACGCTAGTAGCATTGACCGCAAGACCTGGTTTGGTTGTAATCACAGTGGTTCCTGCAGCATTCCCTGCCGTAACCTGCATCCGTATAGTAGCTCCAGTGACATTGGGCGTGGTATAGGCAAAATTGGTGCTCGCACCAGTATCGGTTAGCACATCGATGTGCGACCCGTCTGCAAAGCCAACGGCCATGCGCTTGTTTGTGAGGGTGTATCCAGCCGGAAGGGTGACCGAACCCGAGATAGTGGCTTCGCTTACCCCATACATGGTTACATTCTGACTACCAAACGCTCCACCATCCGATAGCACCACACCCAGCTTCTCCCCGTACCCTTTGTAGTCGGTGGGAAGGTTCGTGCCGTCAAACAACCATTGAAGCGCATGAATATTTCCGGTGGTGGTGGTGGAACCAAACCAGCTAACCGTACCCATATTGTAGACACCGGTAGCGGTGTTGGCCGTTGCGCTATCCACCGCTTGGGGTGATCCAAAAGCGGTTCGGGTTACGTGGTTTGCGGGTTCGGGGAAGCCCGCACCACCCGAAACCGTGCCACTGAGAGTGGCTGACCGCGAAACGCCTGGAGAAAACCCGAGAAATACCAAAGTTGGATCGGTGCGGGTCAAACCCTTGTAAATGAGCGACCGGTTCCCAGCTACCACGGTTGCGTCATAGGGGGGGGTGACGCTGCTTACGCTAAAAACACCGCTTGCGTTGGTGGTTGTGCTGAAATTGGTGCCACCAGAGGTTATGACAACTGGCGCACTGGCAACTGGCTGTAGGTTTTCACCGATTACCGTACCAGAAACAGTAATGGTGGCAGGCGGATTAACGGTAATGTTGGCGGTGGCCGTTAGCGAGCCCGAGGTTGCAGTGAGTTGCACTGTAGTTGAGCTGGCTATCGTAGCTGGGGGCGTATAGGTAACAGAGGTACCTGTGGTTGCCGAGAGCGTACCTACATTTGGGCTAAGCGCCCAGTTGATGGTACCGGACGCATTGCTGAGGGTCGCGTTGAAGACTTGGTTTCCCGTCCCGGCAGTGAGTGTTGCCGAGGTCGGGGAAACCGTGAGGGTGGGTGCGGTTCCTCCGCCTCCACCGGGACAGGCCGTTAGCAACGGTATTAGACTCATGCTCAGGAGCCACAATAAACGTTTCATACAAACCTCTGAGCTCAACCATGTTGATGAATTTCAGGTTGTAGCCAGCTAGAGGCTAACAAGACCAGCGTTATATCGCCGTTACTGTTCTGAGCAAAACGCACTGCAATCCATCGTTTGCTTTGCAGTTTTATGGCAAGGTCATCTTTCAGGCACTTTGCTCAAAGCCCAGGCCACATACCGGTTTTGCAAAAGCCGTTCGGCAAGGTGAGGGGGCAATTGCTGCGCCAAGTTGTGTAGCAAGCTTTGGGTTTCGGCCAGCAAGTCCGCCCCTTGCTTGTCTCCCAGGGCCCGTGCCCTGGCATAAAGCACCAGCGGGAGGTCGTAGATGCCCAGTGCCCACGGCGCGCGCAGCTCGTGGGCCTCAGCAGAGATTTGCCGTGCTTGCTTGCGGTTACCGGCCCGTAAATGGTTCAGGGCCAAAGCTGCCAGTGAGCGGGCAGTGTGGCGGTATTCCTTTCTGTCGCGCCAGATCTGCACCGATTCCTCGAGGGTCTGCCGGCTTTGTTCAAGGTACCCCTGCTCGAGCAGGGTAAAGCCTAGGTTGAAAAGCGCATGGCCCAGCCGGGCCCGCTCACCCATCTCGCGCAGGTCGCGCAGAGCGGCCTCGAGCTCGCGCCGGGCTTCCTCCAGGCGGCCCGCAACCATCAGGGCGTTGCCGTAGTCGGAGCGGAGCAGGGCCAGGTCGCGCCAGGCCCCGACTTCGGCGGCCTCGACCATGGCCCGCTGCACGGTGGCCTCGAGCGTGGGTTCCAGGCCCAGCACCGCCGCATTAAGCAGAAGGCCCTGCAAAGCATCCCACACCGCCCACCAGTCGCCGCGTTCGCGGGCTTCCTGGTACAGCAGGTCGGCCATCTGCGTGCTGGCGGCATAGTCGCCTTTGACCCAGTCCACCATCAGCTTGTCGGCCCTTAGGCGGCGGAGCAGCAGGTCGTCTTTGAGTTGGGCGGCCCGTTTGAGGGCCTGCTCATAGACCTGCTGATGCTGCTCCAAGTCCCCCACCCGGAACCAGTAGCCCGAGAGGTTGCGCAAGGCCAGGGTTTCCATGGCCGGGTCGCCAATATCGTGGAAAGCCTGTATGGAGGCTAGCAGGGGCTCGAGCTGCTTATCGGGGTCACCCCCACGGTACTCGAGCCAGGCCAGTTTGAACAGGGCATGGCCCTGCTGCCAGGGCGTTCGTGCTAGATGCTTGGCCTCCTGTATCGCTTCGATCCCCTCGGCCACCCGGCCCGAGGCCAGGGCCACATCCGCATTGAGCAAGTGCATACGAAAGCGCTCAGGGTCGCCCAGATTTTCGACCAAACGGGCCATCTCCTGGCGCTCGGGAATCTGCAGTTGCCCCAGCAAGACCCGGGTCTCGGCGGCTTCGATCAGCATACGAAAGCGCTCCGAATCCGGTTCCATGGACGGACACAAAACCTGGGCGCGGGCATAGTGTTCCAAGGCCTGCCGGGCCAAGGGCCCCCGGCGCAGGCTACGACCGGCCATCAGATGGGCCACATAGGCTTCGGCGCGCTGCCCAGCCGCCTCCAGGTGCGCGGCCAGTTGGGGCAACGGCCCGCTCACCTCGCGCAAGGCATTGGCGATACGCCCGTGCAACCAGCAGCGACGCGACTCGCTCATCTCGGCCAGTACGGCCTGTCGTACCAGTTCGTGGCGCAGGGTATAGCCGGCCGGATCCAGGCGCAAGAAGCCGCTCTGGGTCAGGCGCTCCAGGGCTTCAATGGGGGCCTCGAGGTGGCGCAGCAAGCCGGCGGCCAGCTCGGGCGGCAGGGGAAAATCGGCCAGCGCCAGGGCTTGCGCAATGGGAACAACCCCCTCACCCAGTCGCTTAAGCCGCTCCAGCAGGGCATCGCGCACGCTGGGTGGGAGGGGCAGTTCGCGGTAATCGCTGGTAAAGCCATCGAAGGGGGTATGCCAGGCCCCCGCCTCAGCCCTGAGCAGGCCCTGGTCGAAGAGGTAGCGCAGCGTCTCCAGAACATAAAAGACATTTCCCTCCGTGGCCTTGAACAAGCGTTCGGCGAAGCGTTCACCACCCTCCTGCTGGCCCGAAAGCTGGCGCAGTAGATCGAGCAGGGCCGATTGGTCGATGGGCTCCAGGACTCGTTGCTGCATACTCCCTTCCTGGGCCAGCTCTTGCAGCACCCGCCTCACAGGCTCATTGTTTTGAAGTGCTTCGAATCGAGATGTGCCCAGCACTGCCAAGCCCAGCCTCCCCGCCCGGCGCACCAGGTAGGGCAGAAACTCCAGGCTGGCCCAGTCCAGCCATTGCAGATCATCCCAGAGCACCACCCCGCCGGGGCGAGCAATGGCTAGCAAACCCCTGCAAAGCGCCTCAAATAAGCGTGTCTTGTGTAAGCTGCCAGGTGGGCTTCCCAGCTCGGGCAGAAGCTGGGCCAGCTCCTCTCGCCAGGGTGAGGACAGATGGTGAAGCCTGCGATCCTCGTAGGCCTGGCGCAATACCTCCAACACCGCACTGAAACCAATTCCCTGGCCGCTTTCGCGCTGGCGAATCCGCAACACCTCGGCAGAACCGGCCCTCGTCCGCCGTCTGGCGTACTCCAGGGCCAGCCGGGTTTTACCCACCCCTGCTTCACCCAGCAGCAGCAGCAGGCCCTGCCCCCAGTGGGTCTCGAGCCAAAAGATATCCGCTTCACGGCCTACCAGAGGCGGCTCAGCCCAGGGGTTGGGGCTGTCGTTTGGAGGAGCGGTGAACCTGCCGGCCAGCATCTGCGCTCCAAAGGCCTTCATTTCCTGGCTCAGCTCGAGGCCTAGCTGTTCCATGAGCAGTGCCCGAAACTGTTCAAACTGCCGCAACGCTGCCGCGCGATCCCCCATCTGCAGGTACAGGCGCATTACCGCCATCTGATCGGACTCCTGTAAGGGATCATCCCCCAGAAGTCGGAGGTACATCTTTAGGGCCTCATGGTAATTAGCACCAGCTTCGTAGCTGCGGGCCAGACCGAGCAGGGCTTCGCGGTAAAGGCCAGCCCAGCGTTCACGCTCGGGAATCAGCCAGTCCTGGAAATTTTCCGAGGTCTTCGCTTCCAGATTGGCCAAAAACCCACCCCGCCAGAGCGCTGCTGCTTCGGCCCAAGCCCCCTGGGCCATCCGGTGCAGAAAAACCTCGAGGTCGGTCTCAACCGCCCCCAGGCCGACCGAGGCTGTGGTTTGCGCGAACACCTGCTCCCATGGGGTACGTTTAAGGCGGAACAACTCCTGGCGCAGGTTTCTGCGTGAGGCCGCCTCGTCGCCTTCCCATAGCAGATCGGCCAGACGACCCCGCTCCACCGGGTGGCCCACCACCGCCAGGTAGGCTGCCATGGCCACCGCCTTGCGGGGCAGCAGCGGCACCAACGCGCCATCCGCCCAAAGCTGGGGCGGGCCAAGCAAGCTCAGGTAGAGGGCCATTTAATCCTCGCACCGGTTGGGCTACCTCAACTGCACAAAAACCCCATCGCCCTGGCCGCGCCCCTTTGCTAAACCCCGGTCATTTGTGAGGCTGCGGCCTGCCAGTTGTGGCTGCGGGCCAGGCTGGTGCCAATCAAAACCCCATCAAACAGCCCCTCCAGCTCCTGTAGTTGTGCTTTATCGTTGTAGCCTGACTCGGCCACCAGCAAGCCCCTAAACCCCGCTGCCCGGGCCATACGCCCCAGGCGCGGGGCCGTTCGGCGGTCGATGCTCAAATCAATCAGGTTGCGGTTATTCACCCCGATGATGCGGGCCCCAGCCGACAAGGCCAGCTCGAGCTCGGCTTCGTCGTGCACCTCCACCAAGGCCTCGAGCCCCGCCTGCTCGGCAAGTTGCAGGTAAGACGCCGTGAGCCGGCCCAGCACCGCCACAATCAGCAGCACCGCCGAGGCCCCCAGGGCCCTGGCCTCGGCCACCTGCACCGGATGCACTGTGAAGTCTTTGCGCAGCACCGGCACATCCACCGCAGCCCGCACCTCCCGCAGATCCTGGTCTGAACCGGCAAAGTAGTGCGGCTCGGTCAGTACGCTAATGGCTCGAGCGCCCCCGGCCACATAGGCACGGGCTACTTCGGCAGCCTCGAGGGCCACCGCTATCTCGCCTTGCGAGGGACTCTTGCGTTTGACTTCAGCAATTAGCGATAGACCTGGCAAACGCAAAGCCTGGCTCAACAGGGGCGGGCTGGGCAGCACCGGCTCTGCCGGGACTTGCAAACCTTCCACCTCGCGCAAGCGTCGGCGCGAGATCTCCCCCAGCACGCCCGGTACGCGGGATAGCTCTGGAATCATGTGTTTTATGCTACTGCTTTATGGCTTCGCGCGATATGACAAATTTCTAATACTTCAAACAAAGCCCCACGGGCGCGCCTGCCTGCACTGTATGAAGCCATTCTGGTCATTAGCTTAAATGCGGCCTTGGTCAATGCTTAATCAAGGTCAGTGCACCTGGTTCAATTATTTTGCTAGCATAACAACTATGAAGGGTATTGTTCTGGCCCTGGGAGGCGGCGGCGTGCGGGGCAGCGCACATATGGCCCTGCTGGATGTATTGAGAGAGGCCAATATTCCAATTGCAGGGCTGGCTGGCAGCTCCGCTGGCGCGCTGGCAGCAGCTTTATATGCTTTCGGCATTCACGTACACCACAACGAGCTCGGCGAGTGGCTCAAAGATCCCGAGCTCGAGCGCCTGCAAAAAAACGGCGCTATACACCAGGTAAGCCGTCTGGTCGATTTTGTGCGGCGGCCTTACCTGGCCGAAGGGGCCAAGATCCGCCAGGGCTACCGCGCGCTGTTCGGCGAGCGGCGTATCGAAGAAAGCCCCATACCGCTGGTCATCCAGGCCTGCGACCTGACCACCGGGGAGCCGGTTATGCTGCGGGCCGGTTCAGTGGCCGACGCTTTGGCCGCCAGCAGCGCCGTACCCAGCATTTTCCCTCCGGTGGCCTGGCATGGCCGGCTGCTGGTTGATGGCGATGTGGCCGAAAAGGTGCCAGTCACGGCCGCCAAAGCCCTGCAGGCCGGCCCAATTGTGGCCGTGGACGTGTCCAATCGGGTGATACCCAGTGAGCCCAGGAGCGCGCTGGAAGCAGCCCTGCAGGCTGGGGAGGCCTCGCGCCGCCGGCTGTTGAGCATCGCCCTGGCCCAGGCCGATCTGGTGATCGCCCTGGAGGCCGACCCCCCCATCGAAACCTTCGACTACACCAAAGCCCAGAGGGCCTACGAGCTGGGCCGCCAGAAGGCCGAGGCCGCCTTACCCAAAATCAAAGAGCTGCTGTTCAAACCCGTTCCAAGCCGCAAACCCTGGTGGTCACGTTTTGCCCAGCTCAAGCCACAGACGCCAAAAAGCGGCTCCATAGCCCACGCAACCCAGAATCAAAAACAGCGCCACCCCTAAGTTAAGCCCCATCCGCAGAGCAAAAATCGCCGCAAGACCGGCCACCCCAAGCCACAGCGCATTCAGAAAAACTTTGCGCACGGGCTCGAGGCGCTGCTTAGTAGATGGACGGAATTGCTGCACCCCAACAGCCACCCACAGCAGAGCAAAAAAACCATTAATGGCCCAGACCATCCAGGCGGGCAGCCCAGCCAATACCGGTAAGACCAGCCAGGCCAGGCTGAGATGAAAGAACTGAACCAGCAAGGTCAGCGCACTTAGCTGCAACAAACCACGTCGCCTCGAAGCTAGAGGCGCTTGGCAATTCAGCAATTCCACCCAAGACTTCATCAGCCCAGCGCTAGGAGGCTGCTCGGCGGGCCCACCACTGCCAGCCCAGGGCCAGGGCCATCACCCCAATTCCTACAATTTCTGTGCTGGGGTTGTTGGGCATCAGTGTGAGCGCTGCCACCAAGTACAGAAGCCGCTGGGGCCAGTTGGCCTTCCCCAATAGGTAGCCCAGGGTGGCTGCTGAGAAGGCTGTAAGCCCCAGCAGGGCGGTTGTAATGATGCGTCCACCCTCGAGCACACTCTCCACCCCAATCATCAGCAAACCCGGGTTGAAGAAGACCATATAGGCCAGGAGGGCGGTTCGCAGCTCGTAGACAAAGCCCTGCACACCGGTTCTAAAGGGGTCGCCTTTGGCGATGGCCGAGGCCGCATAGGCCGCCAGGGCCACGGGCGGGGTCGAGTCGGCCATGATGCCAAAATAAAAGGCAAACATGTGGGCCACAATTTTCAGGATGGGCACCTCTATGCCCGAAAAGGTCAGGGAGCCATAGTCAATACCGTTCTGCTCGGCAATTTTGGTAATCACCGGAACCACTAGGCTGGCCATCACCACGTAGTTGGCGGTGGTGGGAAGGCCCATGCCCAGCACCAGGCTGATGAGCTGGGCCAGGAACAGGGCCACCAGCAGGTTGCCCCCCGAAAGGGTTTGCAGCAGGTCGGTCAGGCCAAACCCGATGTTGGTGATGAGCACCACCGCGATGATGATGCCGGCCAGACCGGTGGCAATAGCAATGCCCACCATGTTGCGGGCCCCGTTGGCGAAGCCCTCGATGACAATCTGTGCAAATGAGCGCAAGCCACTAGCAATCCCCTGCCCGCTGCGCTGGGCGCGGTAGAGTTCCTGTAGCAGCGCCACCCCAATCATCAAGAAGATGGTGTTGAGCGCGGCCCGTTCGGGCGACATCTCGATGACCAGCAGGGCGTAGAGCAGGTAGGCCAGGGGAAACACGTAGTGCAGCCCTGCCCGGAAGGTCGGCCAGAACCGGGGTAGCTCGGATCTGGGCAGCCCCTTAAGGCCCAGCTTGACCGCCTCTAAGTCCACCAGAATGAACAGGGTGGTGTAAGCCAGCAGGGCCGGCACCACAGCCATCAGCACCAGCGACGAGTACGGTACGCCCAGGAAGTCGGCCATGATAAAAGCCGCCGCCCCCATCACGGGGGGCATGAGCTGCCCGTTGGAGCTGGCCGCCACCTCGACCGCCCCGGCTTTCTCGGCCGAGTAGCCCGCCCGCCGCATGGCCGGGATGGTAAAGGTGCCGCTGGTGACCACATTGGAGATGGAAGAGCCCGAGACCACCCCGGTGAGCGCGGAGGAGACAATCGAGGCCTTGGCCGGCCCGCCCCGCACCCCACCCAAAATGCTGAAAGCCAGGTCGGTAAACCATTTACCGGCCCCGGCCCGCTCGAGGATGGCCCCAAACAGCACAAACACAAACACGGTTCGGGCCGCCACCCCAATGGGCGTCCCCCAGATGCTATCCGAGGCGTTCATAAAGAGCTGGCTCACCAACGAGCGCCACTGCACCCCTGCGTGGAGCTGGCCCAAGGCGCCGGGCAACTGCCCCTGGAAGAGCCCCTGGGGCCCGGTGAGAGCAAACAGCATAAACACAACGGTGATGATGGGCATGGCCGGCCCCAGCGAGCGCCAGCCTGCCAGCAGCAGCATCAGGATGGTGACACTGCCCACCACCAGGTCGGTCTGGTTGGCCAGCCCACCCCGGATCTCAATCATCTCCTTGTACTGCCACATCACGTAGCCTGCCGAAAGGGTTGCGGTAATGCCCAGCACCCAATCGAACAGGGGTATCCGGTCGCGGCGGCTACGGCGGTTGAAGGGGTAGACCAAAAACACCAGGGCGAAGGCAAAGGCCAGGTGGGCCGCCCGGAAGAAGAGCTGATCCAGTGAGCCAACCCAAGTCGCCCAGACCTGGAATACGCTCCAGCCCACCGCCAGCCCTAGAATGACCCAGCGGCTCCAGTCGGTTGGTTTTCGCCCCCCCAGCTCGGTCTCCTCAACCAGGCGGGTGGCTTCAACCTCCGGATTATTGTTATGCATCCATAACCTCCATAGTCACGTCCCCTACGCTGTTGGACTCGAGCAGGGCGCACCTCCCTGGCTCATAAGCTGGCATAGTTTTACACCCAAAAGCCCACAACGTCCATTTTGACCCGCAAAAAGTAAGGCCGACTCGATGGTCGGCCCGGACGGATTCAAGAATTTAGCGGATGATGCGCTTTTCACGGTAGTAGCGCTCGGCGCCGGGGTGCAGGGGAATCGGCAGGTTACGAGCGGCCAGGTTCACGTTGAAAAAGCGCTGCAGGTTGGGATGAATGGACTTGAACTCGGGGCTATCGAAGGTGGCCTTGAGCATGTTGTACACCACGTCGGCGCTCAGGCTCTCGGCAGCAATCCACATCGATAGCACCGCCACCGAAGGGGTGGTCACATCCACGCCGCGGTAGGTTTCACCCGGAATGTTGAAGGCGCGGTAGAAGGGGTACTTTTTAGCCAGTTCCTGCACACGGCTGGCCTCAACCTCCACAAGCTGGATGCGCAAGGTCTGGGCGGCCTGGCTGATCACCGAAGCGCCCAAGCCCCCCGTGAAGAAGAAGGCATCGGCGCGGCCGTCCTGCATCAGGGCCAGTGCGTTGTTGGGGTTCACCCGGATGGCTTCGCGCAGGTCGTTCAGGCCGAGCCCGTAGGCCTCGAGCACCTGCCGGGCGTTCTGCTCCGTGCCAGAGCCCACATCGCCGATCACCACCCGCTTGCCCTTGAGGTCGGCAATGGTGTTGATGCCAGCCCCAGCGCGGGCCACCACATGCACCACCTCGGGGTAAAGGATGCCCACCGCACGGATGTTCTTCACCGGCTTACCCTCGAAAGCAGGGATGCCAGTACCGTTGTAGGCATAGTAGGCGATATCGTTCTGAGCCAGGCCCATCTGGAGTTCACCCGAGGCGATGGCGTTGATGTTGAACACCGAGCCGCCGGTAGAGCGAGCGTTGGCCCGCACCCCAATGTTGGCATCGTTGACCAGTTTGGCGATGCCGGTAGCCACGGGAAAGTAAACCCCGGTGGTGCCACCAGAGCCGATGGTAACGAAGGTTTGCGCGAGAGCGGAGCCCAACAGCGCAAGTGAGGCGAATAGCAGAAACTTCTTTTTCATTTCAGTTCCCTCCTTGTGCTAACCGGGTTGATTATTCCCTAGTGTCAGGGCTGCGTCAACCTCTGTCCTTAGCTTCAGGCCATTGGGTAGAGTGAAGTGTGGTTAGGTTACATATTGAGAAGCTGGTTGCAGGCGGCCTGGGACTGGCCCGCACCCCCTCGGGAACCGCCCTGGTGCAGGGTGGTTTACCAGGTGAGACAGTAGAAGCAGAGCTTTGGCAGCGCAAAAACCACCTCGAGGGTCGGGTAATCCGTGTTCTGGAAGCACATCCAGCACGGTACCTCGAGGCATTGCCCCCTTCAGCCGACCTACCGCTGGAATACCCCTACCAGCTGCCCATAAAGCAGCTTTTGGTACAGGAGTCGCTCGAGCGCATTGGCAAGCTCCAATTCGAGCTGGCCCCAGTTCAGCCCTCCCCCAGCTATACCGCCCAGCCCGGCCTTTACTACCGCACCGCCGCCCAGTACGCCCTGCACCCCCTGGGGGGGCTGGCCTACCGGCGGCCCCGCTCCAACGAGCTGGTGCCCATACCCCACGACCCCCTCATCGCCGAACCCCTCCAACCCGCCTTCGAGCTGTTGAGCGGTTGGCCGCTCGCCAACCTCGAGGAGGTGGTCTTACGGGGCTCGATCTACGAGCAAAAGGTGCAGATCGGGTTTATTGGTGGACACGCGCGGCATTTCCAAAAAACCGCACAGGCCCTGGTGCAGGAAGGCATCGCCGGCGTGGTCTGGGGCGCCTCGAGCCCCAAGGGCCGTTTCCGCGGGCCGCTCCAGCACCTGGCTGGAACCCCGCACCTCCTCGAGGACTTTGGCGGGGTGCTTTCCAGCGTAAACGTGCAAAGTTTCGCCCAGGTCAACCCCAGGGCAGCCGGGCTGTTGTTTCAAGAAGCCGCCCAGGTGGTCGAACCGGGCCGCAAGGCTGTCGAGCTCTATGCGGGCAGCGGCGTCCTAAGCCTGCACCTGGCCCATCGCTTTACCGAGGTGGTGGCCATTGAGATTAACCCAAGCGCAGTTAAGCGGGGGGAGGCCGACCGCGACCGGCTGGGGGTGCAGAACCTGGTGTTTGTTCGGGATGACGCCAGGGTGCTGGGCCGGCACCTCCCCGCCGACCTGGTCATGGTTGATCCCCCTCGAGCCGGCCTGGCGCCCGAGGTGCTGGCCGGCCTGCTGGAGAAGAAGCCCCGGCAGATCCTCTACATCGCCTGCGACCCGGCCACCTGGGCCCGCGATATCGGAAGGCTTGTGCAGGGCGGTTATCGCCTGCGTTTTGCCCGTCCCTACGACTTCTACCCCTTTACCCACCATGTGGAGGTGCTGAGCCTGCTATCGCTCTGAGGGTGCTGTACGCCCCCACCGAGGCACCCCTTGCGCTTTGCGTCTGCTTCTCCGAGAATCGTCGTTGTGTTGGTCAAGCGCATCATCCCGTGCCTCGACGTCCACAATGGACGGGTGGTTAAAGGCATTAACTTTGTGAACCTGCGGGATGCCGGGGATCCAGTCGAGGCGGCCAAAGCCTACAACCTGGCCGGGGCCGACGAGCTGGTTTTCCTGGATATTACCGCCACCCACGAGGAGCGCGGCCTGATGCTCGAGATAGCCACCCAGGTGGCCGAGCAGGTGTTTATTCCCTTCACGGTGGGCGGGGGGGTGCGCAGCCTCGAGGATGCCCGGGCCCTGCTGCTGGCCGGCGCCGACAAGGTTTCGGTCAACTCGGCGGCCGTTCGACGGCCCGAGCTGATCCGGGAGCTGGCCGAGCACTTTGGCAACCAGGCCGTGGTGCTGGCCATTGATGCACGCAGAAGCGGCAGCTCCTGGGAGGTATACGTGGCTGGGGGCCGCACCCCCACCGGACTGGACGCGCTGGCCTGGGCCGAGCGGGGCGCCAGCCTGGGTGCGGGGGAGATTCTGCTGACCAGCATGGACGCCGACGGCACCAAGGCCGGTTTCGATGTGGCCCTGTGTCAGGCCGTGTCGCAGGTGGTGGATGTCCCGGTTATCGCCTCCGGCGGTGCGGGCAGCCCGAAGCACTTTGCCGAGGTGCTGCAAGACGGCATTGCCGACGCAGCCCTGGCCGCCAGCGTGTTTCATTTTGGCGAGATTCCCATCCCAGAGCTCAAAGCGTACCTGGCCCAACAGGGTATTCCGGTGCGGCTCGAGGCCCCCCGTGGGTTGCAATCCCCCACCTGACTACCGAGAATGAGCCAAGGGAAGCCTATGAATCTCAGCGAAGTTCGATTCGATGCCAACGGCCTGGTTCCGGTCATCGTGCAAGATGCGCAGACCGGTCAGGTGCTCACGCTGGCCTATGCCAACCTCGAGGCCCTCGAGCGAACCCTACAAACCCGGCAAAGCACCTTCTGGAGCCGCAGCCGGGGTGCGCTCTGGGTCAAGGGCCAGACCTCCGGGCATACCCAGCGGGTGGTGGAGGTTGTGCTCGACTGCGACCAGGACGCGGTGGTGTACAAAGTTATCCCGGAGGGCCCGGCCTGCCATACCGGGGCCGAGAGCTGTTTCCATCATCCCCTGACCCCCACCGCCGACCCACCCCTGGGTGAGGTTTTGGAGCGGGTGTACCGAACCATTCAGCAACGCATCCACACCCTGCCCGAGGGCTCGTACGTCGCCAAGCTGCACCAAGCGGGCCTCGACCGCCTGCTCAAAAAAATCGGCGAGGAGGCCGGTGAGGTGATCATCGCCGCTAAGAACCACCACCCCGAGGAGCTGGTCTGGGAAGCCTCGGATCTGCTGTTCCATCTGCTGTTCGTGCTCGCCGAGCAAGGCGTCACCCCCGCGGACCTCGCCCGCACGCTCTGGGGCCGGCACCAACCGAAGGACCAGGGCCAGGCATAGGGATTTCCTCTGGAAGGGCTACCAAGGCCTGTGCTTTAGCAAAGCTTGGTAAGCTTGGGGTATGGAAATGGAATTCGATACCGATATGGACATTGAGCGGCTCCTGGTGCTCGAGGTCGCCCGGGTAACCGAACAGGCCGCACTGGCCGCCAGCCGGCTGGCCGGAATGGGCAAAAAAGACGCCGTAGACGCGGCCGGTACCGAGGCCATGCGCACTGTGCTCTCCGAACTCCCCATCCATGGCCGGGTCGTGATCGGCGAAGGCGAGATGGATGAAGCCCCCATGCTTTACATCGGCGAGCGCCTCGGACGGGGTGGGCCGGAGGTGGACATTGCGGTGGACCCGGTAGAGGGCACCACCATCACCGCCAAAGGTCTGCCCAACGCCATCACGGTCATTGCCATCAGCGAAAAAGGCGGCCTGGTGGGGGCCCCCGACATGTACATGCAAAAGCTGGTGGTGGGCCCACCAGCAGCCGGCAAGGTGAGCCTGGATTTTCCGGTAGAGGCCAACCTGCGCATCGTCGCCGACTCCCTCCAGCGCAAGGTAGAAGACCTGGTGGTGGTCATCTTGGATCGGCCCCGGCACGAACAGCTTATCCGCGAGGTGCGGGAAGCCGGGGCCAGGGTCAAGCTGATTACCGATGGCGACGTGGTAGCAGCGGTCTCGGTGGCCGTTCGTGGAACCGGTGTTCACGTCATGATGGGCAGTGGGGGTGCCCCGGAAGGGGTGCTGGCGGCTGCTGCTTTGAAGTGCATGGGCGGGGAGATTCAAGGGCGCTTCCTGCCCAGCAACCCCGCCGAGCTCGAGCGGCTCCATGCCATGGGGGTGGACGAAAAGAAAATCTATCGCACCAATGACCTGGCCCCAGGCCGGCAAATTGTCTTCTCGGCAACCGGCATTACCCACGGAGAGCTGCTCGAGGGGGTGCGCTACTTTGGCGGCGGCGCCCGCACCCACTCGATTGTGATGGGCTATCAGACCAAGGTGGTGCGGTTTATCGACTCCATTCACCTCTTTGAGAGCGGCGCACGGGTCAATATCCGCGTATAGCACCTGCTATCACAGCAAAAACCAGGGGCAGTGCCCCTGGTTATAGCGGTTTGGCCCCGCTTGAATCCTTTGCCCCTGGGTGTAATCAAAAGCGCATTCCAGCAGTTTCGTTCGGGCTTTCGAAAGTAAACGATACGGCCGAAATGCGCGTTATTACAGCAAACCCAGCCGGATCAGAAGCCGATGTTTACACCCACAGCACCCCCCAGGCCAAAAGCGCTCGAGCTGCCAAAAAACAGCATGGGGTGCACCTCAACAAAAATGCCCACCAGCGGTAGACCCACGTTCAAATAGGTTCCGATCACCCCTCGAGCCCCCAGACCCCCGCTGCCAGCGCCTTGCGAAATCAGCGAGACGGTTGTCCCGGAGGCATAAAACAAGCCGGCCCCCGCGTACAGATCGGTCAGGGGTACCGAGACCAGTACGTCGGCGCCGCCACCGAGGGAGGCCGGCCCACCGGTAAAGAAGTTGGCACCGCCATACACCCGCCCATCCACCAGCAAGGGCACCAGGGAAAAGCGAACGCCAGCATTGACCCCAAAGGGACTGCCAGCAGTCACCTGCACACTCTGGGCCAGAGCCGAACCGAGCAGCAAAACCAACAGGATCAGCCATTTGCGCATACAAGCCTCCGCGCCAAGTATAAAGGGGTGCTAGCCTAGATGGCTACTGGCTTTTGCAGCAGCTCTGCAATCTGCACAGCATTCAAAGCCGCTCCCTTGAGCAGTTGGTCTCCCGCCACAAAGAAATCCAGCCCGTTATCAAAGGCCAGGCTTTTGCGGATACGCCCCACCTCCACGTTGAACTTGCCGGTCGCGCTCAGGGGCATGGGATAGCGTTTGGCAGCGGGATCGTCCACCAAATCCACCCCTGGCGCTGCGCTTAGCACCGCTCGAGCCGCCTCCGGACTTACGGGTTTTTCAAACTCCACCGTAACCGCCTCGGAGTGCACCCGCAGGGTAGGAACCCGTACTGCCGTGCAGGAAACCCGGATCTGCGAGTCCTCCATGATTTTTTGGGTCTCCCACAGCACCTTCATCTCCTCTTTGGTGTAGCCGTTTTCCTGGAAAGCGTCTATCTGTGGAATTACATTGAAGGGCAGGGGGTGGGCAAAGGTTTTGTGTTCAACCGCACGCCCGGCCAGGAACTCTTTGGTGCCCTGCAGCAGCTCCTCCATCCCGCTTGCGCCTGCCCCCGAAGCGCTCTGGTAGGTGCTCACAATCACCCTTCGGGCCTTAAAGGCTTTGTGCAGGGGATGAAGGGCCATCAGCAGGATGGCTGTGGTGCAGTTGGGGTTCGCAATGATGTTCTTATGACCCCGGATGGCGTGCGGGTTAATCTCCGGCACAATCAGGGGTACGTCCGGCTCATAGCGAAAGGCCGAGGAGTTGTCGATCACCACCGATTGGGTGGCCCATATGGGGGCATACTGCTTGGAGATGCTGCTACCTGCACTCGCCAGCACCACGTCCACCGGCAGTGGGGCCTCCGGCAGGGCCTCTACAGCGACTTCCTCTCCCCGAAAAACCATGCTTCGACCAGCAGAACGCGCCGAGGCGTACAGCCGCAGCTCCGAAACCGGAAAGTCTCGCCGCTCGAGCACGCTCAGCAACTCTTTACCAACCGCCCCGGTCGCCCCTACAATCGCGATTTTCATAGCCTTCACCTCTCTTCAACAAAAAACCTGCCAGAACTGGCAGGTAGCGGCAACTCGAGCGAGCCGCCGCTTAGCTAGTGGTGGTGGTATACCAAACCATCTGCGAACAACAATATAAGCAACTCAAGCAAAAGTCAAACCCAACCAGCCCGCTCCACAACCACAGAAAGGCCTGATTCCTCAGTTGCAGCGATAATCACCAATCCGCGCCTCGGGCACCTGTAGCCATGCCACCTGGGCCGTTGGGGTCTCCGGGGAAGCCAGGCAGCCGGTCACGCGGTTGACCGCAATGGTAAGGTAGGCCCGACCGGAGGCCAGCGCTGGGCCGGGGCGGGCGATGTAGGTGGGCTGGGGTGGGACATCCAGCACAGCAGACTGGGCGCCAGCCACCTGGGTGCGCTGCACCTGGCGCGCAGGAAACAAAGCCGCAACACCACTGGAACTGATATTCCCGGTTAGCAGGTCGAAGGTGGCCGTAGCCAGCCCAGAGGGTTGTGGAAAATCGCCGGCGGGGCGGCCGCGCAGGGCCTGTTCCACAAAGTCGCGCCAGATGGGCGGGTTCACCACCGAGCTGCTGGGCTCCACGCCGCCCATGCGCTGGGGTTTGTGATCATCCCGCCCGACCCAGAGCGTAGCCACCAGACCGCGGGTGGCCCCAGCAAACCATAGGTCGATGGCCTCGTCGCTGGTTCCAGTTTTGCCGCCCACAATACGCCCAGGGATGCGCGCCGCCGAGGCCAGGCTCGAGCTGAACCCAGGCGGCACGTCGTAGACGTAGCCTTTGAGCATATCCCAGATCTGATAGGCCACCTGGGGCGACCAGAGCAGAACTTTTTTGGTCTCAGGCTGGTAGATTATGCGGCCGTTGCTGTCCTCAACCCGAAGCACCAGCCGGGGCTCCACCCAGTAGCCCCCATTGACAAAGCTGGCGTAAGCAGCGGCCAGGCCCATGGGCGTGATCTCGGCGCCACCCCCAATCGCGTTGGCCAGCACGGCCATATTGCCGGTCAGGCGGAAGCCAGCGGTGCGCAGCTTATCGCCCAGGCGCTGCACCCCGATGGCCTCGGCGGTGCGAATGGCCGGCAGGTTCAGCGAGCGATCCAGGGCGTAGCGGATGCTGACCGGGCGGTCTAGGTAGCGGCCATCGAAATTTTTAGGCCGCCACACCCCCTGGGGCGTGCGGTACTCGATGGGTGAGTCGCGCACGGTGGTGGCCTGGGTCCAGCCAGCTTCCAGGGCGACCCCGTAAGTAAAGGGTTTGATGGCCGAGCCGGGACTACGCCAGGCCTGGGTGGCCCGGTTGAACTCACCCTCGGTGCCTGGCCGGGCCCCCACCATAGCCAGCACCTCGCCCGAGTTGGGCTCGAGGCCCACCAGCGCGAGCTGGGCCTGATCGGGTAGGCGGCGGCCCGTCACCGCCTTTTCAGCAGCGGTCTGCATCCGGAGATCCAGGGTTGTGATTATGCGCAGGCCACCCTGTTCACGCAGCTTGTCTGCACCTATTTTTTCTTTTAGATAGCGCTGTACCTCATATACAAAGTATGGAGCCAGGCGCACATTGCGTTCGGGCACAATTCGCACGCTGGGGTCAACCAGCTTGGCATTCTTGAGGTTGCCGTTGTCGTCGTATTCCACTTCCCAGCCCTTGGGCACCAGCTTATAACGCCACGCCGCATCGGCCTCAGACTGGCTAATCCACCCCTCCGAGACCATGTTGTTCAGCAATACCCGCATGCGCCGTCGGGTCGAGCTGAAGTCCAGGTAGCGGGTGTTCGGCGCAGGAATCAGCACGGCCAGGTAAGCCCCTTCGGCCAGGTTAAGCTCGGACGGCTCCTTACCAAAATAGGCCTGGGCCGCGGCCCAGATGCCCTGTGCGTTGCCGCCCCAGGGCACCACGTTCAGGTACATCTCTAAAATTTCCTCTTTGGAGTAGCGCCGCTCAACCTGAATAGCCAGCGGAAATTCCTTCAGTTTGCGCTCGAGGCCGCTGATACCCCGCCGCTCGAGGGCCAGATCCCTTAGCAGGGTGTTCTTGACCACCTGGGTGGTGATGGTGGAGCCCCCCTGTAGATCACCGCGCAAGGTGTAGTAAACCCCGCCCAGCAACCGGATGAAGTCGATGCCGTAGTGCCTGAAAAAGCGCTGATCCTCCGAAACCACCACCGCCACGGCCGCTGCGGGGGATACCTCGGAAAGCCGCACCAACTGCCGGGCAATAGCCCGCCCATCCTCCACCGAGGCCAGATCGGCAATGGGAATACCATCGCGGGTGTAGAAGGTAGAGGTGGCCGTGAAGCGCAAATCTTCAAGGGTCTCGAGGCTAGGCAGGTCGCGCAGGAGCAGCCAGGTTACGTACCCTGCGGCTCCCAGTGCGCCCAGAAACCCTGCAAGTAGCACCAGCCGCAAAACCTGAAGCAATCTTCGCACGTGCCCCAGTTTAGCAGCATTGCATTAGAGGGTTTGTAATGCTTATTTTGAGCCCAAAGACCTAAGGACTGGGCTGCGGCCTTGCCAGGTTGCGGAGAATATTGGAAAAGGCCTTGCGGTCTACCGGCTTGGAAAGCACGTGATCAACCCTGGCAAACTCGGCGGTTAGCTTGGTTCGCTCGTCGCCATCGGTAAGGAACAGCACCACCGGTACTTCTCGCAAGCGACGGCTCATTTTGAGGCGGGAAGCAATTGAAAAGGGGTCTATTTCTATTGCATCGTCTAGCACGATGGCACGGGGGGTATGGGCTTTCAGGTAATCCAGGCCTTCCTTAGCACTCTCGAAAAATTGCGCCTCAATACCTTGCTCCTCGATAGCCAGTTCGAGCAAAGCCCGCAAGGTCTGGCTCGAGGTTACTATCAACACCTTATTGCTTGGCACTGCTTCCGACATACTAGCTAGATGCTAGCAAACCCAGGGCGAAGGACAGGCCCAAATATCACAGTCATGCAGCCAGCGCGCGCTCCGGGGCGGTGCCCCGCCTGGGCTCACAAACCGCAAAATCGCCTTAAAGCCAACCACCCGAGGGGTATTCACCCCCGGGTGGGTGCGTCCTGCTGCTGGCTGGGGCACGTGGACTCGAACCACGACCGACGGTTCCAAAGACCGTTGTCCTGCCATTAGACGATGCCCCAGCGGAAGGCGCCATTGGGTTGCCAGAAACCCCGCAGGACAGCAATCGGTATTTTAGGGGTCTTCGCACCGTGTGTCAAACCCACCGGCCAGCCTAGGCTGCATAGCCTAGCATCCGCTGCAAGAGACGGGGGTTTTGCGTATGCGCTTGCAGATCAACCGCCAGAAGTTTCAAGTATTCGGCAAAGACAGGCTCGAGCTGTGGCATCCAGGCGCGCAACACAGCCTCGGAAAGACCCAGGTGCTCGGCCCATAGCTCAACCAGCTCGGTCGCCTTGATGGGCAGGTGGGCCTGCCAGCGGTAATGCAAGGTGGGCACCAGGTGCGCCACCACAAAATGCCGGTCAATCAGCCAGTCCAGTTGAGTACCTTGCTTTTGGACAAATAGGGCCAGGGCAGTAAGGGCGCTTTGTTCTAAGGTTTTGACGTTGAGAGGACGTTTCATGCTTGTTCTCCCTGATCGGCCAGGCTCGAGCCGATGTCTTTATGGTAGTAGGTAGACTCACAACTGAGAATGGCATATCGAAATAAATAAATGGATTTTTCAAACGAAAACAAAGTAAAATTTGCCTATGGCTATTGAATCTAAACCTCTGGACGAGGTCTCGTGGAAGATCCTGGAGCTGCTTCAGCAAAACGCCCGCCTGCCCTACAGCGAACTGGGCCGGCAGGTGGGGTTGTCGGCGCCCGCCGTGGCCGAACGGGTACGCCGGATGGAGGAGGCCGGGATTATCCGGGGCTACCGGGCCGATGTGGATCCCAGCCAGCTGGGGTATACCCTCGAGGTTTTCATCCGGGCCGAGGTCACACATAGCCACCACGAGGCCGCCATCCGCTATATATCCCAGCTACCCAATGTGCTCGAGTTCTGGAACCTGACGGGGCGCGATGGCTACTTGATTCGGGCGGTATTCCGCTCTGTGCAGGAGCTCGAGCAGGTGCTAAACCAGAAGCTGGGCATCTACGGCACAACCACCACAGCCCTGGTGCTTTCCAAACCAGTGGCCTTTCGTGTTCTTAGCCAAGCACAAGCGATCCAGTAGCGTTGTAATTCACAGGTCGTACCAGGGGGGCCGGCCTCGGAACAGCTCGATGGGCGCCCCCAAGACCTCTTCCCTTCCAGCCTCTACCAGCGAGATAACCTGCGGCGGGCAGCTCTCCAGGCAAGCCCCACACCCCGTACAGGCCGATACATTCAACTTGAGCACGTACTCCTCGCCGCCAGGTGCGCGTTCACGCTCGACGGCCTTGGTGGGGCAGACATTGCTACAAACCGGGCATAAGGTACACCCTTCAGCCACCGCGATGCGGGGCCAGCGGACGGCCTGGGCCCGATAAGCGGCCAGCCTGCGCAAGCGAAGCTCAGCGGGCAGCTCACCCCTTTTATCCTCATAGGGTTCCAAAGGCGGTAGGGGCAGGTTGGGTACCAGTTCCGCAGCCGAGCGCTTAGCCCCTCCTAGCAGGGCCCCAAAAAACTCCCGGCGGCCTACCTCGGCCCCGCGCAGGGGCTGGTTTTGTATATGCACCTCGAGCCCAGGAAAATACCGCTTGGCCTCCTGCACCGCCCATTGCACACGCTCTGGAATGGTGGGGCCCCCAATCCGACAGCTTTCGCAGTCGCCCCGGGCCAGAACGAGTGCACCGAAACGAGAGGCGGCCTCAGCCAGAGCGCCAGGGGTTAGCTGGCCCAGGCAGTGGATCTCGTCGCCTGCCCCCGGCGCTTTAGAACAGCGGATCTGGCCGCGCCCGCGGTGCAGTTTCTCCTGTATAGGCCCCAGCGGAAACTCGAGGGCCAGACCGGGACAGACGGCCGTGCATAACCCGCAGCTTGTGCACTTTACCTCGTCGATCTCAGCGGTAAAGCTCTCCAGATTAATAGCCCCGTGCGGGCAAACTTGCTGGCATTTATCGCATCCCCCGACGCTGTTGCGCTCGAGCAGGCAGCGCGGCCCGGTGTATTCGGGGGTGGGGTCGGTGAGTTTTAGAAAGGCCCCAACAAGGTTGTCAAGCAGTCCCACAGCAACAGCCTACCGGATTGGTTGAGGTAAAGAGGGGAAAAACCAACAGTTTAGGCTAAAAGGCTGTGGGCGCATCTGCTACACCCTCGAGGCCGGCTTCGGCATGAGGTCTTCGATGGCCTGCAAAAACTGCTCAAACTGGGCGAAGTCGAGCTGTTGTTCGTTGTCGGAGAGGGCCACTTTAGGGTTGGGGTGCACCTCAACATGCACCCCATCCAGGCCGGCTGCCAGAGCGGCTCGAGCCAGGGGGGCCAGCAAATCCCGCCGCCCCGCCGCGTGGGTCACATCCACAATCACCGGCAGATGGGTGAGCTGTTTAGCCAGGATGGCCGCCGATAGATCGAGGGTGTTTCGGGTCCACTTTTCATAAGTGCGGATGCCGCGCTCACACAAGATCACCTCGGAATTACCCTGCGAAAGTATATATTCGGCGCTGTAAAACCACTCCTCGATGGTCTGGGCAAAACCCCGCTTGAGCAGCACCGGCTTGTTGGCTTTGCCCACCTCACGCAGCAGGGCAAAGTTCTGCGCATTGCGGGTGCCTACCTGCAGGATGTCGGCATACTGGGCCACCCGTTCCACATCGCGGGTATCCATCACCTCGGTAACAAAAACCATCCCGTTGGCATCGGCAGCCGCACGGCCTATCTTGAGGGCTGGCTCCCCCATACCCTGAAAGCCATACGGGGAGGTGCGGGGTTTGTAGGCCCCACCGCGTAAAACCTTCACCCCATGCCCGGCCAGAAACTTAGCGGTGAGCAGCATCTGTTCTTCCGATTCAATGGAGCAGGGCCCAGCTACCAGCACCTTATCCCGGCCAAAGACCACATCTCCAACCCGAACTGTGGTGTCCTCGGGCTTGACCTGGCGTGAGTAGAGGAATTTTTGTTTATCTTGCTGCTCTTCTAAGTCCAGCGAGGCCTTGAAAATTTCCTTGAATAGCCGCTTGATGGTCTCAGCCGGGTAGGGCCCCGGGTTCTCCCGGGTCAGGTAGGCCAGCATCTCCTCTTCCCTTTTGGGGTCGTAGTGGGGCAGGCCCAGCTCGGTTTGCACCCGGCCGATCTCGCTCACCAGCTTGCCGCGTTCAGAGAGGAGACGGAGCAGTTCGCGGTTGATCCGGTCAACCTCCTTGCGCAGGTCTAAGATTCGCTGATCCATGAACCCAATGGTATACCAAAGTTGTCTTTTACAAGCAAGCCCAGTCCCCTAAACCGGGCTGGTTTCCACTTCCCTGGGGCGGCCCCGCTCAGCCCACTTTACCAACAAAATGGAAACGCCATAAAGCACCATTAGAGGAAGGGATACCAGGCTCAGGTTGACCACATCCACCGTAGGGGTAATCAGGGCGGCCAGGGTGACCAACAAGACCACCGCAATGCGCCAGTTATCCACCAGGAAGCGGCTCGAGAGCAGACCCAGCTTGGCTAGCAGGAAGCTCACCACCGGCATTTCGAACAGGATGCCCATCAGGGCCAGGAAGGTCACCACCTGTCCCATGTACATTCCGATAGAAATTTGCGGGGTGACCACATCCCCCAGAAAGCCCAGCAAGAATGGAACCGCAAAGGGCAGCAGCACAAAATAGGCGAACACCGCTCCTAGCGCGAAGCTGAAACCTGCTCCCAGGATAAACGGAACCGCCAGTCGGCGCTCGTGCAGGTACAGTCCGGGGGCGATAAAAGCCCATATCTGGTAGACGATAAAGGGCAGCGCCAGGGCCAGCCCCCCAAACGCGGCCACCTTGAAAGCAGTAAGGAAGGGTTCGGTAATGTTCAGGACGATTAGCTCGGCTTTGAGCGAAGCATTGGCGTTGTAGGCATCCAGGGGCCGCCGTAGGGCCTCGAGGATCTGCACACGAAACGTAAAGGCTACTGCGGTCATCACCGCCCAGGACACGATGGCCCAGATCAAGCGGCTGCGCAATTCCTCCAGGTGTTCCATCAAAGGGGCTTCACGCATGCCGACCCCCTCAGGACTTGGTCTCTTCCTTGGCCTCGAGCGGCCGTTTAAGCTCCTCTAGTGGCTTAGCCACCTCCTCCTTGATATCCTTGAGCTCCCGCACATCAGCGGCTTTTTCAAACTCCTCGCGGATGCTTTTAGCCCCACGCTGAAACTCGCGTATGCTCTGACCCAGGCTGCGCCCGAGTTCGGGAAGCTTGCGGGGCCCGAACAAAAGCAACGCAATCAACAAAATAATCAGGATTTCCGTCATTCCTAGGTTCATGGCAGTCTCCTGTGCATAGTTTACTCCGCCGGCTGAAGGCCGTCTGAAATCCAGGGCACCGCACATACCCCGGCTGTGCCTACCCCCCTCCAGGCCAGGCGAAGCGCAGCCAGCATCGCAGGTGGGCCTTACTTATCGTAGGGTTTGCCAACCGCAGCCGGGGGACGGCTCCGCCCGATAAAGCCAGCGAGCACCAGCATGGTCAGGATGAATGGCAGGGCTTGAACAATGGTGGCAGGCAAAACATTCCCACCCTGAAGCTGAATAGCCAGCGCCTGGGCGAAGCCAAACAGCAAGGTAGCCCCCAGCACGCCAAACGGATGCCATTTACCGAAGATGAGCGCGGCCAGGGCAATAAACCCGGCCCCGGCGCTCATAGCCCGGATAAACTGGTTCAGGAAGCCTATCGAGAGGTAGGCGCCCGCGATGCCAGCCAGCATACCGGACAGAATTACCGCGGTATAGCGCATCCGTATCACATTAACGCCCATGGTCTCGGCGGCCTCGGGGTGTTCGCCCACGGCCCGCAAGCGCAGACCCCAGGGGGTTTTGAAGAGCACCCACCAGACCACCGGCACCAGCAGAAAGGCGATCAGAACCAGGATGGAAACTTCTCCTATCCCCAGGTTGACCAGCGGCAGGCGGTTGTTGACCTCCTGAGAGGTGGAGGTGTTGTTGTACAGCACCTGCAGTACGATCGAAGGTGCGCCCAGCGCAGCAATGTTGATGGCCGTCCCCGAGACAATCTGGTCGGCGCGGTATTTGATGGAGGCAATGGCGTGAATCAGGCCCACCAGACCGCCCACAATGGCCCCCACCAGGAGGCCCACCCAGGGGATCCAGAAGGCCTCGAGGCCGCCCGTGGCTACCTCGATGCGGTTGACGGTGATGGCTGCGGCAGCCGCGCCGAATAGAATCATGCCCTCGAGGGCGATATTGACCACCCCACTGCGTTCTGAGAACAGCCCACCCAGCGCGGTGAGCAGCAGCGGCGTTGCCTGACGCAAGGTTGAGAAAAACAGTGCGATGACAAGCTCCATGGGTTAATCTCCTGCAACCGGCGATGTCTTGGCCTGACGGGCCTCCTGCTCGGCCTTGGCTTCGGTCTCGACCTGAGCAGCCCGCAGCGGATCGGTAAAGTAGCGTGGTAGGAAGCCGCCCACCGCTATGAACAAAATAATCAGGGCCTGCAAAACCTGAATGATCTGGTTGCTAATACCCAGTTGGGCATTAAGCGAGACCCCCCCCGCCAATAAAACACCAAACAGGGTGGCCGAGAGGAAGATCCCCAGCGGCGTGTTCTGACCCATCAGAGCCACCGCGATGCCGTCAAAGCCAACGCTCGATGGGATGGCAGTTTTAAGCCGGTAGGTGCCGTCCATACCCGCCCCCAAAACATAGTGGGTCGCGGCCAGCCCGGCTAAAGCCCCTGAGATGAACATGGCCAGCACCATTTTTCGCCTCAGATCAACCCCAGCATACTCCGCGGCTTTGGGGGCCAGGCCGGTGGCCCGTAGTTCGTACCCGCCTGAAGTGCGGAAAAGGTAAAAGTTATAGAACAGCAAAGCCAGAATGGCGATCAAGAACGAGCCGTTGAGGAGCTGCGAGGAAAGCGCCGAGCTGATGGTAACCGGGATGCCCGGCAGAAGCCCCCCCAACACGTAGCCCGCCACCAGGGCAGCCGCCGCAGCCAACAAGCGCTTGCCCAGCTCGAGCCGCCGCAGAGCGTAGTAGGCCCCTAGAGCCGCCACCACCCCAAGCGGCAGGGCCCACGAAAACGTGCTATTGGGCGCAAGGATATCGATCATAGGTGGAATGCGGGCCCCTTCCAGGATCTCCTCGCTACGCCCCTCAAAGCCCTCGGCCTTGAAGGGCAGGGTCACCTTGTTGCCGAAGAAGCTGTACTCGTTGGCGGCCAGCATGAACAATAGCACCGAAGCGGCGATGTAGTTCATCATGATGGTGTTGATCACCTCGTTGGCCCCAAAACGGGCCTTGAGCCAGCCCACCAGTCCGCCCCACAAAGCCCCGCCCAGGGCCGCGGCCAGTATGGCTGTGGGTAGCAGCAACCAGCCCGGCAGGGGCAGGTAAACCCCGGCCAGCATGGCAAAAAGCGCCCCAATGGTGAGCTGTCCGGGGGCCCCGATGTTGAACAGGCCCGCCCGGAAGCCAAAAGCCACAGCCAGCCCGGTAAAGATTAGGGGGGTGGCAAAGCTAAGGCTGTTGAAGATGCCGGGCAGGTTGAGGATGGGGCTGAACAGGATTTGGAAGGTATAGGTAACCAGGTCGAGTTTGCCGGCAATCAACTCACGCAGGCCCAGGCCCTCCACCCCCTGGGTGCCAAGCCCCGGGCGCAGGATGGCCACCACCCCGGCCCCGACCACCACCGCCAGCAGCAGCGACACCAGCGGAACCACCACCCCGCGCAGGCGCACCAGAAAGGCCAGCCCACCCGGTAGCTGCATCCGGGCCACCAGCAAAAGCCCCAGAGCGTAGAACAGCCCCACATAAGCACCCAGCGAAAGTGCAAAGCGGCGCAGGGGTGGACGCCGGGCTCCTGCTGCCAAAGCCGCCTCGTTGGCCGCGGCAATAGCCTGATAAAACAGATAAGCCTCGAGCGCAAACAAAGCCAGGCCCAGCCCCCCTAGTACGTAGAGGATCCTGGCCCGGGTTGCAGCGTTTGGTAAGAACACCACAATGCTGGCCGTCAACAGCAGCGCCACCCAAAGCCCAAACATGACCCCTAACCAGCCAAAACTTAACCCTTCTGGCAAAGTCAGGCCTTTGGGGTTCATGGCCCCTAGGGGGTTGAGTAAGTAACCGGTGCCGTCAAACTCCCGCATGGGTACAGCCCAGGGGGACAAGATCATCAGCACCAGCACAATCAGTCCCGCAAGCAAAAAGAGATACCTACCCATAAGTTCCTCAGAGCGGATTCTACACTGCGCGGCTCCATTGCATAGCGCGAAGCAGCTATACCCCCCGGCAGCCCCTCTCAAAAAGTCCAGGCCCACCCCGGAAACTGACTCTATTTTATGGGGTTCGGGGTGATAAACTTGTCGGGTGCAAGACTCGAGCGAAACCAAAGCCAAAGCCATTCAGCAAATGTTTTCGGAAATAGCCCCGCGCTACGATCTGCTCAATCGGGTGCTATCGCTTGGGGTGGATCGCCTCTGGCGTGTGGCTGCTGTTCGGGCGGCTTTGGAGAAAAATCCCTCGCGCATCCTCGACCTAGCCACCGGCACCGGTGATATTGCCCTGCTACTCAAAAAAGTAGCCCCTGAAGCCGAGGTGATCGGCGGCGACTTTGCGCCCCCCATGCTCGAGCTGGCCCGTCAAAAAGCGCTCAAGGCAGGGCTCGAGGTTCCTTTTGTAGAAGCCGACGCTCTTCGGCTGCCTTTCCCCGATCAGCACTTTGATGCGGTGGTCATCGCCTTTGGCTTTCGCAACTTTGCCGATTACCATAAGGCGCTGGTCGAGCTTTACCGGGTTATAGCACCGGGGGGGCGGCTGTGCATTCTAGAGTTCCCCCCTCCGCCCCGCAGCGGCCTGGGGGTGCTCTATCGCTTCTACTTCACCCGCATTCTACCCATCATCGGAGGGCTGGTCTCCGGCAGCGCCGCAGCCTACCGGTACCTGCCCGACTCGGTCGAGCGCTTCCCCAACCCCGACACATTGGCTAATATGATGAGCCTGGCCGGCTTTGCCACGCGGTATCAATTGTTTACCGGCGGTATCACCGCGCTGCACATTGGCGATAAACCCGGCCCGACCCCAGCCAGCCGGGTTGCCCGCACCGGAGAGTCTGACCCTGATGAACCAGCCTGATCCAGCCTTCGAAATAGACCCCCAGCGTTTGCTGCTGGAAAGCATGGAAACCGGGGCCTTGCCCGACTTAGAGCCGCTCGAGCTGGCCCGTGAATATGCCCAGGAGCTCGCCCAGGGCAGCAGCGGCGAGAATGAAATTGTGCGCTGGTGGCACAGCCCGAGCGGGTTCTATTACGAGTTTAAGCAATTTCCCGCTGCGTTCTATGGTCGTTCGGGCCCTGTGCAGGGCCAGTACCTATCACCCCAGGAAGCCCAGGAGCTGGTCTGGGAGGCACTCACTCGAGCCGATAAAGACCAGGCCGATCTCACCATGTTCTACACGCCCCATTTAATGCAAAGCGACCTGGACTTCTATATGGCCTACACCCTCGAGCAAACCCGTATCGAGCGGGGTGAGGCCCGCTATGCCCTGCCGCTGTTCATGCGTCTCAAGCTACCTACACACCTGCTGCTGCTGTTTCGTAGCAAAGATGAGTATCTGATGTTCAAGCTTCCTCAAGGCCAGCCGGTGCTTTATCAGGTGTTGGCTTAGAACCGAACTCGTTTTTTTCACCGGCCCCAGCGGCAAGAGGGGGCCGGGCAGCCAACCTCGAGCGCGCGCAAGTACCCAATAACAAAAAGCAGGGGAGCGCTCCCCTGCTTCGGCAGCCCCAGATGGGTCAGTGGCTGTGCTGGTGCGCGCTGTGGGCGTGGCCGTGCTCGAGCTCTTCCGGGGTGGCAGGCCGGATGGCCGTAAGGGTGACGTCGAAGTCGAGCGTCTCACCAGCAAGGGCGTGGTTGAAGTCAATGGTCACATCCTGACCGTCCACATTCAGCACCGTGAAGGGCATGGGGTTCCCCTGGGCGTCTTCGGCGTAGAACATGGCGCCTTCTACCAGCTCGGCGTCCTTGGGAAAGGCCGCCCGATCGACCACCTGCACTCCTTCGGGATCGTATAGACCGTAGCCTTTCTCCGGGGGCACAGAAACCACCACACGATCACCGGCGGCCTTGCCCTCGAGGGCCTCCTCCAGGCCGGTCACAATATTGCGGTATCCATGCAGGTAATCCAGCTCACCCTGGTCGATCAGCTCGTTTTCTACATGCAGGGTATATCGAATGGTCACCACATTGCCTTTGCTTGCTGTCATAACAACTCCTCTCCATTCACAGAAACCAACCTTCGTTTCCGCGAGACAACCGAGTATAAGCCATCTGGATTAAACAATCGTAAACTAAAGCGAATCTCGCCCACCAGGCCATGGCCTATGCTTATACACATGAACGTAGAAGACGTGATTGGGAAGACCCCGGTGGTTCGCCTGAAGCGCCTGGTAACGCCAGAGATGGCGGAGGTTTGGGTGAAGCTCGAGGGCAACAACCCCGGCGGCTCCATCAAAGACCGCACCGCCTGGTATCTGATCAAGGACGCTGAAGAGCGCGGCATTCTGAAGCCAGGATCGGGCCAGCTCATCGTGGAGCCTACCAGCGGCAACACCGGCATTGGCCTGGCCATGGTGGCTGCCAGTCGGGGCTACAGGCTCATCCTGACCATGCCGGCCCAGATGTCGGAAGAACGCAAGCGCATCCTCAAAGCCTATGGGGCCGAGCTGATACTCACCGACCCCAGCCGCCGGATGCTGGCCGCCATCGAGGAGGCCCAGCGGATTGTAGCCGAGCAGGGGGCTTTTATGCCCAACCAGTTCGACAACCCCGCCAACCCCAGGGCCCATTACGAGACCACCGGCCCGGAAATTTTTGAGCAGATGGAGGGTCGGCTGGACGCCTTCGTATATGGCTCCGGCACGGGCGGTACCATCATGGGCGTTGGTCGTTACCTGCGTGAGCGCCTGCCCAATGTCCAGATAATTGCCTGCGAACCTCGCCGGAGCAACGTGCTCTCGGGCGGCCAGATGGGCTCGCATCAGTTTCAGGGTATGGGGCCGGGGTTCATCCCGCCCAACCTCGACGTGAGGATGCTGGATCGGGTGATTCAGGTGCTGGAAGAAGACGCTTTCCCCCTAGCCAAGCCCCTGGCCCGCGAAGAAGGGCTTTTTGTCGGAATGAGCGCCTGCGGGATGATCTGGGCCGCCTTGCAAGTAGCCCGCGAACTCGGGCCTGGTAAAAGGGTTCTAACCATCGCCTGCGACTCGGGTATGAAGTACCTCTCGACCCAGCTTTTCGCGGATACCCAGGCTGAAACCAGCACGTCTTGAAGGTGCGTCAACACCTGTAGTTTGCGCGATTTGTAGGCTAAACTTGCTCTCAGATGGCTAGGGCGTCTATCCAGCTTCGCTGTACCGAGTGCGGGTATAAATCGGTCAAGGCACTCGGGCGCTGCCCCAACTGTGGAGCCTGGGACAGCTTTGCAGAAGAAGCGCCCCCGCTCAAATCTGTGGGCACTGGTAAGGCCGGGATAGCGCGGCCCCGCCCCTCACCCAATCCAGCGGCGCTGACCCGCCTCGAGGATGTGTCGGAGGAGGGTGAGGCGCGGTTTTCCAGCCGGATCGGCGAGCTGGATCGGGTGCTGGGTGGGGGGTTCGTACCCGGCGAGGTGCTGCTGCTGGGCGGCGAACCGGGGGTGGGCAAGAGCACCCTGCTGTTGCAGGTAGCCCAGCAGATGCTGGAGGCGGGCCAGCGGGTGGTCTACCTGGCCGGCGAGGAATCGCCCGGGCAAATACGTTTACGGGCCCGGCGGCTGGGCGTTTCAGGGGGCCTCGAGCTGCTGCGGGAGACTGAACTGGAGGCAATGCTGGCCACCCTCGAGGCTGCTCCACCCGACTTCCTGGTGGTGGATTCTATCCAGACCATCGAAACCACAGCCTCACCAGGCTCACTGGTCGCCGTGCGCGACGCAACGGCTGCCCTAACCCGCTTTGCCAAACGCCATCAGGTCACCACCGTGCTGGTCGGGCACGTCACCAAAGAGGGTGTGGTAGCCGGGCCCAAGGTGATCGAGCACGTGGTGGACGCCACCCTGTACCTGGAAAGCGCTGGAAACTTCCGGATACTGCGCTCCAGCAAAAACCGCTTCGGGCCGGTGGGCGAGCTGGGGGTCTTCAGCATGGTAAACGAAGGTTTGGCAGAGGTTCCCAACCCCTCGGCAGCCTTTCTGGCCGAACGACCGCTGGGTGCACCGGGCTCGGTGGTGGCCCTGAGCCTCTCGGGTGAGCGGGCGCTCGCTTTGGAGGTACAGGCCCTGGCGGCGCGCACGCCCTTTCCTGCTCCGCGCCGGGTGTCGCAAGGGCTGGACAGCCGCCGGGTGGACGTGGTGCTGGCGGTGCTGGAGCGAAGGCTCAATCTGCCCCTGGGCAACCTGGATATTTACGTGAATCTGGCCGGCGGACTTCGAATCTTCGATCCAGGGCTGGATCTGGCCGTGGGGCTGGCGGTGTATTCTGCTGTGGTAGGCCGCCCAATCCCCCAGGATGTGGCGGTGGTGGGTGAGGTGGGGCTGGCTGGGGAGCTGCGCAGCGTGGAGGGCCTCGAGCGCCGCCTGCGGGAAGGCCAGCGGGCAGGCTTTGAGCGCCTGGTACACCCACCCCAGTTCAAGAGCCTGGAAGCAGCGGTGAACATGTTTATATGAGTATGGTGCGGTGGATTTTATACGGGCTATTCGCCTATCTAGGCTACCGGGCTGGGGTGTGGCTCGAGGCCCACAACCTTATCGGGAGCAGCCCCTTGGGCAGCCTGATCAGCCTGAACCAGCTATACCTGAGCGTGGTGGGCCTGCTGGTGGGTTTTTTGCTGGTGCCCCGTCTAACCGACTGGCTGGAACAGCGCTGGACACGCACCCAGAACTGGCTTAAGGAACTGCCCCCTGAGATTCCCGTGGCCATCACGGCCGCTTCCGGCCTGGGGCTTCTGCTGGCCGTGCTGCTGACCAACCTGCTGAACCAGATTCCCGGCTTTTCCGCGATTCACTCCTTGATCATCGCAGCGGTGCTGGTCATCTCGCTCTCGGCCTTTGCCATTGCCAACCGCGAGTATTTCCGCCTGGTACGCCCCGCGCCTGCCCCCAGCAAACCCCGGGGGGGCAAGGTGCTCGATACTTCGGTGTTGATCGATGGTCGCATTGCGGATATCGCCGAGGTGGGGTTTCTGGAGGGCCCGCTCTTTGTGCCCCGGCAGGTGCTGCGCGAGTTACAGCAGTTTGCCGATTCCTCCGATGCCCCAAAGCGCGCCAAGGGGCGCCGGGGACTGGACACCCTCGAGCGCCTGAAGCTGAGCGTGGGGCTCGAGGTGCTCGATAGCTCCGAGAGCGACGAACCCGTGGACGACCAGATACTGGCCGAGGCCAAAAGGCTGGGCTCGGCTTTGGTAACCAACGACCACGCGCTGGCCCAGCTCTCCCGCATTTACGGGGTCAAAACCCTTTCGGTGCAGGCCCTGGCCTCGGCGCTGCGGGCCCCCTTGCAGCAGGGCGACACCCTGAGCATCACCATCGTCAAAGAGGGTAAAGAGCCCGGCCAGGGCGTGGGCTATCTGGAAGACGGCACCATGGTCGTGGTGGACGACGCCATCCCCTTTAAGGGCAAGGAGGTGGGGGTGGTCATCACCCAGTCCATTCAGACCCAGGTGGGCCGTTTGCTGTTTGGAAAGCTCCAGACCGAGCCAGCCGAGCGCCCCACGCACAGGTCGGAGCGATAGCGCACCCGGTTGGCGGGTTTCAAGAGAATCCCAACCGCGTTGGAGCAAACCCAGGTCAACACGCGGTAAACTGTGGTTAATGCCCTATCGTGTGCCTAAAAGTCGGCTGCTGCCGCCCCGTACCGCTCGCGAGGTGGAACGGCTGCGGCTTTTGGAGCGGCTGCGACAGGGTTTCGCCAAAAGCCCGGTGCTGGTGTTGGCCGCGGGGGCCGGGTATGGCAAGTCCACCCTGCTCTCGAGCCTTCCAGCCCTGTGGCTGACCCTGGGCGAGGACTGTTCCGACCCGGTGGTGCTGGGCTGGCATCTGGTCGAGGTCTACCGGCCCCGGCTGGGGGATGGACTGGATGGGGTGGTGGGCGCGCTCGAGCGGGGCGCCTGGGCCGCAGCCAGCGAACTCCTGCTCGAGCGGCTGGCCAATCAGCCAGCCCATACCCTGGTGCTCGACGAAGCCCAGCGGGTGGCAAGCCGGGAGGCCGTCGCCTTTCTGCGCACCCTCACCCAGGTACCGGGGCTGCACCTGGCCCTGCTCACCCGCCGGGCCGCCCCCTGGGAGGTGCTGGGGCAGGTGCTGGACGAAAGCGAGCTGGCCTTCGACCCCGCCGAGGCCCTGCAGCTCGGCCAGGCCATTGCCCCCGAGTTGAACGCTTTTGAGGTTGAGCAGGCCCACAGCCTGGTGCGGGGCTGGCCTTTAGGGCTGCGGCTTTTGCTGCGGGCCATGCAGCGGGGGGCCAAGCCGGAGGAGGCCTTCTACGCACACCCCGATCCGGCCAGTCTGCTGGTCTACCTGATGCCTGCCCTGCCCGAGCAGATACTTCACCTGGCGGCCCGGGCCAGCGTGCTGGGCGAAGTCGGGCCCGAGGAAGCAGCTTGGGTGGGAAAGCTGGAAACCCTGCAACCGTATGCCCCCGACCTGCTGCTGGAGCATGTGGGGGGGCGTATTCGTTTTCACCCCCTGGTGCGGGCCGCCCTGATGAGCCTGCTCGAGCCCGGCGAGGTGCGCGGGCTGCTGACCAAAGCCGCCGATCTGGCACTGGAACGCGGCGAAGAGGTGCAAGCGGCGGGCTATCTACTGGAGGCCGGACGGCTGGGCCACGCCGCCGACCTGCTGCAGCGGCAGGGCCAGGCCTGGCTGGCTCGAGGTCTCACCTACAGCGTGCTGGCCCTGCTCGAGCGCCTGCCCGAGGCCACGCGAACCACCCGGCCCGACCTGCGCTACCTGCACGGGGAAGCCTTGCGGCAGGCCGGGCGCTATACCGAGGCCGAGGCGGCATATCAGCAGGCCCTGCAGGCCGGTGTGAACCAGGCCCTGCTGGGCCTATCGAGGCTGTACCTCGACACGGTGGAGCCGGCCAAGGCCCAGGGCTATCTGCTAGCAGCACGCGTGCGCTTTCCTGTCGAGGTTGAACGGCTTTGGGCCGAGAACTTGCTCAATGCCGGGCGGGTCGAGGAAGCCAGAGCGCTTGGCCTGAAGGGCCCGCGGGTCTGGCTGCGCAGCGGCCAGCCCGAGCGGGCGCTGGCCGAGTTGCGCCGACTGGAAGGGGATGCCACCGCACGGGCCCCACAAAACCACCGCGAGGGAACCTTGCTGCTGGCCCTGCTGGAAGCCATCGCGGGCGACGCGGTGGTGGCCGAGCAGGCCGCCTACCGGGGCCGCCGCGAGGGAGAAACGCTGGGTAGCCCATTTGTGGTGGCCCTGGCCGAAGCCCGGCTTGGGCATGCCTTGCTGGCCCAGAACCGCTGGGCCGAGGCTGGGGAAGCCTACCGAAGGGCGCTTTCCCTTTCGCAGGGTGGGCCGGCTCGCTTACGGGTGGAACCCCTTGGAGGACTGGCCGCGCTCGGCGAGGCCCGCGCCTTCGAAGAGATGGTGCGCCAGGCCCGCGAGGCCGGGGATGCCTGGGTCGAGGCCTTCATGACCCTGGTAGCCGCCCAGGCCCACCTGCGGCGGGGCCTGCCCTTCAACTTGCCTGCCCTGCCAGGGCTGCAAGACCCTTTTTTGCGCGCACTGGCTGTCAGCTACCCCTGGGCCGCCGACCCGGAGGGGATGCTGGCGCGCTACCCCTTTCTCTGCCAGCCCACCCTCTTTGCCCCCCCTTTGCATCGCAGCCGCCGGCTTTTGTGGGAGGCTGGAAGGCTGGACGTGGCCTATCATCCCGGCGTGAGCGTTGAAATTCGCGCTCGAGGTGGTTTTCAGGTCTGGGTGAACCACCAGGAAGTCCGCTTTAAGCGCGAGAAAACCCGCACCCTGCTGGCTTTGCTGCTGGTTCGCGACTGGAGCAAGGAGGCCCTGATGGAGGCCCTCGAGGTCTCCGACGGCGAGTTCCGGGTGCTGTGGTCGGAGCTGCTGGGCGCCCTCGAGCCCGGACGCCCGCCCCGCGCGCCCGGTTATTTCCTCAGGCCCTATGCGCTATGCCGGGTTCCCGAGCTTCGGGTGGATCTGTGGGAAGACGCACGAGGCAAAGAAGGCCCCTTCGAGGGACTGGATCACCCGGTGCTCGAGCGCTACCGCGCGGCCTGGCTGCAGGATGTTCTGCGGGCCTGCCGCCAGAGCGATGCCCCGGAGGATTGGCTCTTTGGGCTTCGCCTGGATCCGCTGGACGAAGAGCTGCTGGCCCGCCTCGAGCACACCGAGCTGGCCACCCTGGCCCGGCGCATTCGCCAGGAAGCCCTGGAGGAGCTCGAGCTAGAAAGCTAAATTGGGGCGTGGATACAGCCAGCAGGTTCGCAGTTGGGCCTGGGCATAGGCCCGCGCCTCGGCAGCCCAGCGGTGGGTATGGGCCCGGGCCTGTTCGGGCTCGAGCAAATCCGGGGTGAAGGGGATGCCGAGCAGCTTCTGAAGCCAGTCCGGGTTAATCGCCACCCCCTGCTCGGCCAGCGCCCCCAGGAGCGCCAGGCCCACGGCCAGCAGGTCGGTGGGCGGGCCCACCCGGTGCACCTGCACCCCCGCGCAACGTTGCCCCTGATGTTTGGAGAAGTAAGGGGTGAAAAAGGTAGGCCTGAAGCGCACCCCTGGCAGCCCCAGTTCGTTCAGCCGCCGGGCCAGCCGGGCTGCGTCCAGCCCCGGTGCCCCCACCAGCCCAAACGGCAGCGCCGTACCCCGCCCTTCCGAGGCCGCCGAGGCTTCCACCAGGGCCACGCCGGTATAGAGCCAGAGGCTCTCGAGGTTGGGCAGGTTGGGCGAGGGCGGAACCCAGGGCAGGGCCTCGGGGCCAAAGGCAGCCTGGGGGTCGCAGGGGATGACCTCAACGCCTGGGTCTACAAAGCGGGCGCACTCCCCCAGGGTGAGGCCATGGCGCAGGGGTAGCTCGAGCATCCCCACAAACGAGCGGTAGGCCGGTTGCAGGATGGGCCCCGAGACTGCAAAGCCCAGGGGGTTGGGCCGGTCGAGCACCACCACCCGCACCCCCCTCTGCCGGGCCGCCCCCAGCACCTGCACCAGGGTGGAGACAAAGGTGTAGTAGCGCAGCCCCACGTCCTGCAAGTCCACCAGCAGGGTATCCACCTGGGCGATGAGGGCCGCCAGCTCATCTGGCGTTTTTTCGTAGAGGCTGTGCGCCGGCAGGCCGGTAAGGGGGTCGGCGGCCATCTCGGGGGCCTCGCCGGCCTGCCCCGAGCCGTCCACCCCGTGCTCGGGCCCAAAGAGGCGCTCGATCCGGATTCCCTTTTGCAAAAGGGCCACCGCAGCGGGAACCAGGTCACGGGTCACCCCTGCCGGATGGCTCAACAGTCCAAGGCGCCCTGTTTTTCCTAGAAGGCTGGGTTCAGCGAGAAGCCGCTCGAGGCCGGTAGGCGCGAGCCCTGGGTTAACTGACGGCCAACTCATAGTTCGTTGAAGTGCCTCGTCTATCGCTCGAGGCCGGTAGGGCGCGAGCTTGGGGAAGTTATGAGGCTTTCATTCATAAGCTGAGCAAGCCTCGTCTATCGCTCGAGGCCGGTAGGCGCGAGCCCTGGGTTAACTGACGGCCAACTCATAGTTCGTTGAAGTGCCTCGTCTATCGCTCGAGGCCGGTAGGGCGCGAGCTTGGGGAAGTTATGAGGCTTTCATTCATAAGCTGAGCAAGCCTCGTCTATCGCTCGAGGCCGGTAGGCGCGAGCCCTGGATTAGCTAACGGCAAGCTCATATTGTGTCGAGATGCCTCGTCTTGCGCTCGAGAAGATTTATCGCATCAGGCTTTCTCAAACATGCTGAAGTTGGTGAAGATGATGCGGTTGTCGCGGGCGAAGAAATTGCCAAGACGGGCGTGTCCGGCGGCCACGGCGGTGGGTTTGGCAATCATAATCACGGGCAGGTTCTGCGCAAAGAGAAGCTGCCAGCGATCGTAGAGGCGTTTGCGCTCGTTCTGGTCGCCGAGCTGCTCGGCCTGGCGGAAGATCTCCCAGATGTTTTTCTCCCAGGGGAACATCTGGTCGAACTTGGGCTCGCTGCTGCCCCGGTCGGGCCAGACTGAGCGGTGCCAGTAGTTGAGCTGGCCGCCCGGCTGCCAGATGTCCTTGCGCAACTGCGGGTCGGGCTGGTCGCCGTAGGCCATCAGGATGCTTTCGAAGTTGCCGCCGGTGGCGGTTGCCAGCAAGGTGCCCTGCTGGATGCCTTGCAGGTTGAGCTTGACCCCAATCTGGCGCAGGTCGTTTTGCAGGATGGCCGCAATGGCCGCAAAGGGGGCCGAGTCGGAGGCGTAGGTAAAGGCAAACTCGAGAACCCTTCCGCTGGGCAGCCGTCGTTGCCCGTCGCTGCCGCGCCGCAGCCCCAGCGAGTCCAGCAGGCCCGCCGCGCGCTCGAGGCTAAACTCCCCCAGGTAGCTGCGGGTGTCGTAGTACCAGAAGGTGCCCGGCGCCACCCCATGCCCCGGCAAGACTGCCAGGCCGTTGTACACATCCTCGATAATGCGCTTGCGGTTGACCGCAAACTGCATGGCCTTGCGGAAGGTCAGGTTGCGGAAAAACTCGCGCAGCTCGGGGTTGGGGACGTCGAAGTTGAACCCCCAGTGGGGGGGCGAGGTGTAGATGGTGCTGCCGCTCAGCACGCGGATTTTGGCTCCCCCCACCTCGAGGCGCTTGAGCTCGGGGAACTGGGCCCCGGTGATGGGCACCTGGTCGAGGTTGCCGGCCCGGAACTGGGCGATCTGCACGTTGGGGTCACGGATAATCAGGTACTCGAGGCGGTCGAAGTAGGGCAGTGGGTTGCCCTGGGGGTCGCGCCGCCAGGAGTTGGGGTTGCGCACCAGGGTGACTTTCTGGTCGGGCACGTAACTTTGCAGGATAAAAGGCCCGGTGCCCACAATCTCCTTGGGGTCGGTGTTGGTGGCCCAGATCCGGCTGAAGCCGCCGGGGTCTTCCTTGGGCTTGAACTGGGCCAGTTTGTGCCGCGGCAGGATGGGCGAGAAGGTCAGGGCTTGCAGCACCGCCCCGTAGGGCTTGCTCGAGATCACCCGGAAGGTGAGGTCGTCGACCTTCTCGAAGCGCAAGGGCACCCCGGCCACCGTGAGGGTGGCGGCCTGGTTGGCCCGCAGGTTGGTGTTGGAGGCCACCTCGGTAAAGGTGAAAAGCACGTCGTCGGCGGTGAAGGGGGTGCCGTCCGACCACTTGATACCGCTGCGCAGCTTGACGGTGGTGGTGCGGGCGTCCTTGGAGATGCTCCAGGACTCAGCCAAAACACCCACCAGCTCAAAGCTGATCTGGTCGAGCTGCATCAGGCGATCAAATACGTTGTTGAGCACGGTGTAGGCGAAGTTGTCAATCACCGCAAAGTAGTTCCAGCTCTGGGGAGTGGATCCCAGCGGTAGGGTCAGGGTGCCCCCGCGCCGACCAATCTCCTGAAACAGGTTGGCCGGAACATTGGCAGCCCCACCCTGGGCCAGCCCACGGGCCCAGAGGCCCGGGGTCAGCACCCCCGCGCCCAGTCCCAACGCAGCTTGCCGTAAAAACCTTCTTCTGTTCATACCTTGCTCCTTTCTAGTCCCTCGAGCGCACATCCGCGGCGTCCCGCAGCGCATCGCCGAAAAAGTTGTAGGCCAGTACCGAGATAAATATCAGGAGGCCGGGGGTCAGCAACCAGGGGTAGAGGCTCAGCGACTGGAAGTTTTGTGCATCCTTCAAGAGCAGACCCCAGCTAGCCATGGGTTCCTTAATGCCCAGCCCCAAAAACGACAGCGCCGACTCGCCGATAATGTAGCCGGGCAGGGCCAGGGTCGCGGTCACGATCAGGTAGCTGCTCAGGTTGGGCACGATGTGCCGCAGGATGATGCGCAGGTTGGAGGCCCCCTGGGCCACCGCGGCGGTCACGTAGTCCACCTCGCGCAGGGCCAGCACCTGCCCCCGCACCACCCTTGCCAGCCCCGCCCAGCCGATAAACGAGAGCACCGCAATAATGCCCAGATACACGTAGGTGCTGGGCCAACTGGCCGGAATCACCGTGGAGAGGGCCATCAAGATGGGCAGCCGGGGAATCGAGAGTAGCACCTCGGTGATGCGCTGGATGAGGGTATCCACCCAGCCGCCAAAGTAGCCCGAGATGCCCCCCAACAAAATCCCGATAGCAAAGGAGATCAGCACCCCGACCACCCCCACCGTGAGCGAGACCTGCGACCCCACCAGGATGCGCGAGAAGAGGCAGCGGCCAAACTGGTCGGTGCCCAAAGGGAAAAAGTACCCCTCGCGCTCGGCCACCCCAAACAGGTGCCAGTTGGTTTTGAACCCCAAAAAGCGGTAGGGCTCGCCCTGGGCGATCAGAAAGCGGATGGGGGTGGGCCGGGTGCGGTCTTCTTTGTAGGTGCTGATGAAGGTAACCGGGTCGCGCTCGCGTTTGAGCTGGTACACGTAGGGCCGCACGGGCCGGCCATCGCGGAAGAAGTAGACCCGCTGGGGGGGCTGGTAAACAGCGTCTGGGTGCTGCACGGTCAGGTTGTTGGGGGCCAGGAAGCCGGCCAGGAAGGCCACCAGGTACAGCGCAATTAGAACTACGCCGCTGATGACCCCCGGCTTGGAGCGCAAAAAGCGCCGCCAGGCCAGGTAGAGGGGGTTATTGCGCTTGTCCATGGGCCTACTCGTAACGGATGCGGGGGTCTACCCAGGCCAGCAACACGTCGGCCAGCAGGTTGCCCACCATCAGCAGGACTGCAGAAAGCATCAAGAGGGCCATCACCACGTACTGGTCTTTGTTCAGGAGGGAGTCGTACAGGAAGGGCCCAATGGTGGGCAGGCTCAGCACGATGGAGGCGATGATGGTGCTCGAGATCAGGGTGGGGAGCTGTAATCCGGCCAGACTGATGAGCGGGTTGATGGCGTTGCGCACCGCGTGCTTCCAGAGCACCACCCGCTCGGCCAGCCCCTTGGCGCGGGCAGTGCGGATATAGTCCTGCGAGAGCACGTCCAGCAGGTTGGCCCGCATCTGCCGCATGATGGTCGCGGTGCCGTCCAGGCCAATCACAATCAGGGGAATCCAGAGGTGGGCCAGCATGTCCTGGAACCTGGCCCAGCTCCAGGGCGCATCAATGTACTGCGGGCTAAAAAGGCCCCCCACAGCAGTCCCACCGCTTTGTAGCACCAGGAAGATGAGCAGCAGGGCCACCAGAAAGTCCGGGGTGGCCAGCCCGAAGTAGCCCACAAAGTTGAGCACCGTGGACGAGGGGCCGTAGCGGTTGAGCGCCGTGTAGATGCCCAGGGGAATGGCGATCACCCAGGTGGCCAGGATGGTCAGGGCGGCCAGGAAAACCGTCCAGCCCATGCGCTCCCAGATTAGCTCCGAGACGGGGCGGCTATTGAGGAAGGAGTAGCCAAAATCCCCCCGCACAATCCCGCCCAGCCAGTGCAGGTACTGCACCCAGACCGGCTGATCCAGGAGGTACTGTCGGCGAATGTTCTCGATGGTCTCCCGGCTTACCCTGGGATCTTCCAGCAGGTTTTCTAGGAAGCCGCCTGGCTGGAGCTGGATGACCGCAAACACCAACACCGAGATCAACCACAGGGTAGGAATCGCCACCAAGACGCGCCGCAAAAGGTAAATGCCCATAACCCTTCCCTGCAAGCCCCATCCCTGGCTATAAGCTTTACCGCTGGAACATCAGCGGCACGGGGTTGAAGCCGGGGATCACGCCCAGGCTGTAGATGTAGTTGCCGTAGCGGTTGGAAACCGCTCCTACCGCATACTCTTTGGCAATCATGATGACCTGGGCCTCACGGGCCGCGATGGCCTGCCAGCGGTCGTAGAGGGCTTTGCGCTGGGTGAAGTTGGTGGTGCTGGCCGCCCGCTCCCACAGGCCGTAGATTTCACGTTCCCAGGGCAGGAAGTTGTTGAACTGGGGCTGGCCGTTGGGGGTGGTGGGCTGGGTGGCCTGGTGCCAGTAGTACAGGGCCCCGCCCGGCTTCCAGATGGGGGTGCGCAGCTCGGGGTCGGGTTGGTCGCCCAGGGCCAGCAGGATGGCCTCCCAGTCCTGGCCTCGCCCCGTTGAGAGCAGGTTGGCGGCCAGGATGCCTTGTAGGTTAACCTTGACCCCTACCCGCTGGAAGTCGCTTTGCAAAATGGTGGCAATAGCGGTGAAAACCGCGGAGTTGGAGCCGTAGGTGAGGGTGAACTCGAGCGGCCTTCCACTGGGCAGGCGCCGGATGCCGTCCGGGCCCCGCCGCAGTCCCAGCCGATCCAGAGCGGCGTTGGCTGCATTCAGGTCAAACCGGCCCTGCAAACGGGCCACTTCCGGGTAGTACCACTCGGAAAGCGGGGCCACCCCATAGCTGGCTCGCTCGGCCAGACCGTTGTATACGTCCTCGATGATGCGCTCGCGGTTGACGGCGAACTGTAGCGCACGGCGGAAGTCGCTGTTTTTGAAAAGGTTCGCCAGCTCGGCGTTCTTGGCGTTGTAGTTGAAGCCGATGTGCGGCGGCGAGCCAAAAAGCGCGCGGAATTGCACCACCCGGAACGGGGCCCCCTGGGTTTCGCGGCGTTTGAGGTCGGGGAACTCGGCCCCGGTGATGTTGATCTGACCGATGTTACCCGCCAAAAACTGCGCCACCCGGGCCTGGGAGTCGGTGATGATCAGGTACTGCAGCTGATCGAGGTAAGGCAGGGGGGTGCCAGCAGCATCGCGCTTCCAGTAGTTGGGGTTCTTGACCAGGGTAACCTGCTGCCCGGCGGTGTAGCTGCGCAGGCGGAAGGGACCGGTGCCCACCACTTCCTCGGGGTTGACGTTGGTGGGCCAGGCGTTGTTGATTTCGGCGCGGGGCTTGCCCCCTTCCTGGCTGAAGGGTAGCAGCTTGTGCTTGGGCATGATGGGCAGGCGCATGTAATGGATAAAGGCAGGCGCGGGTTTGGGCAGGGTAAAGCGCACCCGGAAATCACCCAGCTTTTCAATTTTCACACCCTCAAAGTTGGCCGCGTCGCCGCCACGGGCCTCGGGGTTGGCGACAATCTGGGTGTAGGTAAAAACCACATCGTCGGCGGTGAAGGGGCGGCCATCGTGCCAACGCACATCCCGGCGCAGGTCAAAGGTGTAAATCCGGCTATCGGTGATGCTCCAGCGCGTGGCCAGGGCCGGTTCGATCTGGTAGTTGGCCAGGTTGTACTCGATCAGGCCGTCGAACATCTGGTTGGCGAGGTTCTGGATAGCCGAGTCAATCGCGCCGTAGTAAAAGAAAGTCTGCGGCGCACTGGCCAGTGACAGGGTGAGGCTCCCTCCAGCTTTGCCAGCCGTCACGCCCAGGTTGGTATAGGCCGGCAGCACCTTGGGCTGCGCATAGCCCAGACCTGAAATCAGCAAAACCATAGCTACAGGCCAAAAACATCTTTTCATCTTCACTCCTCCATCTGGTGCCTCAGCCCCGGGGCCCCACATGCATTGGTTCGGTTGAAGTATACGTCAGGCGTTATTGGTATTCAAGTGGTATAATATCTGGCAATCTATGGAATCCAAGCTGGATCCTCACTCCGCCACCCCGCTTTATCTACAGCTCGAGGCCCTTCTGCGTGAGGCCCTGGCCTCCAACACCTGGAAAGCCGGCGAGGCCATGCCCCCCGAGCGCGAGCTGGCCGAACGGTTTGGGGTCTCGAGGCTCACGCTGCGCAAAGCCCTCGAGCGCCTCGAGGCCCAGGGCCTGGTGCAGCGCCGCCAGGGGTCGGGCACCTATGTGGCCCCCCGCCTCGAGCAGCCCCTCTCGGCGCTGACCAGCTTCAGCGAGGACATGCGGGCGCGCGGCCTCGAGCCCAGCACGCGCTGGCTCAAACGGGGGTTGTTCACCGCCTCCCCCGAGGAGGTGCTGGCCCTATCGCTCTCGCCAGGCGAGAAAGTGGCCCGGCTCGAGCGCGTGCGCAGCGCGCAGGGTGAGCCCATGGCTGTTGAGCGGGCCGCCTTGCCAGCCCACCTCCTCCCCCACCCCGAACAGGTCAAAGAATCCCTGTACGCCTATCTGGAGAGCAAAGGCTTACGGCCGGTTCGGGCCCTGCAACGCCTGCGCTCGGTCGCGGCCAGCCGCCAGGAAGCCGAGCTTTTGGGTCTTCGAGCAGGCGAACCGGTACTCTACATCGAGCGCCTGAGCTACCTGGCCGACGGCAGCGTGCTGGAGTTTACCCGCAGCCACTACCGCGGCGACCGCTACGATTTCGTGGCCGAGCTACGCCGGGCCTGAGAGGGGCCATGTACTGCTCCTGCACACGTATTCCCCGATGCTCTGACTCAATCAAATATGGCAAAATTCCACTCGACGGCTTAGGCTAGGTTTCACGCTTCTAAGCCGCCCAGCTTCTAACCTCTAGCCGTGGTTCGAGCTGCCATTGTCGCCCTGGTGACCATTATTTTACTTTCGGTTTTCCTGGTCACCCGCCCCATTCCAAGCCCAGCCACACCCAACCGGGGGGTTCGCCTCGAGCGCGTCCAGCTCACCCTATATCCAGAGCAAGACCCTAAAGCCCGCTGGGAGTTTTCCGCAGCACAGGTCGATCAGGATCCCAACACCCGCGAGGCTAAGGTAACCGGCCTGCAGTCCGGGGAGCGGTATGTGGAAGACCGGCTCGATATGCGGCTGTTCGCACCCGAGGTCGTCATCGACCGCGTCGACAACCTTCGGCTGCCCTACGCTCGGGTGGAAATTCTCAAGGGCTGCTACACGGTCAACCTTGGCAAGCCTGGCGAGATGCCGGTTACCATCGATCAGCGCGAAGGTTTTCGCGCCCCCAGCGTCTACATCACCGCACCCAGCCTGGAGGTACAGGGCAAGGACTTCAAGAGTGATTTTGGCATCGAGAATCCCAGTTGGCGCGACCCCGTTGAGAAGTTTATTTCCGGTGGGGAACAGCCGCCCTGTCCCATCGAAGGGGGTAGCTCATGAAACGTATAGCCTGGCTTCTTTTTCTACTAGCGTTGGCGGTACTGGCCCAGAGCAAAGAGCAGCGCATCATCACCATCGAGGCCCCAGGCGGACAGCGTTCGGGCAACCTGCGCAACGGCCCCTGGGTTTATGAGGCCGGCAAACCGGGCGGGGTCATTGGCCGGGTCAAAGACCTGGAAATCCAGGCCACCCGCGCCACGCTGGAAGCCCCCCAGGGCAAAACCATGCAAGAGGCCGAGGGGGAGCGGGTGGCCTCTTTCGAGGGCAGCGTAGTGGTCAAGCGCGACCGCATGACCGCCACCGGGCCAAAGCTGGTCTACCGCGAGAGCAACGGGCGCGGCACCCTCGAGGGCAACGCCCGCATGCGCCAGGAGCCCAGGGATCAAAACGGCGATCCGGTTGAGGTGCTGGCGCCTCGCATGACCTTTGAGGTGGATACCAATATTTCCACCAGCGAAGGGGGCGTAACCCTGAAGAACGGCCGACAAGAGGGACGCTCCGAAGCGGTTTACTATGAAGAAGACCGGGGGCTGGCGGTTTTCAGCGACGCCAAAGAGGTCGTGCTGCTGCGCAAGCGCGAGGGCAAGGGCGATCTGGTAATCCGCGCCAAAGAGGTGCGTAGCCTCACCGACGAAAAGCGCTTGCTGGCCACCGGCGGGGTCACCCTGGTCGATGGCGATATCACCACCACCGGGGCCAGCCTGCTCTACAACGACAACACCGGCGAAGCCACGGTGGTAGCCGGCCGGGTGGGCAATCAGAACGTGCCGGCCCGAAGTGTGAACGCCAAGGAGCGGGCCACCCTGTCGGGCAACTCCTTGCTGCACAATGTCAACCGTTCGCAGGTGCGGGTGCTGGCCCAGGCGCCCCGGCTACCCATCGCCGAGTTTCGCAAGCTGAGCGAGCGATAATATGCGCTGGGCCTGGCTGCTCCTGGGGTTGTTGCTGGTAGCAATCGCGCAGCAGGAGCCTGAGCCCTCGTTTCAAACCACCGCCGAGATTGAGCGGCGCGGTAAAAAAATTGTGGTCGTTAAGAGTGGGCCGGACAACCCCCCCGCCATCATCGAGTTGCGCGACCTGTACGGGGGGGTCATTACCGCGCTGGACGCTGAGAAGAAATCCCTTCACCTGGGTGAAAGGGTTTTTACCACCGATAAGCTGACCCGCTTCTGGCTCGAAGGGAAACCGGTGCAGTTTGCCGACCTGAAGATAGGCCAGCAGGTGCGCCTCGAGGCCGCCGAGCAAAACGACGGCAGCCTCAAGGCCTTTGATGTGCAGATTGGCGGTAAACCCGAAGGCCCCTCCCTCAGCCGTTCGCTTTTTGCCGATCCACCCCCCTATCGCGTCCAGATTACCTTTGGTGAGGATGCTAAGGCTTTCGGGGCCATCGCCCGCGTGGAGCAAATCCGGGAAGTAAACGACTTTGTATTCATGACCGGGGGCACGGCCCGGTACATCGAGGATGAGGATCGCCTCGAGCTCGATCTCAAGCCGGGCCCGCGGGCCGTAGAGGTTCAGCAGGGCCAGAGCAGGGCCTGGGGTAGCCGCCTCGACTACGATAACCAGAGCGGCGAGGCCCGGGTGGCGGGGCCCATCGAGCTCGAGCGCTCCGGCGACAAGCCCCTGCAAGGCAGCGCCCAGCGCATGGTCTACAACGTGGACGACGAGATCCTGCGCCTGTTTGGGGAGATCAGGTTGGTGCAGGATGGCCGTACTTCCACGGCAGAAAGCGCAGTGGTGCACGAAAAAGACCGCATCGCTTATTTGTACGGTAGCAAGGAAAGACCGGTGCGCAGCCAAAACAAGGATGGCTTTGTGCAGGGCACCCGCGTGCTATACCACCTCGATACCGGCGATGTGGTGGTGCTGGAAGGGGTGCAGGGGGAGTTTCAGGAGCCCTGAGCCCCTGCGGCCTGCGCAGAGCCCTCGGTGATACCGGCCATCAACAACCCAAGCCGCTCCTCGCTGGCCTCGCTGGCTTTGAGCTCACCCATGATGCGGCCTTCAAACATCACCAAGATGCGATCGGATAGCGAGCGCACCTCGTTTAGATCGGCCGATACCAGCAGCACCGCCATCCCCGCATCACGGGCTTTAACGATGTTTTCGTGAATAAACTCGATGGCCCCAATATCCACCCCACGGGTCGGCTGGGCTGCAACCAGCACCTTGGGCTTTCGGCTCAGCTCCCGGCCCACGATGATTTTCTGCGCGTTGCCCCCCGAGTAGCGGCGGGCTGCCAGCTCGGTGCTTCGGGGCCGTACATCGAAGGTTTCGACCACCTCCCGGGCGTGGGCTTCCATCTGCGTAGCGTCCAAAAAGCCCAGGAATCCCGCATAAGGCGGCCGGTAGTGATCCCCCAGAATCAGGTTCTCGCGGGTGGTAAAGTCGAGCACCAGCCCGCGCAGGTTGCGGTCTTCGGGGATGTGCGAAACGCCCCACTCGCGCACCAGCCGGGCGTTGGGTTTGAGGGTCTGGCCCTGGTATCGGATGGTGCCCTGGTAAGGCCGCAGGCCGGTGATGGCCTCCACCAGCTCGGTCTGGCCGTTGCCCTCCACCCCTGCAATGCCCACAATCTCACCGGCCCGTACCTGAAACGACACCCCATTAAGCCGGTGTTTTTTGTCTTTTTCGGGCATGCGCAGGTCGATTACCTCGAGCACGGCCTCGGTGGGTCTGGCCTCCGACTTGTCCACCGAAAGGATCACCTCCCGCCCTACCATCATGCGCGCCAGCTCGTTCACGCTGGTCTCAGGGGTGTTGACCGTGCCCACCACCTTGCCATCGCGGATAACGGTGACGCGGTGGGAGAGTTTGATGACCTCGGCCAGCTTGTGGCTGATGAAAATAACCGCATTGCCCTGCTCCACATAGCGGCGCAGGAAGTCGAATAACTCATCGGCCTCCTGGGGGGTCAGTACGGCGGTGGGCTCATCCAGAATGAGGATTTTGGCCTTGCGGTAAAGCGCCTTGAGAATCTCCACCCGCTGCTGCAAACCCACCGGCAGCTCCTCCACCGGTGTATCCAGCGGCAGATCGAACTCGAGGTCCCTCATCAAGGCCTCGACCTCGGCCCGGGCCTGGGCCAGGTTGAGCTGGCCCCCCTGGGTGGGCTCTGAACCTAGAATTACGTTCTCCAGCACCGTAAAGGGGTCTACCAGCATAAAGTGCTGGTGTACCATGCCAATCCCCAGGGCAATGGCGTCGCCTGGCTCGGCAATCTGCACCCTCTGGCCGTCAACCCAGATTTCGCCCTGGTCGGGTTTGACCAGGCCGTACACGATCTTCATCAGGGTGGATTTACCCGCGCCGTTCTCACCCACCACAGCCAGCACCTCACCCCAGCGCACGTCCAGTGAGATGCGATCGTTGGCCAGCACCAGAGGGTAGCGTTTGGTGATGTTGCGGAGCTCGAGCGCAACCGAACCCTTAGCGCGCGCGCTCGAGGCAGCAGCAGAATCGTTCATGTCTCCAATCATACAGGCAAGCAGCCTCCAGGTGCTTTGCTCAAGGCTCAAAACAACACCCACAGTTGGGCTGGGGACGCAGCAAAAAGCGCCCAGGGCCACAACCCCGGGCGCCGACAAAACAATCGCCTAGCGCTTGTCGGGCACCTTGATGGCCCCGGAGACAATCTGGCTGCGCAGAACCGCCAGGCGGTTGATGACGGCCTGCGGGATCAGGGCCTTGTTGTAGTTGTCCAGGGCATAGCCCACACCGTTGTTGTTCAGGCCAAACTCGCGCACCCCGCCTTTGAAGGTGCCGTCCTTAACCGACTTGATGACCTCGTAGGTGGCCACATCCACCCGCTTGAGCATGGAGGTCAGCACGTGGTTGAGGGTGTTGGGGTTGTTGTCGGTGTCGCCCAGGTAGTTCTGGTTAGCATCTACCCCAACCATGAACATGGGGCGGGAGGTGGCCGCCGGGCAGGACTGGTTGTAAGCGGCGTAACGCGGCACATTGGAGCCATTGTTAGAGATAAAGCGCACACCCGAGGGCAGCTCGTTTTGCTTCAAGCACTTCTGCTGCTTAACATAGTCCAGCACACCCAGGCCCGAAGCCCCGGCCGCCGCGTAGATGATGTCCGCCCCCTGCTTGGCCTGCGCGGTGGCGATTTCTTTGGCCTTGCCCGGGTCGTTCCAGGCCGCCGGGGTGTTGCCCACGTAGTTGATGAGCACGCGGGGGTTGGAGATGCCCCGCTCGCGCATACCGGCGATGGCCCCGGCCCGGTAGCCCTGCTCAAACTTGTGGATCAGGGGGATATCCATGCCGCCCACGAAGCCCACCACACCGGTGTTGGTCATGCGGCCCGCGATGTAGCCCACCAGGTAGCTGCCTTCGTGCTCACGGAAGACCAGCCCCACCGCGTTGGCGCACTTGCCCTCGCAGGGCACCGAGTCGATTACGGCGAACCTGATGTCCTTAAACTCCTGGGCGTTTTTGGTGATCGAGGGTTCGTTGGCGAAGCCCACCCCCACGATCAGGTCGAAGCCCTCTTCGGCAAAGCGGCGGATGCCCTGACCCACCTGACCGGGGTCGCCGGGTTCAAAGTCGAAGATCCGAACCCCCAGCTCTTTAGCGGCTCGCTGGGCGCCTTCAAAGGTGGACTGGTTGAAGCTGCGGTCGTTTTTACCACCCGCATCGAAGGCCATGCCCACGCGAATCTCCTGGGCCAGACCCAGGCCTAGCGCAGTTGCTAAGGCAGCACCGAGCACAACGAGTTTCTTCATGTGATTCGCCTCCATTTCACTTGTGTAGCTCACAAGCGCTGAACTGGCTGTTAGCCTCCGGCATTATAGAGCACAAAGCAGGGGGGTTGAAAGGGCTTGACAAATGAGTAAAACCCTTCTTTGGCCACCCTTCAGGCTATTCTAAGGCCTGTTTTACAACCACCCTCGAGCTGGTAGCATCACGCTATGCAGACCCCTAAGCAGCGCATCATGGAACTGCGGGAGCTGATTCGCTACCACAATTACCGCTATTACGTGCTGGACAAACCGGAAATTTCCGATGCCGAGTACGACCGCCTGCTCCAGGAGCTGAGGGCCCTTGAAGAAGCCCATCCTGAGCTGATCATCCCCGACTCCCCCACGCAAACCGTGGGCAGCGCCATCCTCGAGACCCCCTTCACCCCCGTGCCCCACCCCACCCGTATGTACTCGCTGGGGAACGCCTTTTCGCAAGACGACATCGCCGATTTCGAGGCCAGCATCAACCGCTTCCTGGGCCGGGAAGAGTCGCGCGAGTATGTGCTGGAGTACAAGATTGACGGACTCTCGGTCAACCTCATCTATGAAGAGGGGGTGTTTCGCCAGGGGCTCACCCGCGGCGACGGCCTGACCGGCGAGGACGTAACGCCCAACCTGCTAGCGATTCCCGACATTCCCCGGCAGCTACCACAGCCCCTCGACCTCGAGGTTCGGGGGGAAATTTACCTACCCATCCAGACCTTTTTGGAGTTGAACACGCAGCTCGAGGAGGCTGGGGAGCCTCCTTTCAAAAACCCGCGCAACGCCGCAGCCGGCAGCCTACGGCAAAAAGACCCCCGAATCAGCGCCAGCCGGGGCTTGCGGGGCCTGTTTTATGGGGTGGGAAGGCCGGAAAGCCTGGGGGTCGGCACCCAGCAAGAATTGCTGGAGAAACTAGGCCAGCTTGGTTTCTCCGTGGATCCGCATTACCAGGTGGTGCGGGGCGTGGAGGGCATCGAGCAGGGCTACCAGGCCATGCTGGCCGCGCGCAAAAGCCTGCCTTTTGAAGCCGATGGCGTGACCGTCAAGCTCAACAATCTTTCCCTGTGGAGCGAGCTGGGCTACACCGCCAAAACCCCCCGTTTCGCCATCGCCTACAAGTTCCCCGCCGAAGAAAAGACCACCCGGGTGCTGCGGGTAATCTTTCAGGTGGGGCGCACCGGCCGGGTCACCCCGGTGGCGGAGCTCGAGCCGGTCTTTCTGGACGGCTCCACCGTGAGCCGGGTCACCCTGCACAACGAAAGTTACGTACAGGAGCTGGGCTTACGCATCGGGGATACCGTGCTGGTACACAAATCGGGCGGGGTGATCCCCGAGGTGTTGCGGGTGGTCACCGAGGCCCCCCGGGGGCATGCGCCCGTGGAGTGGCCCACCCACTGTCCCGAGTGCGGTACAGCCCTCGAGCTTTCGGGCAAGATTCACCTCTGCCCCAACCCCCTATGCCCGGCCAAGGCTTTCGAGGCGATCCGGCATTTTGCCAGCCGCAGGGCCATGGACATCCAGGGCCTGGGCGAGAAGCTGATTGAGCAGCTTTTGGAAACCGGTCTGGTGCGGGATGCCGCCGACCTCTACAACCTTAAGAAAGAAGATATTGCCGCGCTCGAGCGCAAGGCCGAGAAAAGCGCCCAGAACCTTATTGAGCAGATCGAGGCCAGCAAAAGCCGGGGCCTCGAGCGGCTGCTCTTTGCGCTGGGCATTCCCCAGGTCGGCGAAAGCACCGCCCGGGCCCTGGCCAAGCGCTTTGGGCACCTGGACAGCATCCTGAAGGCCACGGTCGAGGAGCTGGATGCCGTACCGGACATCGCCGAGACCACTGCCCAGGCCATCCACCAGGCCCTGGCTCGCCCGGAGATGCAGAGCTTCATCGAGCGCCTGCGGGCCGCTGGTTTGGTGTTCGAGGCCAGAGAAAAGCAGCAAAGCCAGGCCCTCGAGGGTCTTACCTTTGTCTTAACCGGCGAGCTCTCGCGCCCCCGGGAAGAGGTCGCGCGGCAGCTCGAGGCCCACGGGGCCAAAATTTCCGGCTCCGTGAGCAGAAAAACCAGCTATGTGATCGCCGGGCCAGGGGCGGGCTCCAAGCTCAGCAAGGCCAAAGAGCTGGGCATTCCCATTCTGGACGAAGCAGGCCTACGGGCGCTGCTGGAGCAGAAAATCGGCGCAGCCTCCATCTAGGCACCAGTGTAACAAGGTTGTAACAGCCCCTGGGTACACTCACCTCAATCGGGTTTAGAGGTTCAAGATGGCGTACCTTCGGGGCCTAGGGGTCTACCTTCCTACACCGCGCATGCACAGCAGCGAAATTGCCGCGGCCAGCGGGCTGCCGGAATGGGTGGTGCGGGAGAAGCTGGGCATTCACCAAAAGCCCATCCCCGGCCCGGAAGACCACCCCGGCCGCATGGCAGGCTGGGCTGCTCGGGCCGCGCTCGAGGAGGCGGGCCTCGAGGGGGCCGCGCTGGATGTGGTAATCAGCATCACCGATGAGTACAAAGACTACCCGGTCTGGTGCAGCGCCCCCCTGATCGCCCAGATGGTGGGGGCCAGGCGGGCCTGGGCCTTCGACCTGAACCAGAAGTGTGCCAGCTTTATCAGCGCGCTGGCCGTGGCCGAGGGCCTTCTGGCCAGCCAGCCCGATCTGCAACACCTGCTGATTGCCGGCGGCTACCGCAACGGCGATCTGATCGATTACACCGATCCGGCGGTGCGCTTCATGTACGACCTGGCCGCCGGCGGCGGGGCCGCGGTAATGGCGCGGCAGGGGCCGGGGTTCAGGCTACTGGCCACCCGGCTCAAGACCGATCCCAGCCTGGCCACCAGCGTGCGGGTGCCGGTGGGTGGCACGGTCGAGCCGCTCAGCCCGATGAACGTAGATCGGTACAAGCTGCGGGTGGCCGAGCCCGAGGTCATGAAGGCGCGCCTCGAGCAGGTCTCGCTAACGAGCTTTCTGGAGGTTATTCAAGAAGCGCTGGGACAGGCCGGTTACACCGCCGCCGATCTCGACTACCTGGCCCTGCTGCACATGAAACCCTCAGCCCACCAGGCGGTGCTGGCCGGGCTGGGGTTATCTGAAGAACGGGCCATTTACCTTTCCGATTACGGCCACCTGGGCCAGCTCGACCCCATCCTCTCGCTCAAGCTGGCGATGGACGCCGGGAAGCTGGGCGCGGGAAGCCTGGTGGCCCTGGCCGCGGCCGGGGTGGGCTACCACTGGGGGGCTGCGGTCTTGCGTTTGGAGGAGGTGGCATGGAGCTAAACGCCAACTGGCTCGCGCGGCTGGCCGCCTACCACCCCGAGCGGCCGGCGGTCTACTGGCGTGGGGATTGGCTTAGCTACGCAGGCTTGTACCAGCGGGCCCGGCGAGCCGCAGCCTCGCTGGCCGGCCTCGGGATCGCCAGGGGGGATCGGGTCGCAGTGCTGGGGCCCAACCACCTGGGCTACCTCGAGCTCTACTTTGCCGCGCCTTTGCTGGGCTTTATTCCCACCCTGCTCAACCACCGCCTGAGCGAGGCCGAGCTTAAGGGGCTGCTCGAGTACACCCGGCCCAAAGCCCTTTTCTATACCGAAGACTTCGCGGTGCCGGCCCAGCGACTGCACCCCCAGGCACATCCTCTGGAGGCCCTACAAACCCTGCCCGAAAAAGAGATACCAGGTTTTACCCCCGGCTTAGAAGACCCGGCCCTGCTGCTCTTTACTGGCGGCACCACCGGGCTGCCCAAAGGGGCCCTCATCCCCTACCGCCAGCTCCTGGTCAATGCCATTCAGACCTGCATGAGCTGGGGACTTTCTCCCGAAGACCGCTACATCGTAGCCACCCCCATGTTCCATGCGGCCCTAAATGCCCTGGCCACACCGCTGCTCTACCTGGGCGGCCAGGTGCTTGTGCAGGAAAGGTTCGACCCCGCTTTGTACCTGGCCTGGGTTCGGGAACATGGGGTAACCCTGCTGTTCCTGGTGCCCACCATGTACCAGATGCTGGCCCAGCACCCCGACTTCGCCCAGGCCGACCTGCGCACGGTGCGCTGGGCCATCTCCGGCGGAGCCCCCTGCCCGCACCCGGTGCGGGCCGCCTTCAAGGCCAGGGGTGTGCGCTTCAAGCAGGGCTATGGTCTGACCGAGTGCGGCGTCAACTGCTTTACCCAGAGCCTCGAGGAGGCCGAGGCGCACCCCGAGTCGGTGGGCCGCCCCATGCCCCACCTCTGGGCCCGGCTGGTCGGGGCCGGGGGTCAGGAGGCCCTCGAGGAGGGTGAGCTGTGGCTCTCGGGGCCGGTGGTGATGTCGGGCTACTTTGAGCGACCCGCCGAGACCGCTCAGGCCCTGGTCGTGCACAATGGCCGCACCTGGCTGCGCACCGGCGACCTGGCCCGGCGCGATGCCGAGGGGCGCTACTACATCGTGGGGCGGGCCAAGGAGATGTTCATCTCGGGGGGGGAGAACGTCTACCCCATCGAGGTGGAACGGGCCCTCTACGATCATCCGGCGGTGCTCGAGTGCGCGGTGCTGGGCGTACCCGATGCCCACTGGGGCGAGGTGGGCCTGGCTGCGGTGGTACTCAAAACCCCCATCGGCGCGGAAGAGCTGAAGAGTTTTCTGAAGGCCCGCCTGGCCGGCTACAAGGTGCCCAAGCATTTCCTGTTCCTATCCGAGCTACCCAAAAGCGGCCCCGGCAAAATTTTGAAAAGTGCATTGTACCAGCGGTTCATGGAGGAATTCCATGCCTGAGCAAGTCGTCAATGGAACTCAGCTTTTCTACCGGCTGGATGGCCCCGAAGAAGCGCCGTGCCTGGTGCTGCTCAACGGCATCTTTCAGCGCACCGAGGCCTGGGAGCCCCTCATGCCCTACCTGAAGAATTTCCGGGTGCTGCGCTACGACATGCGCGGCCAGGGGCAAAGCGCCGCACCCCCAGGGCCCTACCCCCCCGCACAGCACGCCGGCGACCTGGCCGCCCTCCTGGAGGCTCTAAAGATTCCGCGCTACCACCTGCTGGGCCTGTCCAACGGCGGGGTGGTGGCCCAGGTGTACGCCGCCCAACAACCCGCCGGCCTGGAAAAGCTCATCTTGGTGTGCACCACCCCCCGCCTCGACCCCCTGGTGCGGGCCAAAGTGGCAAGCTGGCGGCAGGCCCTGGCCTGGGGCGGCACCCGCGGGCGTTTGCAGATCGCCCTACCCTGGATCTGGGGCCGGGCCTATCTGGAAGCCCACCCGGAGATCGCCGACGAGGCTTCTCTAGCACAGATGGAGCAGGCCGCCCCAACCCCAGAGGCCCAGCAAAACTTACTGGACGGCTTTCTGGCTATGGAAGACCTGCGCCCCCACCTGAAGCGGGTTAAGGCCCCTACGCTGGTGCTCTCGGGTGAGGACGATCTGCTCTTCCCGCCCTGCTACGGCCAGGAGATCGCAGCCGCCATTCCCCAGGCCACCCACCGGGTGCTACCCCAGGTGGGCCACGTGGCCCCAGTTGAAGACACCGCCGGGCTGGCCGGGGCTATCCTGAGGTTTTTGGAGGTACAGGCATGAGGTTCCAGGTAGGAGACAGCGCTTCTTACACCCAGACCATCAGCGAGGCCCATGTGGCCCTGTTCATCGGGGCGGTGGGTGATACCAATCCACTACATGTGGACGCCGAGTACGCAAAGAAAAGCCGTTTTGGGGCCCGCATCGCCCAGGGCATTCTGGTGGCCGGACTCATATCCACCGCCATCGGCACCAGGCTGCCGGGGCCGGGGGCCATCTACCTGGGCCAGAGCCTGCGCTTTCTGAAGCCCACCTACCTGGGCGACACCATCACGGCCACCGTAACGGTGCGGGCCATCCGCCCGGATAAACCCATCCTGAGCCTCGAGACCGCCTGCACCAACCAAAAAGGTGAGCGGGTCATCGAGGGTGAGGCGACGGTGCTCTACGAGGAGGTTTTGTGAAACCTAATAGGAGGCAGGCATGAAAAAAGTTTGGATGGTTCTTCTGGCAGTTTTGGGTCTGGCCGGGTTGGCCCTGGCCCAGACCACGGTGCGGGTGGGTGTGCTCCTGCCCATCTCGACCGTAGCGGGCAAGGCCGCTCTGAACGGAGTACAGCTCGGCGTGGATCAGGTCAACGCCGGCGGCAAGGTAAAGATTGAGCTGGTGGTGGTGGACGACGGCAACGCCCCGGCCACCGCGGTGCCGGCCCTCACCAAGCTGATGACCGTGGATCGGGTGGACATTGTGATCGGCGGGCTGGCCTCGGGGGTTACCTTTGCCCTCTCAGGGCCCGTCAAGCAGTACCAGCCGCTCTTCCTCTGCATCGGAGCGGCCAGCAGCGTGGTGGAGCAGGCTTTTAGCGATTACAACCGCTTCTTCCACTACCACCCCTGGGACTATCACAACGTGGCGGCGGCCCTCGAGTTCTTCAAGTACCTCTACGACAACGGGGCCCGGCGCGTGGCCATCCTCTGCGAAGATGGGCCTTTTGGCTCGGCGGGCATCCAGACCTACCGCCAGCAGCTCGAGCGCCAGGGTTACACCGTGCAGGCCGAGCCTTTCAAGTCGGGTTCGGGTAGCTTCACCGCCATTCTGACCCGCCTCAAGGGCTTCCGGCCCGATATTCTGTACTGGATCGGCTACGACGTGGACGCCCTGCCCATCGCGGCGCAAACCCGGCAGGTGGGGCTCGAGCCCAAACTCATCTACGGGGCCCCCCCAGCCTGGCCGACCGGCTTCGAGAAAAACAACCTTTCCAACGACATAGCTGGCATGACCGCCTGGCTGCCCTCGGTAGCCAACAACGAAAGCCGCCGCTTCGTGAACCTTTACCGGCGCAAGTTCGGCGAGGTCACCGACGAGTACATGGCCCCCATGGGCTATGTGATTGCCCTGAGCCTGGGCAGGGCGCTCGAGGCCGCCGGTTCTACCGATAAAGATCGGATTGCCGCCGAGCTGGCCAAGGTTCAGATGGATACCCCCTTCGGCCCCCTATCCTTCAAGCCCTCCGATACCGGGCGTACCCGCTTCCAGGGCTTCAACCAGAGCATCTGGCTACAGTTCCAGTACCTGGAGGGCTCGAGGCGCCCGGTCTTCCCGCCCAACCGCGCAGCCCGGCCCCTGCGCTTCCCAGGCAACTACTAAACCCGGGCCGAAGCTTCATCAAAGGTGAACCCCAACGAGCCCCGTTGGGGTTCCATCCCGCACCAGGTTTGGGATGCTCGACGGAAGGTTGGCCTACTGGCGCTTGGGAAGCCCGTCCCCACAAACTATGGAATTGCTGCTACAAACCCTCATCAACGGCATCCTGGCCGCCGGCATATACGCCCTGGTAGCCAGCGGACTGGCGCTCGCGGTGGGCGTGGTGGGCATCGTCAACTTTGCCCACGGCGAGTTCACCATGATTGGGGCTTTCATTGCCTATCTGCTCTTTGTGGGCACCGGCCTGGACCCCTTTCTTTCTCTGGGATTGGCGGCCTTGGTGCTCTTTGGGGTAGGAGCCATCACCTACCTGGGGCTGATCCGTCCCGTGCTGGCCGCCCCTGAGCTCAACCAGATGCTGCTTACCTTTGGTCTTTCGGTGGCCTTGCAAAACATCGCCTTGCTGCTCTTTGGCGCCGATACCCGTGTGGTCTCCACCAGCTACCAGGGGGCCACCCTCAGCCTGGGCGGTCTTTCGTTTGGCGTACCGCCGCTGCTGGCTTTTGGTCTTTCGGTTGTCATTCTGGGTGCGCTGTATGGCTTTCTGGATCGCACCCGATTGGGCCTGGCGGTACGGGCGGTGGCGCAAAATCGACTGGCACCGGGGCTTCTGGGCATCGAGACCCAGCGGGTGTACCTGCTGGCCTTTGGGCTTTCGGCGGCCCTGGCCGGGGTGGCCGGGGTGATGCTCTCGGTGATGCTCTACGCCTCCCCCACGGTGGGCTTTGCCTACACCCTCAAAGCCTTTGCCATCATCGTGATGGCGGGGCTGGGCAACCTGCGGGGGGTGGTGCCAGCCGCCATCATCCTGGCCCTGGCCGAGGCCCTGGTCAGCACCTATCTGCCGGGCGGAGGGGGCTGGGTAGAGGCTGTGTTCTTTCTGGTCATCTTCGTGGCCCTCACCTGGCGTAGCTGGAGGGCCGCATGATACTGGTGGGACTGCTTTTGCTGGTAGCCCTGGTACTGCCAGGGCTGCCGTTGGGTGAGTGGCGGGCCTTTTTGCTGGATACCGCCCAGTTTGCCTTCTTGATCAGTGCACTGGCCCTGGCCTGGGATCTGCTGGCCCGCACCGGGCAGCTCTCGCTGGCCCACGGGGCCTTCTTCGGCCTGGGGGCCTACGCCGCCGCGCTCGCAGCCCCGGCCCTGGGCACGCTGCCCGCTTTGCTGGTGGGGGGGGTGGTGGCCGGGGCCTCGAGCCTCTTCCTGGGCCTGGCCACCCTGCGCCTGCACGGCATGTACTTTGCCATCGCCACCCTGGCCTTCAGCGAGGTAATGCGCACCCTGGTGCTCAAAGCCCCCTTCACCGGAGGGGCTATCGGCCTGCCGGTACAGCCCGCGTTCGGAGGAGCCTTCCCCCTCGGCGGCTACTACCTGGCCGTGGGCGTGCTGGCCCTGGCCGCCGGGATTAGCCTTCTTCTGAGCAGAAGCCGCCTGCACTACGCCATGGCCGCTACCCGGCAGGGCGAGGCCGTGGCCCGGGTGCTGGGGGTTCCGGTGGTACGGGTTAAGCTCCTGGCGTTTATGATTTCCGCTTTTCTGGCCGGGCTGGCCGGTGGGGTTTACGCCATGAAGACCCTATTCCTCTCCCCTTACGATGCCTTTGGCCTGGGGCGGGCTGTGGAGGCTCTGGTGATCCCCATTTTTGGCGGACTGTATACCACCACCGGGCCCCTGCTGGGGGGGTTGATTATCGTGAGCCTCGAGACCTGGCTGCGGCTGCGCATCGGCGAGGGGTATCTGGTGGTCTATGGGGTAATTCTGGTGCTGACCATCCTGTTTTTGCCCAGGGGGCTGGTCAGCCTCTTTCACCGTAAGGGGGCGGGCCATGCTTAGCGTTCAGGGCCTTTGCAAACGCTTTGGTGGGGTGACAGCGGCCAATGAGGTTAGCCTTCAGGTAGCACCCGGTGAAATTCTGGCGGTGATCGGCCCCAACGGCGCCGGTAAGAGCACCCTGCTGAACCTGCTTTCGGGCCTGCTCCGCCCCGACGAGGGTCGGATCGAGTTTTTAGGCCAGGAGATCACCCATGCTCCACCGGAAGTGCGCACCTGGAAGGGCCTGGGACGGGCCTTTCAGATTGTGCAGCCCTTCCCGGAGATGAGCGTGTGGGAAAACCTTCTGGTCGGGGCTCTGTACGGTAAACCCAGCACCCCGCGCAAAGTGGCTGAACGGGTGGTGGCGGAGGTCATCGAGCTCACCGGCCTGGCTCCTAAAGCCCAGACCCCCGCCGGGGAGCTCACGCTTCTGGAGGACAAGCGCCTCGAGCTCGCCCGGGCCCTTTGCACCCAGCCCAGGCTGTTGCTCCTGGACGAGGTGATGGCCGGGCTGCGCCCTTCGGAGGCCCTGGAGGCGGTGGCACTGGTGCGGCGAATCCGGGACAGCGGCGTAACGGTGCTGTTCATCGAGCACCTGATGCCGGTGGTGCGGGCCCTGGCCGACCGGGTGGTGGTAATGGACTATGGCCGGGTGATCGCCGAGGGGCCCTACGATGCGGTGGCCGCCAACCCCAAGGTGCGCGAGGCTTATCTGGGGAGGGCCCAATGAGGCTACGCGTCAAGCAGCTAACGGTTGGCTACGGCAAGGCCCAGGTGTTGTTTGGGCTTTCGCTCGAGGTGGCCCAGGGTGAGTTGGTGGCCCTCCTGGGGGCCAACGGGGCCGGAAAAACCACGGCCTTGCGCACCATCTCCGGCCTGCTACGACCCTGGGGCGGCGGGGTGTGGCTCGATGAAACCAGCCTGCAGGGCCTCTCGGCAGCCCAGCGGGCCCGCCGGGGTCTGGGGCACGTGCCCGAGGGGCGGCAACTTTTTCCCCTCATGAGCGTGGAGGAAAACCTACGCCTGGGGGCGGCCTTCCTGGCCTGGCCATACCGCCAGGAGGGTTTGGAGCGCATCTACACCCTTTTCCCCCGCCTGGCTGAACGGCGCAAGCAGATGGCCGGTACCCTCTCGGGGGGGGAGCAGCAGATGCTGGCTATCGGACGGGCCCTGATGGGCCGACCCAGAATCCTGATGGTGGATGAGCCCAGCCTGGGGCTTTCCCCCAAGCTGGCCGAGGAGGTGCTGACCACCTTAGCCCAGGTGAAGGCCGAGGGGGTGGGGGTGCTGCTGGTCGAACAGAACGTGGCGCTGTCGCTGGAAGTGGCCGACCGGGGCTACGTGGTCGAGCACGGGAAGGTTGTACTGAGCGGCAGCGCACAGGAGCTCCTGAGCAACCCAGGCGTGCAGAAAGCCTACCTGGCTTTGTAAGCCCGCCACAAGGTAGCATGAAACTATGCAACTGAAGGGAAAAACCGCCCTCATCACCGGTGCAGGTAGCGGCATTGGCAGGGCCATCGCCGAAGTGTTCGCCCGGGAAGGGGCCAGGGTAATCCTCAACGATCTGTCCCCCGCAGCCGGCGAAGTCGCCAAGGCCGTGGGGGGCACCTTTATTCAGGCCGACCTCTCCGATCAGCAGGCCGTTAGAGACCTGGCCCAACGGGCGCTCGAGCTGGGCCCCATCGACATCCTGGTGAATAACGCCGGCTTGCAGCGCATCCATCCGGTGGATGAGTTTCCCCTGGAAACCTGGAACCTCATGCTCCAGGTGCTGCTCACGGCCCCATTTCAGCTCATCAAGCACACCCTACCGGCCATGAAGCAAAGGCGTTGGGGCCGGATTATCAACATCGCGTCGTTACACGGCTTGGTCGCCAGCCCCTACAAGTCGGCCTACATCGCGGCCAAGCACGGCTTACTGGGCCTGACCAAAACGGTGGCGCTCGAGGTCGGGGAGTACGGCATCACCTGCAACGCCATCTGCCCGGCCTACGTGCGCACCCCCCTGGTCACCTCGCAAATTGCCGACCAGGCCCGCACGCTGGGCATCCCTGAAGCCCAGGTCATCGAACAGGTCATGCTGGCGCCCGCGGCTATCAGGCGCCTCATCGAGCCCGAAGAGGTAGCAGAGTACGCACTGTTCCTGGCTTCCGATAAGGCCGGGGCCATCACAGGTTCGGCGCAGGTGATGGATCTGGGCTGGACGGCGCGCTAGCGCTTATACACCCGCCGCTCCGCCTCGATGGCCTGCAGCACCTCCTGGATCTCTTTGGTCAGGGTACGAGTCTTGTCGAGGTCGGCGGTGCTATTGAGCTGGGCCTTGAGTTTGTCCAGGCGCAGCTCGTAGTAAACCTCCCGCACCCGGGCCAGGGCCACATTCAGGTGGGCCTCGAGGTTCTGTTGATCGAAGCTGGGGCTTTTCATGAGAACATCCATCAAACGGGCCCCTTCTCCACGCTGCTCAAAATACCTCAAGATACGGCTTTTACCCTGCTCTGAGCGGGCCGCCTGCATGAATTCGGCCAAGAGGCTGCCCTCGGGCGGCCAGGTGTGGTCTTCCACGTAAAGCGCCCACTGCAAAAACTCTTCCTCGGGCACCGAGTATAGCAGGGCGATAACGTCCAGCTCGCGCAAAAGGCGTTTCTCTGTGAGGTCGGGCCGGGCCAGCCCAATGCCCAGGGTTCGGTCGGGCGCTGCAGAGGCCGCACGCTTTGGGGTGCGGGCCCGGGCCAGGTAGTCTTCCAGGGCGCGCGGGCTCAGTTCCAGGGCGCTGATAACCTTGGCCTTGAGCTTTTCCACCACCGGGTCGAAAGGCTCGCTCGAGATCAAGCGGGGCTTGAGGGCCTCGAGGACTTTTTGCTTATGCTCGGGGCGCTTAAGGTCTAACCCCGCCGCCGCCGCCTCAAAGCGGTACTCCACCTCGGGCAGGGCCGCCTCCAGCGCCACCTCGAAGCGCTCTTTGCCATCAGGGAGCAGCAGCAGATCGCCCGGGTCTTTGCCATCCTCCAGCAGCACCGCATAGACCACAAAGCTACGGGCAATCTCTAGGTTCAGGCTCTGCAAGGTGGCCTTGCGCCCGGCCTCGTCGGCGTCGAAGGCAAGGTAAAGCTCGGCAGCATCGGCCCGCCGCAGAAGGTGGGCCTGCTCACCGGAAAGCGACGAGCCCAGCACCGCCACCGCCTCAGTAAAGCCCATCTGGTGCAGGGCGATAACATCAAACAACCCTTCCACCACCACCGCCCGCCCCCGCTCGCGGATAGTCGACCGGGCCTGGGGATAGCCGTACAGGAGCTGGCTCTTTTTGAACAGGGCGGTCTCCGGGGAGTTGAGGTACTTGGGGTTGTCGTCTTTTTCCAGGGCTCGAGCGGTGAAAGCCACAATGCGGCCCATAGGATCCAGAACTGGAAAGGTCACGCGGTGGCGGAAGCGGTCGAAGTAGCGGCCTTCGCGCTCCACCAACACCCCGGCTTCCACGGCTTCCTGAGGGTCAACGCCGTGCCCCTGAAGATGTCGAATCAGACCATCCCAGCTTTTGGGCGCGTAACCCAGGCCAAAGCGCTCGATGGAGGCAGGGTTCAGGCCGCGCTCCTGCAGGTATCGCTCGGCCGAACCGGATAGGTTGGCACGGAAGTAGGCCTGGGTGAGCTCGAGAATCTGCAAAGCCTCTTTGCGCCCAGAGGAACGCCCCTTAAACTGCGGCAGTTCTACACCAGTCTCCTGGGCCAGGCGCTCCAGGGCCTCCCGAAACCCAATCCCCTCGATCTTCTGTAAGAAAGCGAAGATATCCCCCCCGTTCTTACAGCCAAAGCAGTAGCACAGCCCTTTGTCTTCGCTGACCTGAAAGGAGGGGGTTTTTTCCTGGTGAAAAGGGCACAGGCCCTTCCAGACGCCCTTCCCACTTGGTTTGAGCGCAACATACCGGCCCACCAGCTCTCGAATGGGCATCCGAGAGCGAATCAGTTCGATGGCTTGGGCAATTTGGGCATCCATAGGTGCAGGTCTAACAGACCACCAGACCGGTAAATTTAGACCACCATTCTAACCCGCCCTGGCGGCAAAGGGCCCGAAACTAAAGGGGTTTTTCGGCAACGCTCCAATCGTTTATAAGCATCGCCGTAAGACGCAATCTTACTCGAGCTGCCTGGAACGCGGTTTCAAAAGCCCCGTGGGCCGTTGAAAAAAGTAGCGGGCCAGGACACCCAGCACACCATACCCCCGGAAGCCAACAGTGTTTATGCGGGGTTTTTCACCCTTCAGAGCCCCCCGCATAAGCACGACCCACAGCTCGGCCAAGGGCGTTTTGGCTTCAAACGTCAGCAAGTCGGTGGGATCCTGGCCCCTGGTGAGTAAGATCTGGGCCTGTAATAAGCGGGCATAGCCGTGATACACCACAAAACCAGCCACCGCGGTTTTTCGTAGCAGGTAGCGCGTTATCGTCAGGGCCTTTTTGGGGTTCCGGGTGTGGTGCAGGTAGCCGAGGCCCAGCAGCGCGTAGAAAAAGAGCCTGGGGTTATGGGCCTGCCGCGCCAACTGGGCCGCCCGGCGCAGATGGTCGGCCCCGCCCCGCTCCCAGTACCACGAGTGGATCCCCCTGGCCAGCGCACAGGCAGCCTGCACCTCGGGCTGCTGCTGGCCCTCCAGGCCTTTGAGCATCCGCTGGAGCATCTGGTGGTTGTGCTGTCCGGGGGCCAGGGCATAGGCCAGGGCCAGAGTAGCCAGCAGGCTGGGAGAGGGGGCTCGAGCCACCGCCGACTCCCCAAAGTAGAGCGCGTCCTCTAACTGGCCCGATTCAATCAAGTAGCGCAAGCGAACACGGCTGATCCGCTCGATCGCCCAAGGAGGCGCGCCCTCGAGCAGCAGCAGGCTTTCCTCCAGCAGAGCCCCTGCTTCCTCGAGCTGGCCCCGGTCAAGCTGCAGGTCAGCCAGGTTGCTGTTGTATAGGCTGCTAAACCAGGAAGGCAGCACCTCACCTGGCGGCGGGCCCAAGGCCCTCAGGGCCTCCTCGAGCCTAAACTGTCGCCAGAGCACCTCGGATAGAATTTGCCGCGCCTCAAAGGTTTCTGCCGGGCTGTTGGCAAACTCCCTGAGGTAGTCCTCACACTGCGCCTGGGCCAGCTTTAGCTGTCCGGAGCGTAACCAGCCCCGAGCCCGGATCAGCCTGGCTGCGCCCTCGAGGTGCGGGGGTAGGCCTTCCAACAGGGCCAGCGCCTGTTCCAGCGGAAGGGTACGGGCCAGCGCCAGTGCCCAGCGGGGCTCCAGTTGGTGCGGAACACTGGTTTCGTGGCCTTCTGGAGATCCGGGGCCGTCCCCATCTCCCAGGGAAGCCTCCGGCGGGCATGACCTTGAATCCACTCGGCGGATGCTGGCGGCCTCGTGCAGCACCAGGCGTTCCACCAGGTCGGTCTGCCCCAAAGCCAGACCCGCCTCGAGGCGGATCGCCCAGGCCCGCTGGCGCAGGTTCAGGGGTAGCTCCTGGGCCTCCAGCGGGCGGCTGGCCAGTTCCAGGGCCTCGGCATAGCGGCCCAGGGCCAGATGGGCCTCGGCCGCCTCGAGCGCCGCCTGCCAGCGCACATTCCCCTCAGCCAATCGCAAAGCCTCGAGGAAGCCCAGTATGGCCGCTGAGTAACGCTCCTCGGCCCAGGTCTGCTGGGCCACCACCCGCCACATGCGGTAGGCCGCAACCAGATCGCCAGCGGCCTCGAGGTGGGTGGCTGCCTCGGCCAGACGGCCCTGGCGCTGATACCAGCGCGCCGCCTGCTGGTGCCAGGTTTTAACCTGCTGCCCGCCCACCTGACCCAGAATCGCCTCCCGCAACCAGGGAATCGCGAAACGTAGCTGGCCCCGGTCGTCGGCCTCGAGGTAACCCTCCCCAACCAGCCGGGCCAGATCGGCCTCCTCTCCCACCAGATGCCTTACCAACTCAGGTGGGATGGTTACACCCAGAACAGCCGCGGCCTGCAAGGCCACCCGGGCCAGGCGGGGCAGGCTATCCAGCCTGGGCTGGAACAGCGGAATGGGTTCAGGTTCGCCGGTGGGGGTAAGGCTCAGGGCCTGCACAGCCAGGGGGTAGCCCCCACTGGCCTCCGCCAGATGAAGACTGGCTGCCGGGCCCAGGTCGGGACGGATGCGCAAAATAAGACGCTGGGCATCTTCCAGTGAAAGGGGCTCGAGCCGCAGGGTTTCCAAATCGTCGGCGGGCTCCCAGCGGTTCTGCCTGGCCACCATGAGCAGCAGCACCCCAGGCGGCGCCGGACGGCGGGTGAACTCGAGCACGGTGGGGTCGGCGTTGTGCATGTCTTCCAGCACCACCACAATCGGCACCTGCTGGGCTATCCGGGCCAGCAAAGTCCACCAGGCCTCAATCAACAAACCATCCAGCTCGTCGGAGGGCAACCCCGGATGCTCTTCAATGCCTATACTGAAATCCAGTATGGTTCGAAGGTGCTCCGGCAAATTAAGCTGTCGGAGCTGGGAAAGCCCCCCTGGCAACAGCCTGTGCAGGGCCTGTTGCAGGGCGTAGCGCAGGGCCACCCCGGTGGTCAGCCGAGGTGCCAGCACACCGCGCACCCCGTCCGGGAGGGTCTCGATGAGGTGGCGGGCCAGGTGCGACTTGCCGACCCCCATTGGGCCATAAAGCACCAGGCGTCTACCAGCCCCCGCCTGCACGGCTTCTAAAGCCCGTTGCAGGATGCGCACCTCCCGCTCCCGCCCCAACACCTCCGGCGGATCCGGACGTAGCCCCAGAAAGCGGTAGGGAGAAAGTGGCTCGGCATAACCCTTGAGGGGTTGGGGTGGCAGCGCTTCGGTAATTGCGCTCGGAACCAGGCGCATGGTTGTTTCGTCGCACCATACCTCACCCGGTGGTGCCGCCTGCGACAGGCGCTGAGAGAGATTGATGGCCGGTCCCAGTACGGTCTGGTCACCGGCCAGCCCCCCCCCGAGGGGTGTGCGCAGGACCAGGCCACTGGCGACCCCCGCACGGCCCGGTAGGGTGCTGGAAGCCACCATCGCCCGGGCGGCTTCCAGGGCCGCCCGCGCATCCGATTCCTGGCTGCGCGGCACGCCAAAAACCGCCAAAAAACCGTCTCCAAAAAACTTGTCTATGTGCCCACCGTAGACTCGAACATGGCTGGCCGCAGTCTGCAAGGCGGTATTGGCAGCTTCCCAGGTATCTTCCAGCGGGTGCGCTAGGGCGTACTCGGTAAACCTCGAAAGGTCGAAAAACACTGCGCTTACCCAGCGCCGTTCCTGAACGAAAGTCCCCCCAGGCAGCAGCGTATTACCGCAACGGACGCAGATTTCCTCGCCATCCGCACTGCTATGGCCACAACGAGGGCAAATCATAGGGCAAAACCATGCTAGAAATGTGGTTCGATGCGGTGAGGGTACCTATGAAATTAGATTGCCAGGTCGCCAGCCTTCAAGTGCTTACTGCCCAACACCAGCAAGTATAGCCAGTCTGACGGCGATTTCCAAGCCAGCCAGCTAGCCTCAGCAAAAAGTTCGGCACGTCCCACTTTAAGTGACTAGCGCAAAGACGCTTCCGCCCGAAAAGCCATCAACGGGGAAGCCAGGTGGGCCTGAATCGGGGTGCCCAGCTCCGGCAGCCTCGAGCCGGCCAGCACCAGGTGCAGCCGGTTCTCTTGCCCGGCCCCTGCCAGGCCCAGCAGAAAGTATCGGCTGTCCAGCACTGCTTCCACACGGCCCTGCACCCTGTAGCGCCCCCCGCCAAGGTGCTCGATCGCGGGGGTCTCGGAAGCCACCTCCCAGCGCTCCACCTGTCCGTGAATAATGAGCAAGGCCTTTTCGCCGGAAAAAGGCGTTAGGGATCTGTCAAAAACATACAAAACACCCCATGGGGTCAGCACCTCGAGCACCGGGCTCCCCAGGGGTTCTGGACTTACCGGCCAGGTCTGTGCGTACTGAGAAAAGCGCTCCCAGAAGGATTCCGGGCTATCCTCGAGGGCCGCAGCGCGGGCAATCGCATTCATCAAACTCCATCATACGCATTTCGGTAGTATCGTTCACTTCGGCAAGCCTAAACGATACTACCGAAATGCTTTTCTACTCCCTTCGGTCGGCTTGAATCCTTCACCTCTGGCTTCGTTCAACGGTGAAGGATTCAAGCGGAAACGGTATCATACCGCCCTTTCAGGCACGGGCCACTGGCGGGCTCGAGGATGCCCATTAGCTTAGAAGCCCAGGCCCAGGCGCAGCGCGAAACGGCCTGTGGGGTAGCGCTGGCTAAAACCGTAGTCGAGGCGTATGGGCGGCAGAATCGCACCGAGCAGGTCGAGGTTGAGTTGCAACCCCACACCAGCTCCCAGGAAGAAAGCGTCCAGGTCACCCGAGGCCGGCCACAGGCGGCCAAAATCCGCAAACACAAAGCCGTAGAGGTTGGTGCCGCCGGTGGGGCTCAATCCAAAGTCGTAGCCGTACTCAATCGAGCCGTTCAGCACGGTGGTGCCTTTATCCAGGAAGCGGGGGTCGTAACCGCGCAGGGTTGTGATGTCGGTGCTGTTACCCCCGAGGCTGAATTTTTGGCTGTCCTGCGCTGTACCTAGAATGGTGCCTACAGAAACCCGCAAACCCAGGGCCTGGCGCGCTGCCTGGTCTAGCTGGAAATAGGTTCTTCCGGTGACCACCACCGGAACGTACTGCGTCACATCGCTGCCTTTAGGGAAGGTGATGCCGTAGCCCGTGCTGAGGTTGATCGAAAAGCCCTGGGTGGGGAAGGTAGGGCTGTTGAGGGTGGAGTAGGTCGCGCCCAGGGTCAGCGTGATGGCCTGAAACTCCCGCACGCTCTGTTCAAACTTGCTCTGGGCATCCTGCAACAGAGCCTCGCTGCAGGCGGTATCCTCGGCCACCGAGGGGTTGGCGGTGTTGCTCGAGTCCGAGACCTTCACCAAACAGCGGGGCCGGTTGGGATCGTTGACCTCCAGAAAGGGGATGCTCCATTCCCAGCCGAGCCCTGCCGAAAGCCGCAGGTTGGGCAGGTCGTTGCTCAGGGGGCGCGAGATGGTGAAGCTAATACCGGTTTTGCGCTCGGTATACTGCCACTGCGAGGTTTTGTCGTTATCGTCAATGACCCCATCCCCGTTGAGGTCGGGGGTGTTGCCGTTGTAAAGCTGCTCGAGGGGGAAGCTGGTGTTGGCCTGCGGCTGGCTGTAGATGCTCACCCCAAAGGAGGTGCGCACCTGCTTGAAGTCGGCAAAGTCGATGTAGACCCAAGGAATGCGGTAAGAGGCGCTAAAGGTTAGGAACTGGCCGGCATCGTTGGGGTTAATACCCAAGGTTACGTTGTACTGGTGGGCCAGCCCCCACAGGTTGGTATCGCTGATGCCAATGCTGCCTTCCCAACCGGTCAGGCTACTCCAGGAAATTCCAGGTATGAAGCTACCGGTCTGGGCCTCGCGGAAGCTCAGTACCAGGATCACATCCTCGGGTTTTTCACCCTGCTGGGGGCGTACCCCCGGCGGCTCACGCAGCAAGCCGGTGCGCAGAATGTTGGTAATGCTCTGCCGCAAAACGCTCACCGAAAACAGGCTGCCCACCGGGGGCATCTCACGCAAAAACACGCTGGGATCGGTGCGGGTCAGGGCCGGCTCGATACGGTAGCCCGCAATTCGCAGCTCGCGCAAGCGTTGCACATAGACCCCCTCGCGGAAGCTAATATCGGGCTGGGCAACCAGGTCGTAGCCAAGATCGCGGTACTCTCGTAATATACGGGCAAAATCCTCGTTGGCCAGGGTCGGGTTGTACTCATCCCCCGGTTTGAGCCGCAGCTTTGATAGCAACTGTTCTGTGGGGATGGCGGTGTTGCCCTCTATGCGCACTTCACGAATCGCCCCATAGCGCTGCTCGCCGGCTTGAAAAGTCAGGCGTACCCCTTCCTGGCTTACCCGCTCGGGCCTTAAATCAACCACACGCCCAAGGCTGCGGGATAGAGCATTAACCCCGTCCAGTATGCGGTCGAGGTTGAAAGGATCGCCCACTTTGAGGTTCAGGGAGCTGATATCCACCCCTCGAGCGCTGATCTCGACGATCTTAAGCTCGCTGAAGGCCACCTTGAGCACGCCGTCCACCAGGCTGGTGCCGGCCAGGTTGACCCCGCTACCCCTAAAACCCGCTGCAGCGTACACATCGGCTGTACGACCCACCGCGTCGCGGAAGCGTTCAAAGGAAAAGCGCCCGTTCTCGATAACCGGTTGAAAGAGCGGCTCGAGGCGTTCTTTGGGAACATAGGTCGCAGCACCCACCTCCACCGATTTGAGCTCGGGGCTTTCATCCACATTGAAGGAAAGCTCCACGCCCCCGGCCACCTCCTTGGCCTCGGGCACAATCCTGGGTTCAAATGGGAAACCCTCGTTGCGGTAGATCTTAGCCAGGGCTTGGGCCGCCTCGCTGGCCTTTTTGGGGTTGAAAACCGAGCCCACCCCGATGGCCTGTTCGGTCTCCAGGTAGCGCAGCACACTGGCCTCGGGGAAAGCCTTGGCCGAGGTGGTCACTTTGGTGATGCTGGGGTTGGTCACCACCTCAACCACCAGCTTGCTGTCCTCCAATCGAATTTTCACATCCCGGAAATAGCCGGTATCCAGTACGGCCGCGCGGGCCTGCTCGAGATCACCTGGTTCATCGCCCACCCCAAAAGGCAGCGCAATGCGTACCAGAGCAGCCAGAACGGCATCGGTACCCCGCACTTCCACTTCCTGGATGGGGGCCGCCCAGGCCGCGCTCAGTAAAAGCACAACGGCGAACAGTCGCTTCATGCTGCCAAACATATGCGAAGCGCGTGAAGCGTGAGTGAGAGAGCTTTCAACGCCGAGCGGCGCTGTTCTGGCATCTGAAGCAACTCCTCCCAAAGCCATCCTTTAGAAGCGGAAAGTAAAGCCCACCCCAAACTTAATACCGTCGCTGCGGTAACCATCCCCCACCCCTGTGGCCAGGTCGATGGTGAGGTCGGCCCCGAGGGGGCGAATCGTCCAGCCAAATGAAATTTCCGGCCTGGGCTGGGGGAAGACCTCGGTGCTGAAGCGCAGGCGATAATCGCCCTGCAGGTATTCGGCAAAAATGGTCTGGTAGCCCCGCAGATCCACCGAGTAGGCAAAAAACAGCTCAGGGGACAGATAGCGCCCGATGGTGAAGCGGGTCTCCTCGATGGTACCACCGTTCAGGGCAGGAATTTCTACCCGCACCTGATCCAGCCCCAAAGCCTTGGCCAGTTCGCGCTCGAGCTGCCCCACAATAAAGTTCTGTATCGCCGCCTGAAGGCCGGTCTGGGCAATATCGCTGGGCAGGGCCGATAGGTCGGAACGGCCCAGCAGGAGCAAGGTATAGATCTCGGCCTCACTGTATGGCTGGCCGTCGGCTTTGCGGGCTGTTTCGTTGTTGTAGATAGCCTCAAAAGTTGGGGTCAAACTAACCTTGATACGCCCATTCTGCCGCAGAAATTCCCCCTTAAGCGTAAGGTTGATTTGGATCCGGCGGTTATCCTGGGCGCGATCCTGCACCTGCGTGTCGGCTACAATCTGCAGCTCGGGTAGAATGCCAGCGGCCGGGCTAAACTGGGCATAGCTGCGCTGCTCGGTGGAGCGATCCCGGATGGTAAAGTCGCGATCCCACAGCCGGAAGTTCCCCCGCAAGGGCACCACCTCCCCCGATAGGTAGGGGTTGGTGATCTCGCCGTTAAGGAAGACCTCCCCAGCAAGCTCACCCTGGGCCAGCGACTCCTGAATGATAATGCCCCGATCGGCCTTAAATTGAATGTTGGCGAATTCCACGGGAATCACATTAGCCGGACGGGTAGAGCCGGCCTCGGATGGGGCTTTAATGGTCACTTCGCGCTGCCCCTCGGGCAAGCCCAGCCGGGCTCGAATCACATTGGCGGCCCCCTGAAGAATATAGGTTCCGCGCTGGTAGCGCAGAATCAGGTTGGTCTCGAGCAACCCATCCAGCAAGAAGTACTGCGGGTAGCTGACCGGCACCTGCCCCTGCAGGGTTAGAATGAGCTGAGGGAAAAGCGTACCGTACAAGCGGGCATCCTGTTTTTGTAAACGAGCATCCACCGTGTAGGCCGGGTAATTAAAGCTCAGATCAAAGGGCTCATCGGGGCTCAGGAGCGGCAGGTTGGCCAGGCCCGTAGCCCGAACTGTAAAGTTGCTAAGGTCACCCTCGCCAGAAAGCTGGGCCTCGGCTGGGTAGGGGGCGGTGAGTTTGATACGACCCTCTGCGCTGGTGGTGTTGCCAACGCGCAGCACCGCGCGGGGGGTCTCGGCCCGCACCGGGCCCAGCTTGAAGCCAAAATTTTCCAGCGTGAGGTCAAACGCTTCGCCATTCGAAACCAGGCGCAGGGTGCCACTGCCCTCAGGGGCCAGCGGCTTGAGGTTGGGTATAACCTGCAAAACCGGCGTAAAACTGGTGTTCTCCAGGCTGAGGCGAAGGTTACTACCCCGCCGGCCATAGTACCCCGACCCCGTCCAGGTTCCCTTGCCCGAAAGGCTCAACTGGTCTATGTACAGCCGCTCCTGCTCAAAGCGCAGCGCCGCCGTACCCACCAGGGTGTCGCCCCCGCCCTGGAAGCGCAGGTACTCCCCTACCCAGACACCCCTGGAAGCCCAGGGGTTGCGGATGTTATAGCTGAAACTGGTGCGGCCCGTCCAAAAAGCCTGACCGGCCAGTTCGCCGGCCCAGGTTGAAAAAAGCCAGTGCAGGGGGAAGGCAGCCGCCACAGCCTCTCCGCTCAGGATGCCGTTTTCCAGGCGAATCCTGGCCGTTGTGCGGTTGGAGCCCAGGTTGCCGTTCTGCGCCAAGCTGCCCAATGGATCGGTTTTCTCGAAGTCAATTTCGGCCTGCATCAGGCCGTTGGCAATCTCGCCTTTGGCCTCCATGGCCAGCACCAGGTCATCGCCCTTGACCTTAAGCCCCGGGCTGCTAAGGCGGAACTCCATCTGGCCCTGGTCGTATACCAGCGAGCCCGTGGTTCGCCCCGCAAGAAAAGGCAGGCGGCTGGCAAGCTGGGGAACCTCTTCGATGGCCAGATCCTTAAAGCCAGCCCGCGCCCGCAGGCCGTTACGGGCCAGGGCCCCTTGAATCTCGAGGCTGCCCACATCACCATCCAGACTACCCGCGGCACTGAGGGTATCCTGGCCATCCAGCCGAAGCCGCAGGCGGCTGGAAAGAGGCTCGAGGGGCAGATCGAGCTGCAAGCGACCCTGCCAGTTACCCGGGCTGGGGTATTTTAGCTGTCCTTGAATCCAGGGCCCTCGAGCCGCAACGGAGGCCTCGAGCAGACGCCCCTCGGCCTCGATCTGCTGCTTTTGTTCGGGGTCGCGGTACAGCAGCTTCCAGCCGCCATCGAGGCCAATCTGTCCGGTCAGAACGCCGCTTTTCCAGGGAAGCCACTCGGTTGCGGGGTGTTCTATCCGCAGGCTGGCCTGTTGCCCGGCGCCCTCGAGGGTCAGGCCCAGTCCGTAGGCCGTGAGGTTCAGCACCCCATCCAGCCGACCCTGCTTATAGCTCAGCTCACCCGTCCCCAGCTCGGGCGCCGAGAGAGCCACGGCCAAAGTCTGCAAGTCCAAAGCAGCCACCAGGCGCCCCCCGGCAAAAGGATAGACCGCCTCGAGCGCAGGCCCCCGGCCCCGCACCTCCACGCTGTGCACGTCCAGCTCGCCCGAGGCGCTGCGCTCGGCCAGGTTGATCATCAGGCTGCTGGCCCGCCGGGTGCTGACCGGGGTGGGGCTGTTCAGGCCCTCACGGCTGGGGGCCACCTGCAGCATGGGGTAGCGCAGGCGCAGCCCCAGGCCCAGGACCTCGCCCTCCACCATAGGAATCCCGGTACCGGAAAGCTCGAGGCTCCCTTCCCGAAAACGCAGACGCCCCGACCAGGCCTCTTGGTAGTTAAGAGACCCCTCCAGGTCGCCCTGCAGGCTTGCCTGCAGGCGGCCTTGCTGCCAGGTGGCCTGCAAGGCCCCTTTCCGGCCAAACCCAGCCCAATCCAGGCTGCTTTCCAGGGCACTCCACGGCCCGGCAACCCGCCCGCTCAGGCGCAGGCCGCTCAGGTTGTAGTCCTGCAGGCGGGCCTCGAGCCGCTCGGGGGTGAGGGTGGCTTCCAGCCCCGGTGCGCCGAGGCGAAGCGTGGTGTCCTGTCCCACCAGGCTGGCGCTTTGCCCGGCGATCTGATAGCGGCCCACCACCCACTGTCCGGGGTACGTGCCCCTGGCCTCGAGGGTGCCCAAACCGCGCGGCAGGGCCCCCGCGTACGACCAGTTAATCTGCAAAGGGCTCAGCCGCAAGCGCCCGGCGAGGGGGGCCAGCTCGTCCAGGCCGCGCAGCTCGATCTCGCTGCCCTGGGCCAGAAACTGCACCGCCCCCCATTCCGGCACCTGCACCCGCCCGCTGCCCCGCAAGGCCAGTGGGGAAGCGTCCAGTTCGAACTGCCCCTCCAGGCTCACCGGGGTGTTCTGGGCTGGATAGGGGCCTTTGAGGCTGGCCTCGAGCGCCCAGCGGGTGGGCTGGCCCCAACCCTCGCGCAGACGCCCGCTCAGGCTCCCCTGCCAGCCTTCGCGGCCCTCGAGCGCCACCCGGCCTTCGTCCAGGCGGGCCTGCCCCACCAGCCGCCCACCGGGTAAGGGAAGGTCGAGCTGCAACAACCCGCTGGGGGCATTCCCCGCCCAGCGGGCCGTGCCGGTGGCGTAGGGGCCCTCCAGCAGCAACTGCGCCTGCCGGTCGTAGCGCAGGTCAAAACGCTGCTGTTCGTAGCGGCCCCGAAGCTGCACCTGCAGCCCGGCCGGGAAGGCCGTACCACTGGCCTCGAGGTTGGGGCCGCTCAGGGTTAGGGGCAGGCGCAGGTTTGCCCAGGGGCCTTCACCCTGGGTCTGCAGGCGCAAGGGCAGGCCCACGAAGGGCTCGAGGTCGCTGTCCATCCGAAGGCTCAGCACACCCCCGGCCAGACGGGCCGAGAGCCCCGCCCCTTCGGCCTGGGCCCAGAGGGCCGCCGGCAAGCCGTTAATCATCCCGGCTGTACCAGAGGGGGTCTCTGAGCCGTATCCGAAGCGCAAAGCCACCGCCGCGCCGCGCCCCGCCAGGCTGCCCTCGCCTTGCAGCACCGGCTGCCACAGGGTTCCGCTCAGGGTTCCACGGACTTTTAGGGTGCTGTTGCCCAGGCTGCGGGTATAGCCGGCCTGGCCGCTGAGCCCACCCTGGCGGTTGGTGCGGGCTTCCACATAGACCCCGTAGGCCGTTCCACGGGCCAGCAAGTCCCTGCCCCGGCCCAGCAGCTCGAGCGAAACCTGCTCGCCCTGGGCCCGCATCTGCCCAGAGAAGGCTTCACCGGTAAGGGCCATGCTGCCCGAGAGCGCCAAAAGGCGTCCTGCCAGCTCGAGGTTCGCCTCCCCCGCCAGGCGCACCTGTTCGGGGTTGGCCGCCTGGCCCTGGGCCTCCAACCGCAGGGGGGCTGCCCAGAGCAGCGTCCAGCGGGCCCCTTCGCCATTGAGCCGCAGCGGGCCGCTCTGCCGCAGGTACTGCAGGCTGGAGAGGTGCCCGCTGGCCTGGTAGCGGCTGCCCGCGCTCGAGAGTTCCAGGCTGGCCTGGGCATAGGGGCTCTCGAGCTGCACCTGCGCCAGCCCCTGGTTTTGCTGGAGGGCGTAGCTGCCCTGGGCCTGTAGCTGCAAAGCCGGGGCCTGGGCCTCCAGGCCGAACGTTGGGCGCAGGCGCGGCCCGCTAATCTGGGCCTCCACCTCGAGGCCTTCCACCCGGTAGGCCAGGCGGCCATTGAGCTGTTCGCCCAGCTCGAGCCGGCCCTCCAGGTTACCAAGCCCGATGACCTGGGGATTCTGGCCGGGCTCGAGCTCCACCAGAGCCCCCACCCGGTAGGCCGGGAGGAAAGCTGAAAGGGAGCGGTCTTTGTAATCCAGCACTACCTGCTGGCCGTACACCCGCAACATCCCTTCCAGCTCGCCTTTCGGCACAGAGAGGGCCGTGTCGCTACGGGATAAAACCCCCGCCAGGTCGAGGCGGCCCCGCAGCCGTCCCTGTACCTCGGCGTTCCAGAGGCGGGCCAGGGGGGCGGTCTCGAGGTCGAAGACCGCCTGCTTTTGGGCAAGCTGCACCCGGCCCTCGGGCAGCTCGAGGGTGGCCCGCAAGCGTTCCAGGTCGGCGCCTTCGGCCTGTAAAACGGCGCTTATGGGCAGACCCGCATAGGTGGTACGCAGGCTGCCCCGCAGCGAGAGGCCCTGGCCTTCCAGGCCACCCTGCAACACCCCCGAGCGCTCCAGCAGCCGGTAGGGCCAGTTAATCCGGCCCGTGTAAGCCAGGCCCTTGCCCTCGAGCGCCAACGGCCCCTCCAGCCTCCAGGTCTGGGCCAGCACATCCGCACTCAGCCGCCAGTTCTGGGGCTCCAGGTAGGGCAGGTTGTAGCGCCCCTGGCCCCGTGCCCCCAGGTTGTTCCAGGGCCCCGAGATCGCCAGCGTGCCGCTTATATAGGGCAGGCGCAGGCTCCCGCGCAAGGCGATGGCCTCGGTGCTAACCATGCCGCGCACCGTACCGTAGGGGCTCTGGGCCTCGAGGTTGGCCGGCCCCAGGAGGCTCGAGCCGCTTAGCTGGGCCCGTCCATAAGGGGTGTCCAGGCTGAGGCGCCCCCCGCGCTCCGACCAGTTGCCCTTGAGGGTGCCGGGCAGCCCCCAGCCGCGCAGGTTGTAGTCGCTGGCAATAACCCGCAGGCGCAGCCCGTCCAGCGGTTTTCCGGCCACCAGACGATAATCACCGGCCAGGGTGAGGCGACCGTTCTGCAAGCGCCCGGCGTAGCTCAGGCTGGTGCTGCGACCCCTGAACTCCAGCGCCCCCTCGAGCCTGGGTACCTGCAAACGCCCCTGGTAGGCCAGGCCAAAGAGGTCGGCCTGCCCCTGTAGCTGGCCTGCGAACCCGGCGTAATTCAGGCTACCCCGCACCGCCAGGCTGCGCCAGGCCCCTTCCCCATTCACGGTGCCAAAGGGGGTGCGCAGCAGCAGGCTGCCGCGCTCGAGGTTGCCCCGGGCCTCCAGGCTGCCAGCCTGGCGATTAATCCGAAGGGGCAGGGTGCCCTCAAAGGGAAGGCCCGCCCGCAGCGCCACCCGCCCCCCCGGCCAGCGCACCTCGGTGCGGCTCACCGCCAAGGGCACCGCCGGCACCTCCACAAACCCTGATAAGGGCAGGGTCAGGCGGCCCTTGAGCGCGGTGGTGGGCCAGATGGGGCCAGCGAGCTGGGCATAGCCATCGGCGATGGCCCACAGCGCCGGGCCGTGCCCCTCCAGCCGCCCGCTCAACCAGGGGGTGTCGAAGCGCACCTCGCCCCGGTAGCGCGAACCCTGCAAGCCCAGGTCGGCCTCGAGGCGGATCTGCGGGCCAAGCTCGAGCGGCCCTTGCAGCCGCAGCCCCTCAGGGCCATTGGCGGTAATGCGGAGGGTATCGAGCTGGGCTTGGAGCCCAGTGCTGTCGGCGGTTCCGCTTAAAGGCAGCACCCGCAAGGGGGTGCGCACCTCCCCCCGGTAGCGGGTGGCCAGGTCGAAGAGTTCGCCCTCCAGGCCCAGCCGCTCCCCCTGCAGGTTCCAGTTACCCGAGAGCCTGCCTTGGGCGTAGCGCAGATCACCGGAGAGCTTCAGGGCTTCCAGCACCTGCAAGGGCAGGTCGCGCACCCCTAGGGTAAACACCCCGCTGCGGTACAGCCCGCTGGCCCAGCGGTTGGATAGCCGCCAGGTCTGCCCGTCCTGCTGCACCGCGATGGGAAAGCGGGTGTAGGGTGAGTCGTAGATCAGATTGCCGCTGAAGCGCCCGGCCTTGAGGGCGGCCTGGCCTGTAAGCTGGCCCACCAGGAGCTCGAGGCCCTCAAGCTGCATCTGCAGGTTGTCCCAGGTGCCACCAAAGCGCACCGGCCCCAGCCGGCCCTGCACACTGGCCCCCGCCCCCTGCAAGCTACCCGAGAGGCTGAAGGGTTTGGCGGTGGGCAGGCCCACGTTCTCCGACTGCACGCTCAGGTTCCAGCGCGACCCACGGCTCTCGAAGCGCACCCCGGCCTCTCCCAGCAAAGGGCGCGGCCAGACCAGGGTGCCCTCGGCCTGGGTGTTGGGGCCCTTGCCGGTCAGGCGCAGGTTGCTCTGGAAAGAATCGCGCAGCCGAACGGTGTACTCGTCGGTGTTGCGCAGGGCCAGCGTGGCCTGAAAGGTGCGGTCGAATAGGGCCCCATCCACCACCGTGTCGAGCCGAAACTTTTTATCGAAGGCCAGCGTGCCCTGGTAGGTCAGGGGTTCGCCCAGCAGGCGGCCTTGGCCGTTGTAACGCCCATCTATCACAATGTTCTGCCAGCCCCGGCCCAAAAGCACCAGAGGCCCGCCCCCGCTCACCGGTAGCCGCAGGCCGAAGTGGGCGGCCAGGGCCGGTAGGGTGGGGTTGCCCTCCACCCGGAAGCGGTACTCCTGGCCCGGCAGATCCACCGTGGCCGAGCCCTTGAGGGGGCCGTCCAGGCCGCGCCCGACCAGGTTGGCGGTCACGGTCTGGCCGTCGAAATCCACCGCCCCAGAGATGTCGGTCAGGGTAAAGCCCACGATTTTGACGGTGGCGTTTTTGATCTGGTTCTTGCCCAGGATGCCGTTCTTGACCCTGGGGCCAATCGTCCAGGTGCCCTCGAGCTCCCCCGCCTCGAAACCCTCGAACCAGTAGCGGGCCGCCCGCAGCTCGCCCCTGGCCTCGATCTGCCAGGCCTCAAACTCACGCCCGGTACGGCGAACCGTGGCCCAGAGCCTCCCATCGGGCAGCGCCACCGCCACCTGGTAGGGGCCGCTGCCGCGGATGGTGGCCCGCAGGGCAGGCAAAAAAAACTTCTGGCTTTGCTCGATCTGCACGCTCACGCGATTCAGCACCAGCTCGTCTACCCGCAGCTGAAAGGGCGCGGGCGCCCCTGGCTGGCGCTGCTCGGGGATGAGGGTGTCCCAGCGCAGGAACACATCGCCCTCCTCGGCCAGAATGCGCAAGGGCAGTTCGCGGCGTTGCAGACTCAACAGGTTGTAGCCGATGCGCAGCCGCTGGGCCTGCAGCCGCAGCCCATTGCCCTCCAGCTCCACCCCCCGCAGCTCGAGCCCCCCCAGCAGATACCCCCCCACCGCCTGCCACCGACCGGTGAAATTGGCCGCTTTGAGGCCCTCCTGCAGAGCGTAGCTGATCAGTGGGGGAAAGGCCGGGAGGCCCACCAAAAGGAGGAGCAGAATTACCGGAACCCAGCGCCAAAACCGCACCCATATAGTCTAGCCCAGAACTCTGAGGGGAAGCTAGGAAAAAAACCCATCCAGAGCCAATCAAATCTGACTTTTACTCCAAGGAACTTGATCCGAGTCCAAAACCAGCCCACCCCGGTCATCAGCATTACAGAACAGGGCCCCTGTGAAAGCGCGCCCTTTACTTGCCCCGACTGTTGTAGATTGAGGGCGTGTTTCGCATTACGGTACTGGTCAGCGGGCGGGTGCAGGGTGTTGGCTACCGCCACTTCACCCGTAAAAAAGCCCTCGAGCTCGGCCTTTCCGGCTATGCCGAGAACCTATCGGATGGACGGGTGGAGGTGGTGGCCGAAGGTGAAAAAGCCGATCTGGAGCTCCTGATTCACCACCTGCGCCAGGGGCCCCGGGGGGCTTTGGTTCTTCAGCTCGACGTGCAGTGGAGCGAGGCTACCGGCCTGAAGGGATTTCAAACTTTCTGAAGCAGCATCAATCGGTGAGGGCAGCAGCCACCCCCGGCTCTCTCGGCGGGTAGGCCCAGGCCGCCGGGCGCACCCCCTGCGCCAACAGAGCCTCGGCCACGGCCTGCTTCAGCTCGCCCAGGCCCTGCCCCCGCACCGCCGAAACCGGAAAACCGCCCAGCCGCTCCCTGAGGAACTCGAGGTCGTAACCGTCGGCAGCATCGGCTTTAGAGAGCACCAGCACTTGCGGCGACTCCACGCCCAGTTCAGCCAGCAGGTCTTCCACCACCTGATAGCGCTCCAGCGCCCCTTCCTGCGAGGCGTCCAGCACGTGCAAAAGCACATCGGCGTCGCGCAGCTCCTCCAGGGTGGAGCGGAAGGCCTCCAGCAAGTCGCCCGGCATGTGGCGTATGAAACCCACCGTATCGGTGAACAGCACCTCGCCTATGCCGGGCAAAAAACCCCGGCGGGTGAGCGGGCGCAGGGTAGCGAACAGTTTGTTCTCCCCTTCGTCGCCTTTTTTAGCCAGGGCGTGCATCAGGGTGGTCTTGCCGGCGTTGGTGTAGCCCACCACCCCCACGATGGGCAGGCCCGATTTGTCCCGCTGGCGGCGGGTCTCCTGGCGGCGGCCGGCAATTTCTTGCAGCTTGCGGGTGAGTTCAGCGATGCGGTCTTGCAGGCGGCGGCGGTCGACCTCGAGCTTGGTCTCCCCCGGCCCCCGGGTTCCAATACCACCCCCCAGACGCGACAACTCTTTACCCTTACCCACCAGCCGCGGCAGCAGGTATTTGAGCTGGGCCAGTTCGACCTGCACCTTGGCCTCGGGGGTGCGGGCATGCTGGGCGAAGATGTCCAGAATGAGCTGGGTGCGATCCAGCACCTTGAGGCCGGTGATGGTTTCCAGTTCGCGGGCCTGGGCCGCGCTCAGGTCGATGCCAAAGATGAGGGTGCCAGCGTTCTGGTGGTAGGCGTGGGAGACCAGCTCCTCCACCTTACCACGCCCCACCGCGTAGCGCGGGTCGAGGCTGGGGCGGAAGACCAGCTCTTTGTGGGCCACCACCGCCCCCGCGGTGCGGGCCAGCTCGGCCAGCTCGGCCAGGTCTACCTCGGCCTGCACCCCCTCACCCTGGTCTATCCCCACCAGCACCGCCCGCTCCCCCGAGCCGTCGCGCAGATCGAGGCCGCGGGCCTGGCGTGAAAGCTCCTCTTCCAGCGCTGCCACCGAGGCCGCCAGATCCCACTCGAGGTACTCGTGGTAGGGCTTGGAGGGGAAAATTTGCCAGTCTTCTTCGTCGGCCTTGGGCGGTGAAAGCTGGGCCAGGTGTAACCGGCCGGGGTGGCCCTGCTCAACCTCGAGGGCCGCCATAGCATCCAGGCGGTGCAAAAACAACACCGAGAGATCCGGGCGCGAAAGCCCCCCCGAGCCCAGGTGGGTGTGCAGGATGCGGTACCCGGAGAGCCGGGTCTCCACCAGGGCCCTCTCGGGCACCGGCAGCTCTTTGGCATCCCCCACCGCCACCCGCATCACCCGACCACCCCGATCCAAAAGCAGGCTGATGGGCTTGCCCAGCTCTCCCGACAAAGCCGCCATGGTACGGGCCAGCTCGGCGGTGAGCAGACGGTTGGCCCCCACGCGGCGGTTGTACAGGTTGGCAAGGCGCTTCTTTTCGCTGGGTTTCAGACCGTTGGTGCGACCGAAGATTTTCTCCACTAATTCATCACCTAAGCTGAGCCAAAAGACAAACCCGCTCCTTCCACCTTTTAGGCTTCTGGGAGCGCGGTTCGCAGTCTCAACTTGCTTAGAGTATAACACCTGCGCTGTCAGGGGAAGATGATAAAAGTTACAACGGCAGGCTTTTACTTATCATTCGTCTACTTGATAGGCTTGCCCTGTGGGGAGGCTGAAGGCTGTTTTCTTCGATTTAGACGATACTGTGCTGGCCCCGCGGGCCACCAACCCCTGGGCCACCTTCAAGCAAGAACATCGGCTCCCAAGCCATCTGCTCATTCTGGACGGCATCACGCTGCGCCCACCCCACGAGCAGGCCGAGCTGCACCAACGGCTGCTGGCCTACGAACAGGCCCTGGCCGCCAGTTCGGAGGTGCGTGAAGGCATGCCGGAGCTGCTTGGGGCGCTGGCCGCTTTGGGGCTGCCCACCGCTTTGCTCACCAACAACCACCGGGCCGCCACCGAGCTAGCCCTGCAAAAACACAGCCTGACCTTCACCCTGGTGCTCACCCGCGAGGAGGCCCCGCCCAAACCCAGCCCGGCCCTCCTAGAGCGGGCCCTGGAGCATTTTGGCTTGCAGCCCCACGAAGCCCTGTACATCGGGGACTCGGAGGGCGATTTACAAGCAGCGCAGGCCATCGGCCTACCGGTGTGGTTTTTGGCCACGCCGCACAACCCGGCCCTCCGACCCCGCTTCGAGTATCCTGCGGAGTTGTTGCGCTCGCTTATGCAAGATTGGAGGTAAAATTCAGCTATGCGCGTGTGGTGGGCCTTGGTGTTTGTGGCGGTGGGACTGGTGTTTTTTAGCCCCAAAGCCTCGCCCGGCACCCTACAAAAGGCCGACTGGATTGTGGTGTTGGGGGCCGCGCAGTACAACGGCGAGCCCTCGGTGATTTTCCGCAACCGCCTCGAGGCTGCCCTGCGCCTCTACCAGCAAGGGTACGCCCCCCGCATCGCCGTTACCGGGGGCCGCGCCCCTGGCGACCGCTACAGCGAAGGCGGGGTAGGTTGTTCATATCTGGAAGCCAAGGGGGTTCCGCCCGCAGCCCTCTACTGCGAGCAACAAAGCCGACGCACCGTTGAAAACCTCACCAACATTGCCCCTGTGGTCGGCAAGTCCCGGCTCATCATCGTCACCGACGAACCGCATCTGCCCCGCGCCCTGATCCTGGCCGAACAGCTCGGCCTTCAGGCCACAGGGTTTGCCGTACACGGAAACTTTAAGGAGTCCTACCGGTATCGAGAAAGCCTGCTGGCCCTGCTGGCCCGGCTGGGGGTGCGCTAACACCCCGGTCGGGCGCTTAGCGTTTGAAGCGATCCAGCGAGGCCAGGTAACCCTCGAGCAGGGCGCGAAACTGGCTCACAAACAGGTCGCGCTCGTTGCGCACCTGTTCGATGTCGTTTTTGATGCGCTTCATCTGCTCAATTAGCTCTTGCAGCGCGGCCTGTCGCTCGGACTCGGTCTCCCGCCGGATGAGCTCAGCCTCGCGCTCAGCCTGGGCCTTGATCTCGCGGGCGATGCGCTCAGCCGCCACCACCGCCCGCTTGAGCTCGGCCTCGCCCTCTTTGGCCTTGGCTAGCTGGGCCTCGAGCTCGCGGATATGGCTGCGCAAGCGCTCGTTTTCTTCGATGAGGGCGGTCTGGACGTCGGCCACCCGGCCCAGGTACTCCCGCACCTCGGCCACCAAATAGCCGCGCAAGCCCTGGCGAAACTCCTGGTAGCGGATGTCCAGAGGGGTCAGGTCGCTGCGCTCACCGCGTTCGATGCGAAACTCACCGGTTATACGATCTTCCACGGCCTTAGACTACTACACCCACCAGGCTCCGGGCATTTTCACAAGGTACGGGCTGGCCCCTGGATTTTCGCAATCGAAACTTCATATTTCGTTTATCTTTCGTTATGTAATCAGAATCTTGACAAACGAAAGTTCGGAGCATACAATGCCCTCGACCTCAGAGTTAACGGTCACGGCCAAGAAAGGGGCTTCAGCGGTGCTGCCTCGATTTTTGGCAGGGAGGTGTCTGGCATGAAAAAGGTGTGGTTGGCAGCTTTGTTGGTTTTGGGGATGGGCCTGGCGCTGGCCCAGCAGGTGCGGATCGTGGTGATCTCCCACGGCCAGGCTTCGGATCCTTTCTGGTCGGTGGTGAAGAACGGGGTGGAGGCCGCCGCCAAGGAAACCGGAGCCCGGGTAGAGTACCGGGCACCCGAGACCTTCGATATGGTGCGCATGGCCCAGCTCATTGACGCGGCGGTGGCCTCGAGGCCCAACGGCATCGTGGTCTCGATTCCCGACGGCAAGGCCCTTGAGCGCTCCATCCGGGCGGCGGTGCGGGCCGGCATCCCAGTGATCTCGATGAACTCCGGCTCCGATGTGGCCGAAAGCCTGGGGGTGCTGGTACACGTGGGCCAGACCGAGTACGAAGCCGGGTTGGGCGCCGGTAAGCGCATGAAGGCCGCCGGGGTCAAGAACGCCATCTGCATTAACCAGGAAGTGGGCAACGTGGCCCTCGACCTGCGCTGCAAGGGTTTCTTTGACGGGCTGGGCATTAAGGCCAACGTGATTCCGGTCAAGATTGGCGACCCCACCGGCATCCGCAATGCGGTAGCGGCGGCTTTGCAAAGAGACCCCAGCATTGACGGGGTGCTGACCCTGGGCCCCACGGCCGCCGAGCCGGTGCTGCAAGCCCTGGAGGGCAAAAAAGTCACCTTCGGCACCTTCGACCTTTCGCCGGCGGTACTGACCGCGCTCAGCCAGAAAAAGATGGCCTTTGCCATCGACCAGCAGCAGTGGCTCCAGGGCTACCTGCCCATCATCATCCTTAACAACTACATCAAGTATGGGCTCCTGCCAGCCAACCCGGTCATCCTGACCGGCCCCGGCTTCGTCACCCCGGAAAACGCGGCCCAGGTGATTGACCTTTCCAAGAAGGGCATCCGCTAAGCGCTTGAAGACGGGCTTGGCTTGGGGGCTCCCTGGGGGGTATATGGGGGAGCCCCCGCGCTCTGGAGGAAATATGACAGTGCAGTCGCGCGACGAACGGTTGCAGCCCATTGGCCTCTGGCAACGGCTGCTGTTGCGGCCCGAGCTGGGTTCGATTGCCGGGTTGATTGTGGTCTTCACTTTTTTCGCCGTCATGGCTGGCAACAGCGGCTTTCTGACCTGGGCCGGAACCCGCAATTACCTCGAGGTCGCCGCCCAGCTCGGCATCCTGGCCTCGGCGGTGGCCTTGCTGATGATCGCCGGGGAGTTCGACCTCTCGGTGAGCTCAATGATCGGGGTGGCGGCCATCAGCATGGCCCTGCTGGCCCACCCCGACTACGGCAACCTACCCCTGGGGCTGGCCATCCTGCTCACCCTGGGCCTGGCCCTTTCGGTGGGCTACCTCAACGGCTACCTGGTGCTGCGCACGGGCCTGCCCAGCTTTATCGTGACCCTGGCCATGATGTTCATCCTGGCCGGGGCCAACATCGGTTTTACCAAACTCATCACCAAGCTCACCATCGTCTCGGGCCTGAACGAGAAAATCGCCCAGGACCCCATCGCCCACCTGTTCACCGGCACGCTGTTGGGCCTGCCGGCGGCGGTCTGGTGGTGGCTGGGGGTGATGGGGGTGCTCAGCTTCGTACTGCTACGAACCCCTTTTGGCAACTGGATTTTTGGGGCCGGCGGCGACGCCAACGCCGCCCGCAACGTGGGCGTGCCGGTGCACCGGGTCAAGATCACCCTCTTCATGCTGACCGCGGGCGCTGCCACCCTGCTGGCCACCATTCAGGTGATGGGACTGGGTTCGGCCAATGTGCTGCAGGGCCAGGGGAAGGAGCTCGAGGCCATCGCCGCAGCGGTGATTGGCGGCTGTCTGCTCACCGGGGGGTATGGCTCGGTGATCGGGGCCGGCATCGGGGCTTTGATTCTGGCCATCGTGCAGCAAGGCATCATCTACACCAACATTGACCTGGACTGGTTCAAGGTGATGGTGGGGGGGATGATTCTGGGCGCGGTCATTCTCAACAACCATCTGCGCAAGCTCTCCATGCAGGTGCGGAGGTAGACATGACCCCCCTCATCGAACTGCGCAAGGTGAGCAAGTACTTTGGGCCGGTGGTCTCGCTCAAAGACATCGACATGAAGGTCTACGCCGGGGAGGTGCACTGCCTGTTGGGCGACAACGGCGCGGGCAAGAGCACCCTGATTAAGACCCTTTCCGGGGTACACCAGCCCTCGGAGGGGCAGATCTTCATGGAAGGGCAGCCGGTGGTCTTCAAGTCGCCCCGCGATGCTTTGGACAGGGGCATTGCCACGGTTTATCAAGACCTGGCCATGCTGCCCTTGATGAGCATCAGTCGGAACTTCTTTTTAGGCCGGGAGCCCCGGCGGAAGGTGGGGCCTTTCAGCATCTACGACGCGGCCTTTGCCGCCCGTGTGGCCCGCGAGGAGATGAAGAAGATCGGGATTGACATCCGCGACCCCGACCAGCCGGTGGGCACCCTGTCGGGCGGGGAGCGGCAGTCGGTGGCCATTGCCCGGGCCGTCTACTTTGGTGCCAAGGTGCTGATTCTGGACGAGCCCACCTCGGCCCTGGGGGTCAAGGAGTCGGCGGTGGTGCTCAAGTACATCGTGCAGGCCAAGCTGCGCGGCCTGGGGGTCATTTTCATCACCCACAACGTGCACCATGCCTGGGCGGTGGGCGACACCTTCACCGTGCTCAACCGGGGCAAGAGCTACGGCACCTTTGGCAAAAACCAGGTGACCCGGGAGCAGCTTTTGCAGATGATGGCCGGCGGGGAGGAACTCGAGGCCCTGGCGGTGGAGCTGGATTTGATTGCCCGAAAAGACCCCAGCGCCGCCGCTGCCGCCGAGCACCAGGCCGCAGAGGAGCTGCACAAACCCAACTAGAACCTGGGTTGCCGCCCGCACCAGATATAGAAGTGAGGTTTAGAAGGCGTGAAACGACTTAACGTAGCCATGATTGGGGCCGGGCGGATGGGCCAGGCCCATGCCCGGGTGCTGGCGGGCCTCTGGCACTGCCGGGTGGTCTGGGTGGTGGATCCGGCGGAGGCTCGAGCCAGCGCAGTAGCCGCCGAGCTGGGGGCCCAGGCCAGCAGCCATCTGGAGGAGGCTTTGCAGGATGCCTCGGTGGATGCGGTGATCATCACCACGCCCACCCCCACCCACGCGCAGGTGGTGGAAGCCGCCGCCAGGGCCGGAAAAGCGATATTCGTGGAGAAGCCCATCGCCGAGAGCCTCGAGGCTGGAAAACGCGTAGTGCAGGCTATCGAAAAGCACGGCGTCCCCTGCCAGGTGGGCTTCCAGCGCCGCTACGACCCGGCCTACCAGCGGGCCAGGGCCATGATCGAGCAGGGGGCTTTGGGCCGGCTGGAGGGCATCCGGCTGGTGGGGCGCGACCCCCACCCACCCAGCCTGGAGTTTCTCAAGACCAGCGGGGGCCTGCTGGTGGATATGGGCATCCACGACCTGGACTCGGCCCGGTTTTTGCTTGGTGAGGTGCTCGAGGTCGCGGCCATCGGGGGTGCATTGGCCGAGCCAGGTTTGCGGGAATATGGCCTCTTCGACACCGCCGTGGCGACCCTGCGCTTTGAGAATGGGGCGGTGGGGACGCTCGAGGTGGCCCTGCGCACCGCCTACGGCTACGACATCCGCTGCGAGGTGCTGGGGGAAAAGGGCCGCATCCACATCGAGTACGACCGAAAACCCCAGCTCACCCTCTACGACGCGCAAGGGGGCCATTTTGACCGCCCGCGCAACTTCGAGCAACGGTTCGCCGAGGCCTACCGGGCCGAGCTGGAAGCCTTCGCCCAGAACCTACAGGCCGGCCAGCCCCTGAAGCCCGATGCCCGCGAGGCCTGGTACTCGCTGCGCCTGGCCCTGGCCGCCCAGCAAGCCCTCGAGACGGGGCAGGTGGTACAGGTGGCCGCCCTGGGTTCTCTGGAGTGAAGAATGCAGAACTCTGTCCAGCGCTTCCCAAAAGATGCGCAACAGCCCACAAAAGACCCGCTTTGTCCTATGAGTTATCCGCGCAGATCCCATGACAGAAAAACCAAAAGACACCCGATGTTTGGGACTAAAGCCCTAGAAGGAGGTAGCGATTGAAATCCCTGCGTCTTACTGTAGCCCAGGCCCTGGTCAGGTTCCTCGCCGCGCAGCACACCGAGCGGGACGGCAAAGAACAGCGTCTGATCCGGGGGGTCTGGGCTATCTTCGGGCACGGCAACGTCTCCGGGCTGGGGCAGGCCCTGGAAGAGTACGGTGACCAGGTCGGCCTGCCCACCTACCACCCGCAAAACGAACAGGCCATGGTGCACGCCGCCATTGCCTATGCCAAACACACCCGCCGGTTGAGCACCTTTGCCTGCACCGCCTCGGTGGGGCCGGGCTCCACCAATATGCTGACCGCAGCAGCCACCGCCACCGTAAACCGCCTGCCGGTGTTGCTCCTGCCCTCCGATTACTTTGCCAACCGCCTGCCCGACCCGGTGTTGCAGCAGCTCGAGCACCCCACCGAGCACGACGTCAGCGTCAACGATGCTTTCCGGCCCCTGAGCCGCTTCTTCACCCGCATCACCCGGCCCTCCCAGCTCCTCTCCGCCCTGCCCGAGGCCATGCGGGTGCTCACCGACCCCGCCGAGACCGGGGCCGTTACAGTTTGCCTGCCCGAGGATGTGCAGACCGAGGCCTACGACTGGCCCGCGTCCTTCTTTGCCCCCAGGGTCTGGCGCATCCGCCGCCCCGCCCCTGAGCCGGAGGTGGTGGCCCAGGCCGCCGCGCTGATCCGGCAGGCCCAGCGCCCGCTGATCGTGACCGGCGGGGGCACGCTCTACGCCGAGGCCCAGGAGGCGCTTGCGGCTTTTGCCCAGCGCTTTGGCATTCCGGTGGCCGAGTCGCAGGGCGGCAAAGGGGCCCTGCCCTGGAACCACCCCATGTGCGTGGGGCCGGTGGGCGCCAACGGCGGAACCGCGGCCAACCGCCTGGCCCGCGAGGCCGATCTGGTTATCGCCATTGGTACGCGGCTGGGCGACTTTGTGACCGCTTCCAAAACCGCCTTCCAGCACCCGGAGGTCAGGTTCATCGGGGTGAATGTGCTGCCTTTCGATGCGGCGAAACTTAGCGGCCTCGCGCTGGTGGCCGATGCCCGGCGGGCCCTCGAGGCTCTGGAGGCGGCCCTGGCCGGTTTTGCTGGCACCCAGGCCGCCTACCGCTCGGAGGTGGCCCAGCTCAAGCAGGAGTGGGACGCGCTGGTGCAGCACTACCGCACCCCCAAACCCGAGAAATCGCAGATGGCCCAGGCCGAGGTGATTGGCCTGGTCAACGAGGTGTTCGGCCCCCAGGCCACGGTCATCTGCGCGGCGGGGAGCCTGCCGGGCGACCTGCTCAAACTGTGGCGCTGTGAGGATTCCAAGGCGTATCACCTCGAGTACGGCTTCTCCTGCATGGGCTACGAGATTCCCGCCGGGCTGGGGGTGGCCCTGGCCGAGCCGGGGCGCGAGGTGGTGGTCTTCGTGGGGGACGGCAGCTACCTGATGATGAACTCGGAGATCGTCACCGCGGTGGCCGAGGGGCTCGAGTTCACGGTCATTCTGGTGGACAACCGGGCCTTTGGTTCCATCCGCGGCCTGCAGCTCTCGGTGGGCTCCCCCTCCTTCAACAACGAGCTGCGGCGGCGCGACGCCCGGACGGGCCGCACCGACGGGGCGGTGCTCGAGCTGGACTTTGCCGCCCACGCGCGGGCCATGGGGGCGCGGGTGTGGACCCCCCAGAACTACCAGGCGCTGCAAGAGGCCCTGCGGGAAGCCCGCAAAGCCCGGGGGGTGCGGGTCATCGTGGTGCCGGTGAGCCTGGAGGATCGGGTTCCCGGCTTTGAGGGCTGGTGGGACGTGCCGGTGGCTGAGGTCTCGAGCCAGCCCGAGGTGCAGAAGGCCCGCCAAACCTATGAGGCCCACCTGAAGAAACAACGTCACTTCTGAAAGGAACCTGCCATGGCGATCCGTTTTGGCAACGCCCCCTGTAGCTGGGGCACCATCGAAGGCTGGGGACAGGGCATCGGCTACAGCCAGATGCTCGACGAACTCAAGGCCAGCGGCTACCACGGCACCGAGCTGGGCGACTGGGGCTACATGCCCACCGAGCCCGCCCGGCTTCGTCAGGAACTCAGCTCGCGCGGCCTGAGCATGCTGGGGGCCTACGAAGGGGTCTACCTGCTCGAGCCCGGCGAACACGCCGCCGGTGAGGCCCGCGTGCTGCGCACCGCCCGCCTGCTGCAAAGCGTGGCCGATCTCAACCAGGGCTGGTCGCCCTTGGTGGTGCTGGCCGATGAACACAGCCGCGACCCGGTGCGCTTTCAGCACGCCGGAAGAATCCGACCCGAGCAAAGCCTGAGCGCCCAGCAGTGGAAGGTTTTTGCCGCAGGGGCCAACCGCATCGCTCGAGCCGTCCACGATGAAACCGGGCTGCGCACGGTCTTTCACCACCACTGCGCGGGCTACGTAGAGACCCCCTGGGAGATCGAGGCCCTGCTCGAGCACACCGACGAACGGGTGCTGGGGCTGGTCTTCGACACCGGGCACTACCTGTACGGCACGGGCCTGAATGAGCCGGAACGGGTGCTGGAGGGCCTCGAGCGCTTCAAGGATCGGCTCTGGTACGTGCACTACAAAGACTGCCAGCCCCAAATTGCCAGCCGGGCCCGCCGCGAGGGCTGGAGCTACAAGGAGGCCATCGGCCAGGGGGTGTTCTGTGAGCTGGGCCAGGGCCAGATTGATTTTGGCGCGGTGACCCGGAAGCTACAAGAGCTGGGCTACGCTGGCTGGATTACCGTGGAGCAGGACGTGCTGCCCGGCATGGGCCAGCCCAAAGAGAGCGCCCAGCGCAACCGCGAGTATCTGCGGAGGGTGACCGGGCTGTGAGGGCGCTCGAGTTCGACCTGATCACCATGGGGCGCTCGTCCATTGACCTCTACTCCACCGACATCGGCGCAGCGTTCCCCGATATCACCGCCTTTGGGGCCTACATCGGCGGAAGCCCCCTGAACATCGCGGTGGGGGCGCGGCGGCTGGGCCTCAAAACCGCCCTCCTCACCGCGGTGGGGCCCGATAAGGTGGGGGAGTTCATCCTGGAGCGCCTCAGGCGCGAAGGGGTGGAGACCCGCTTCATCCCTCAGAAACCCGGCACCCGCAGCAGCGCGGTGGTGCTGGGCATCCAGCCGCCCGACCGCTTCCCCATCACCTTTTACCGGGAGAACGCCGCCGATATCCAGCTCGGCATTGACGACGTGCTCGCCACCCCCATCGCCGCTTCCAGGGCCGTCCAGCTCTCGGGGGCGGCCCTGGCCAAGGAGCCCAGCCGCAGCGCCACCTTCTTCGCCGCTGAAGAGGCCAAAGCCGCCGGGGTCACGGTCTTTCTCGACCTGGACTTCCGGGCCGACCAGTGGCACGACCCCCGCGCCTACGGGGTGCAGGTGCGGGCGCTACTACCTCTGGTGGATGTGGCCATCGGCACCGAGGAGGAGGTCAACGCGGCCATGCTGCGCCGCCCCGAGGATCTCATCATCCGCGACTCGCAGATTACCGCCCCGGAGATCCGCGGGAACCTGGAGGCCAACCTTCACGCGCTGCTGACTAAAGGCCCAGGGGCCCTGGTGGTCAAGCGGGGGGCCCGGGGCTCGGAGGTCTGGCTACCGGACGGCAACGTGATACAGGCACCGGGCTTTCCGGTCGAGGTACTGAGCGTGCTGGGAGCGGGCGACGCCTTCGCGGCAGGCTTCATCTACGGGCGTTTGCAGGGCTGGGACTGGTACCGCAGCGCCCGCATGGGCAACGCTTGCGGGGCCATCGTGGTCACGCGCATCGGCTGTGCCGACTTTACCCCTTACCTGGAGGAAGTTCTGGAGTTCATCGAGGCGCGCGGGGGGTTTTAGTGCTCCGGCGACCTGTGGGGGTTGCCGCGGGCGCTTCTCTAAATAGAGCCGCTTGCTGACAGACTGCGCTTAGTCCTATGACTTGGAGGAAGCATCAATGCAAATAGGGGTCTGCACTTGGACGTTTGGGCCGCTTGGCCTGGAGCAGGTAGCCTCGAGGCTCCAGCGCCTGGGGTTTGATGGGGTCGAACTTTTGGGCGAGCTGCCGCTAAATCCCAGTGAGGTACGCGCCATTTTGCAATCACACGGGCTCAGGCTCTTTTCCCTCACCCCAGCCAACGTTGATCTGGCCCATCCCGACCCGGCCAGGCGGCTCGAGGCCCTGGACTACTACCACCGGCTGCTCGACTTTGCCGCAGAGGCGGGCGGCCCGCTGGTCTCCTGCCACGGGGCGGTGGGGCGCTTTGCCCCACTGGCAACGCAAAGCCAGGAATGGGCCTGGCTGGTAGAGGGCGTGGGTCAAATCTGTTCGCACGCCAGGGCCCTGGGGCTCACGGTGGTCTTCGAGGTGCTCAACCGCTACGAAACCCACCTGGTACACACCGCCCAGGAAGCCCTGGCGCTGTTGTCGCAGGTGGGCCAGCCCAACCTCAAGGTGCTGCTGGATACCTACCACATGAACATCGAAGAGGCCAGCCTGCCCGCGGCCATCCGCCAGGCCGGCCCCCACCTGGGCCTCTTCCACCTGGCCGACTCCAACCGCCGGGGGATTGGGGAAGGGCATACCGACTTCGCAGAGATCTGGGCCGCGCTGCAGGAGGTGGGCTATACCGGCCCGCTCATCCTGGAGGCCACCGCCCCCGGCCCCAACCCCTTCACCCCGGTTAAGGGGGCAGGGTATCTCGAAACTTTGGAAGCCGATCTGAGCAAGAGCCTGCGCCGGCTACGGGCCAGGGCGCAGTAAAGGAGGAAGAGCGATATGTCTAAATCGTTTGGTGTAGCGTTGCTGGGTGCAGGAAGGATGGGTATGGAGCACGCCCGTACCCTGCTGGGCATTGCCGAGGCCCGGGTGCTGGCGGTGGCCGACCCCAACCTGCAAGCCGCCGAGGCCGCCCGGCTTCTGTTACGCGCCGAGAAGATCTACCCCAACCCCGAGGAAGCCATCCACCACCCCGGCGTGGAGGCAGTGGTGATCGTCACGCCCACCGATACCCACGCCCGCTACATCGAGCTTGCGGCCCTGACCGGCAAGGCCATCTTCTGCGAGAAGCCGGTGGCCAAGGAGCTGGGGGAAACCCGGCGGGTTCTGGAGGTGGTGGAGCAGAAGGGCGTACCTTTCCAGATTGGCTTCCAGCGCCGCTACGACCCCCCTTACGCCCAGGCCAAAAGCAAGATTGAGGCCGGCGAGATTGGGCCGGTCGAGCAGTTTATCGCGGTGATGCGCGACCCCGCCCCGGCCCCCCTGGAGTACCTGCGCACCTCGGGCGGGCTGTTTGTGGACATGGCTATTCACGACATAGACTGCGCCCGGTTTCTGGTGGGCGAGGTGGAGGAGGTGCAGGCCTGGGGCACGGTGCGGGTGGATCCCCGGATTGGCGAGATTGGCGATGTGGACACCACCAACCTGAGCCTGCGCTTCGCCAACGGGGCGCTGGGGGTAATCCAGAACTCCCGCCGTGCGGTCTACGGCTACGACGTGCGCACCGAGGTTTTCGGGGCCAGGGGCAAGCTGGTGATGGACGCCACCCCCAAAACCCCCTTGTGGCAGTACGGCAGTGGCATCAACGCCGACCACTACCACTTCTTTATGGATCGCTTCAAGGAGGCCTACCGGCTGGAGCTCGAGGCCTTCTTCCGCTCGCTGAGCCAGGGGGTGGCCCCCACGCCCGGCCCCCAGGATGCCCTCGAGTCCCTGCGCATCGCGGTTGCAGCCACCAAGAGCCTGCGGGAGGGCCGGGTGGTGCGCCTTTCGGAGGTGGTATGAGCAGGCATCACTTCAGACCTGTGGTGGGCCCCACCCTGCTCGAGGTCACCCCGGCCACGGCGGGCTGGCGCTACCTGTCGTTTGGGGTCTGGGCGCTACAGGAAGGAGAGACCCGCACAGGACAGACCGGGGGCCTCGAGGTGGCCCTGGTGCCCCTATCCGGTGAGCTGGAAGTGCAGGTTGGCTCGGCGCTGTTCCAGCTAAAACGCCAGGATGTCTTCAGCGAGCTGCCCTCGGTGCTCTACCTGCCGCCGGCCAGCACCTACCAGGTGACAGCCCTGCAAGCAACCGAGCTGGCCTGGGGCGGGGCCCCCGCTGAGGGGCGTTACCCCCTGCGCCTGTTCCAGCCCCCCGAGATGCGGGTGGAGATGCGGGGTGGAGGCCACGCGCTGCGCCAGGTCTCGCACATCCTGGGGCCCCACCTACCCGCCGAACGGCTGATTCTCTACGAGGTCTACACCCCTTCGGGCTCCTGGTCGGGCTGGCCCCCCCACCGGCACGATGGGCAGATGGGCTCGCTGTACCTCGAGGAAACCTACTACTACAAGGTGAGCCCCAGGACTGGCTGGGCCATCCACCGCAACTACAGCCCCGAGGATGGCCTGGACGAGCTGCTGCTGGCCCGCGACGGCGAGCTGATCCTGGCCCCCAAAGGCTATCATCCGGTGGTGGCCCCTCCCGGCTCCAACGTTTACTACCTCAACTACATGGCCGGGGAGGCCCTGTGCGAACAGCGGGCCACCCCCCCGGTGGACGAACCCGAATGGGCCTGGATGCGGCAGGACTGGTCGGGCCAGCCCATCACACTACCCATCGGCCAAAAGTAAGCGTATGTTGGGAGGTGGTATGCGCAGCGAGGAACGCCGTAGCAAAATCATCGAGCTGCTGGAACAAAAAGGCTCGGTGCTGGTCGAGGATCTGGCGGCCCTGTTTGAGGTCAGCCAGGTCACCATCCGCAAAGACTTGAGTGAGCTCGAGGCCCGCGGTCTTTTGCACCGCACCCATGGGGGGGCCACCTACACCCACAAGAGCCTGTTCAACCCTTCCTTCAGGGAAAAAATCCACCTCCAGCAGGCCGAGAAACAGGCCATTGCCAAAGCTGCGCTCGAGCTGATCGAGGAGGGCGACACCCTGATTCTGGACGCCGGCAGCACCACCTTGGCCCTGGTGCGCCTGATGAAGCGGGCTTTTCGTTCCTTATACATCATCACCAACTCGGTGCCCATCGCCTCCGAGCTCTCCGAGACCCGCTGGGAGCTGCTTTTGACCGGTGGACTGGTGCGCCACCACAGCATGGCCCTGATTGGCCCGGCGGCGGTGCGCACCCTCGAGGTCTACCACGCCGACAAAGCCTTCATGTGCGCCACCGGGGTTTCTCTCCAGACCGGCTACACCACCCCCAACCCCTACGAGGCCCAGACCAAACAGGCCATGCTCCGCGCCGCCGATACCCGCTACGCCCTGGTGGACTCGAGCAAGCTGGGCCGGGCCACCCTGGCCAGCTTTGCGGCGCTGGACGAGATAGACCTGCTGATTAGCGACGAAGGTGCTCCCAAGGAGTTTTTAGCCCAGCTAGAGCAGCGCAACCTGCCCTACAAGCTGGCCCCGCTCCGGGCCGAAACCCACACCGCAGCGGTCTAGGTCGTCTGTTCGAAGATCGCCCGCCCCACCCGCACCAGCGTGGCCCCCTCCTCCACCGCCACCTCGAGGTCGCCCGACATCCCCATGCTGCGCTCGGGTAGCCCATAGCGGTCGGCCAGCCGGGAAAGCTGGGCAAAAATAGGCCGCACGGTCTCCGGGGTGTCGGTGTAGGGGGCCACGGTCATCAGGCCCTCCACCCGCAGCCCTTCCAGGGCCTGGATCTGGGCTATGGCCTGGGGCAGCTCTTCCTCCAGAAAGCCGTGCTTCTGCGGTTCGCGCCCCAGGTTGAGCTCCAGGAGCACCCGCTGCACCTTGCCCTGCTCGAGCGCCTTGCGGGCCACCGCCTCGGCCAGGCGCAGCGAGTCTATGGAATGGATTAGCTCAAAGCGCACCGCAAACTTGGCCTTGTTGCGCTGCAAGGGCCCGATAAAGTGCCACTCGGCCTCGAGTTCACCCATCTTGGGCAGGGCCTCCTGAATGCGCGACTCCCCCAGGGGGAAGTGGCCGTAGCGCAGTACCTGCTCGCGAATTTCTGCAACGGTGTGTTCTTTAGTCACCGCTACCAGCCGGACACCTTTCGGGTCACGACCCACACGGCCACAGGCTTTTTCAATACGCTCCAAGACACCGGGAAGACTCATAGTGGCTACTTCATTAGAGATTGGCAGAGCCTTTGATGGCCCCAAAAGCCCAGTGGCAAACGGGCCGCCTCAGATGGCCGCCAGAATCCCCCGCACAAACCGGCGGAACAGCGCCCCGCTCCGGGCCGCGGTAGCCAGCACCTCCTGCTCGGTGGCGTGGTGGTCGCGCTCGGGCACGGCCATGTCGGTAATGGTGGAGAGGCCCAGCACCCGGGCCCCCAGGTGGCGCAAGGCAATCACCTCCGGCACGGTGGACATCCCGATGGCGTCGGCTCCCAGGGTGCGCAGCAGCTTGAGTTCGGCCCGGCTGGCAAACTGCGGCCCCGGCCACCAGACGTACACGCCCTCGCGCAGGTGGAAGTCCTGGGCTCGAGCCACCTTATGGGCCAGCGCCCGCAGCTCCGGGTCGTAGGCGTCGAAGGTCACCGGGAAGCGCGGCCCCAGGCGCTCGTCGTTGGGGCCGGTGAGGGGTGAGAGGGGCGCGTAGTTGATGTAGTCGTTGTGCAGCATCAGCTCCCCCGCGTGCCAGTTGGGGTTGAGCCCCCCGGCCGCCGAGGTGATGAAAAAGGTCTTTGCCCCCAAAAAGTAGCCCACCCGCACGGGAAACGCGACCTGCGCTGCGGTGTAGCCCTCGTAGCAGTGCACCCGGCCTTTGTAGGCCAGTACGTTTTTGCCCTCGAGCCGCCCCAGAATCAGCTTCCCCTCGTGCCCCGGCGCGGTGGACTGGGGAAAGTTGGGCAGCTCTGCATACGGAAAACTCGCCACCACCTCGATCTCGTCGCCCAGCGGCCCCAGCCCCGAACCCAGCACAATGCCCACCTCGGGCACGAAATCGGTCTGGGCGCGAATGTGATTGATGGTCTCTTGAATCTGGTCGTAGGTCGAACGCATACCCCCACAATCTACCGCAAACACCGCCCCGGGAGTAGAAGCGTTGCCCGTATAGACCACGGGCTGTAGACCTGTGGCCTACAGCCCGTGGATCCAACAACGGCTTCAGGCCTCGCGCACGGGTTGTTCCGGACGCACCCCCGGACGGCGCGGGGTCAGGGGCGCTTGCTCGGCCTCGCGGCGGGCCTCCTCGAGGCGCTTGAGGGTCTTCTGGTCGATAACCTGGGTGTCGCGCACAAAGTCGGAGCCGGTACCGGCGGGAATCAGCTTGCCCAGAATCACGTTTTCTTTCAGGCCGATGAGCTCGTCCAGCTTGCCGGCAATGGCGGCCTCGGTGAGCACGTGGGTGGTGTGCTGGAAGCTGGCTGCCGAAAGCCAGCTCTTGGTCGAGAGGGCGCTCTTGGTCACCCCCATCAGCATGGGCTTCCAACTGGCCGGGGTCTTGCCCTCGGCCATCAGGGCCTCGTTGGTCGTCTCCACATCCCACTTCTCGATGACCTGGCCCTCCAGGTAACGGCTATCGCCCGGGTCGGTAATTTCGACGTACTTGAGCATCTGCCGCACGATGACCTCGATGTGCTTGTCGTGCAGCTTCACGCCCTGGGCGCGGTAGACCCGCTGGATTTCGTCGGTCAGGTAACGCTCCACCGCCTCGGGGCCCTTGGCCTCCAGAAGCTGGTGGGGGTCAATGGCCCCGCGGGTCAGGGGCTGGCCGGCCTCCACCGTCTCGCCCTCCTTGACGGTAATACGGGCGTCCTTGGGCACCTTGTACTCCTTGGAGAAGCCCTCGCTCGAGACGTAGATGACCACCTTGTCCTCGAGCTCCTCGATGTGCACCGTTCCGTCAATTTCGGCAATTACCGCCTTCACCTTGGGGCGACGGGCCTCGAACAGCTCGATCACACGGGGCAGACCCTGGGTGATGTCGGTACCGGTGGCCACACCGCCGGTGTGGAAGGTACGCATGGTGAGCTGGGTGCCAGGCTCGCCGATGGACTCGGCGGCCACCACCCCCACGCTTTCGCCAATCGAGACCAGCTTGGCCGCCGACAAATCCCAGCCGTAGCACTGCTGGCAGACCCCGTAGCGGGTGCGGCAGGTCAGGGGCGAGCGCACCGGCACTTCCTCAATCAGGCGCTCTTCGGCGGCCTTGACGATGAAGTTGACGTCCTCGAGGCTTAGCTGGTGTCCTTCGGAGAAGACCCGGCCCTTGACCTCGATCTCGCGGCCCAGGGTGCGGCCATACAGCCCCGACTCGATGTCGCTCTTCTTGCGCAGGCGCTTGTTGCGGAAGGCCTCGTCGAACTGCAAGAGGGGCACCGAGATGTAGTCGGGCGTCCCGCAGTCGGCTTCCCGCACGATCACCTCGTGGGCCACGTCGTGCAGTTTGCGGGTCAGGTAGCCCGAGTCGGCGGTGCGCAGCGCGGTGTCGGCCCCACCCTTGCGGGCCCCGTGGGTGGAGATGAAGTACTCCAGCACCGTGAGCCCCTCGCGGAAGGAAGCCTTTACCGGCACGGGGTAGGTTTCACCCGAAGGCTTGGCCATCAGGCCGCGCATCCCGGAGATCTGGCGGATCTGCTGGGGGTTCCCACGGGCCCCCGACTGGCTCATCACGTAGAGCGGGTTGAAGGGATAGTTCTCCTCGAAGTTCTTGAACACCGCGCTGGTGACCTTCTCGGTGGTCTGGCTCCAGAGTTGCAGAATCTGCTGGAAGCGCTCCTCCTCGGTCATCATGCCCATCTCGAAAGCCTGCTCGATCTGGGCTAGCTTGGCGTCGGCCTCCTGCAGGTACTGCTTCTTCTCCGCCGGGATCACCGCGTCGTCAATGCCGATGGTAATGCCCGAGGTGGTGGAGAGCACGAAGCCGTAGTACTTGAGGGCGTCCAGGAGCTTGGCGGTTTTCTCGACCCCCAGCAGCAGGAAGCTCTTGTAGACCAGGTCTTTGAGCGAGTTCTTCTCCTGGGCCACCTCGAGGTTCACCAACTCCTGGGCCTTTTCGGGGTCTTCGATGGCCTCACTCACAATCCGCAGGAACAGCATCCGGCCCGGCGAGGTTTCCAGGAGCTTGTCGCCCAGGCGCACCGTGACCACGTCCTGGTGATCCACCACCCCGCTCTGCACGGCCAGCAGGGCCTCGTCCACGCTGCTGAAGACATACTTCAGGCAGCCCACGCTGGTCTCTTTGCCAGCCACCTTAATCCGGGCGTTGAGGGCCACCCGCCCCTGCTCGTAGGCTTGCAGGGCTTCTTCGACGCTGGCGAACTCCAGGCCCTGGCCCTTCTTCTCGCGGCGGAGCTGGGTGATGTAGTAAAGACCCAGGATGATATCACGGGCCGGCTTGGCCACCGGCTCCCCCGAGGCCGGCGAGAGGATGTTGTGCGAGGAGAGCATCTGGATGCGGGCCTCGGCCTGGGCGTAGCTGGATAGCGGCACGTGCACGGCCATCTGGTCGCCGTCGAAGTCGGCGTTGAAGGCCTCGCAGACCAGCGGGTGAAGCTGGATGCTCTGCCCCTCCACCAAGACCGGCTGGAAGGCCTGGATACCCAGGCGGTGCAGGGTGGGGGCGCGGTTCAGAAGCACCACCTTGCCGTGGATGACCTCCTCCAGGGCGTCCCAGACCTCGTCTTTGATGTCACGCGAACGCTCGAGCATCTTGCGGGCGCTCTTGACGTTGTTAGCGATGCCCTTCTCCTCCATTTTCTTGAGCAAAAAGGGCTTGAAGAGTTCCAGGGCCATGCGCTTGGGCAGACCGCACTGGTGTAGTTTGAGCTGCGGCCCCACCACGATCACCGAGCGGCCCGAGTAGTCCACGCGCTTGCCCAGCAGGTTCTGGCGGAAGCGGCCCTGCTTGCCCGAGAGGATGTCGGTGAGGGAGCGCAGGGCCCGGTCGGAGCCGGGGTTGGTCACCGGGGTGCCCCGGCGGCCGTTGTCCAGCAGGGCGTCCACGGCTTCCTGCAGCATGCGCTTCTCGTTGCGGATGATCATCTCGGGTGCCCCCTGCGACAGGAGCTTGCGCAGGCGGTTGTTGCGGTTGATCAGGCGGCGGTAGAGATCGTTGAGGTCGGAGGTGGCAAAACGCCCGCCGTCTACCTGCACCATCGGGCGCAGGTCGGGGGGCAGCACCGGCACGGCCTCGAGGATCATCCACTCGGGGCGGTTGCCCGAGTCGCGGAAGGCCCGCACCACTTCCAGGCGCTTGCGGGCCTTGGCCCGCCGGGCCCGGCTGGGGTGTTTCATCTCCTCGACCAGTTCGGCCTCGAGCACGCCCAGGTCAATCTCCTTGAGCAGCTCCTGGATGGCCTGGGCCCCCATCTTGGCGTCAATGTCGTAGGACTCGATCACCCGCACCGCCATGCGGATGAAGTCCACCTCCACCCGGCCGTAGATCTCCGAGGTTACCTTGCCGCCGTCGGCCAGGGCGTCGCCGGGCGAGACCCGGTCGCCGTTGGTTACCTCCACATCGTCTTCGAAGGGGTAGAGCTTGGCCTTCATTACCACAATGGAGGCCGGCTCGTGCAGGTGCACCACCCCGTCGGACTCGGCGTAGACCTCTTCCTCCGGATCGATGGCCCCCACCAGCTTATCGCCCTTGCGCACGCTCGTGCCCTCACCAACCAGCACGTGCATATGGGGCTGGAGGGGGTAGTCCACCACCCGGGTGCGCTCGAGGGTAAGGCTAAGGTGCACCTCTTTTTTGGAGGTATCGGCCACCAGCTTTGCAACCCGGCGCCCCCGGGGCATCCGGAGCTGCCCTTTGCCCTGGGCCAGCACATCGCCGTTGCCAACCAGCTCGCCCTGGCCCACTTTGAGGTGCATTCCGGTAGGAATGAGATAGGTTGCGGTGGGCGTGCCGCTGTCCGGATCGAGGATTTTCACCAAAGCCCCATCCCCGATGTCCTCCACATCCACCACACCCGCATCCTCGCTAATAATCTGGTAGGAGTCCTCGAGCTCGGCCAGGGGCTCACCCGGCTTGTAGGTTTCCTGTTCGATCCAGGCCGCCTTGGGCAGGGTCAGGCTGGCCCGCTCGGTCTCGATGTACTCCAGGCGGATGCGACGGGGGAAGCGGAAGAGCACCAGCCCGTCCATCTTGCTCACCACACCGGGGGCCAACTCCTGGCCTTTCTTCACCTCGTCCCCGTCTTTGACGAAGGTCTCAACCCCGGCTGGAATGGTGTAGGTTTCCTGGCGACCAAAGCGCAGCTCGCGGTACTCGTCATCGGTGAGGAGCTGGCGCTTCTGCACCGGCACGCCGTTTAGCATGGCCCCCTTGGGGTCGATGGTGATGTACTTGGCAAAGTACAGAACCTGCTCCAGCTCCTGGGCCGATAGGTCGAGCAGGGTGCCAATCTTGCTGGGTACGTCCTTGACATACCAGATGTGGGCCACCGGGGTGGCCAGCTCCACATGCCCCATGCGGTAGCGCCGTACGATGCTCTTGGTAACCTCCACCCCACAGCGTTCACACACCTTGCCCTCGAAACGCTGGCGCTTGTACTTGCCGCAGGCGCACTCGTAGTCTTTTTGCGGCCCGAAGATGCGCTCGTCAAAAAGCCCGTCGCGCTCAGGCTTCAGGGTGCGATAGTTGATGGTCTCGGGTTTTTCAACCTCGCCATAGCTCCAGCTCCGAATCTTCTCGGGGGAGGCCAGGCCGATTCGTACTTTACGAACTTCTCGTTTAATCATTGCTCACTCCGTGCACTGCCTCTTTTCAGATCTAGGCCCGTTGCAGTGGGTACCCCTTCTCAGGTTCAGGCCTGGCCTTAGCGTCTGCTGGCCAGCCCTTCAAAGATGTCCAGGTTGCGGGAATTTTCGTCGTAGGTCTCCACATCCAGGCCCAGCGACTGCAACTCCTTCACCAACACCCTGAAGCTCTCCGGCACGCTGGCCTCGGGCACATCCTCACCCTTGACCACGGCCTCGTAAGCCGCGTTGCGCCCCTCGATGTCGTCGGATTTGATGGTGAGGATCTCCTGCAAGGTATGGGCCGCTCCGTAGGCCTCCAACGCCCACACCTCCATCTCCCCGAAGCGCTGTCCACCAAACTGGGCCTTACCACCCAGGGGCTGCTGGGTAATGAGCGAGTAAGGGCCAGTGGAACGCGCGTGCATCTTGTCCTCTACCATGTGGTAAAGCTTCATGATGTACATCACGCCCACCACAATGGGGGCCTCGATGGGCTCGCCGGTGCGGCCATCGTAAAGCACGCTCTTACCCTGCTGGAACACCTCCCGGAGCTGCTCCACCTCACTGGCCTCGGCGCTCACCAGCCCCAGCTTGGCAGCCCTGGCCAGCACCTCCCGCTCGCGGTTATCCAGGCCAAAACCAGCCTGGGTGCGGGCCTCCCACTTTTTGTCAAAGGCCTTGCCCAGCAACTGCTTGATCTCTTCCTCCGTAATGCCATCAAATACCGGGGTAATAAACTTCAAGCCCAGCTCGTAACCCGCCAGCCCCAGATGGGTTTCTAGAATCTGGCCCAGGTTCATACGGCTGGGCACACCCAGCGGGTTGAGCACGATGTCCACCGGCGTGCCATCGGGCATGTGCGGCATGTCCTCGGGCGGCAAGATTTTGGAGACCACGCCCTTGTTACCGTGGCGGTTAGCCAGCTTGTCACCCACCTGAAGCTTGCGCTTCTGGGCCACATACACCCGCACCACCTCGCGCACGCCGGGTTTGAGCTCTACGCCAGGGTCACCCCGGCGCAGGCGCAGGGTGCGCACCACGATGCCCCCTTCGCCGGGCGGCACCCGCAGGGAGGTGTCCTTCACATCCCGGGCCTTCTCCCCAAAGATGCTGCGCAGCAGCCGCTCTTCGGGGGTGGGTTCAGTCTCACCCTTGAAGCTGGTGCGGCCCACCAGGATATCCCCGGCCTTGACCTCGGCCCCAATCCGCACCACGCCGTCCTCGTCCAGGTCGCGCAAGGCGGCTTCGGAAAGGTTGGGGATGTCGCGGGTGATGCGCTCAGGACCCAGCTTGGTATCGCGGGCCTCGATCTCGTAGCGCTCGATGTGCACCGAGGTGTAGAAGTCGCGGCGCAGGAGATCTTCGGAGATTACAATCGCGTCTTCGTAGTTGTAGCCATCAAAAGGCATGATGGCTAGCAGGATGTTTTGCCCCAAGGCCAGGTAGCCCTCTTCGGAGGCCGGGCCGTCGGCCAGCAGATCGCCCTTGCGCACTTTCTGGCCTTTGGAGACTCGAGGTCGCTGGTCGAGGGCCGTGCCCTGGTTCGAACGGACAAAGCGGCGCAGATTGAACTCATAGAGGCCCTTGTCTTCACCCCTGACCAGGATTTTGGAACCGTCCACGTACTCCACCACCCCATCCACAGGGGAATACAGCGAGGTAAGGGAGTCGCGCACCACCCGCTCCTCCACCCCGGTCATCACCACCGGGCTTTGCGCGCGTAGCAGCGGCACCGCCTGGGCCTGCATGTTGGAACCCATCAGGGCGCGGTTGGCGTCGTCGTGCTCGAGGAAAGGAATCAGGTTGGTGTTCACCGAGAAAATCTGCTTGGGTGAAACATCCATGTATTCCACTTCCTCCGGACGCATGACCATTGGCTCGCCCTTCTTGCGCACCACCACCTGCTGGGTATCGAAGTGGCCGTCGGGCTTGAGGGGCGTGTTGGCCTGGGCAATGGCGTAGCGGTCCTCTTCGGTAGCGGTCATGAAGTCAACCTGGTCGGTGACCCGCCCGTTGATCACCTTGCGGTACGGGGTGAGGATAAAGCCCAGGTCGTTGATGCGGCCAAAGGAGGCCAGCGAGGAGATCAGACCGATGTTGGCACCTTCGGGGGTTTCGATGGGGCAGATGCGGCCGTAGTGGGTGCGGTGCACGTCGCGCACGTCAAAGCCGGCCCGCTCGCGGGTCAGGCCGCCCGGCCCCAGGGCGGAGATGCGGCGCTTGTGGCGCAGCTCCGAGAGGGGGTTGGTCTGGTCTTTGAACTGGCTGAGCTGGCTGCGGCCAAAAAACTCGCGGATGGCTGCCACCAGTGGGCGGTTGTTGACCAGCTTGGCCGGGGTGGCGCTTTCGGGGGAACCCAGCAGCATACGCTCGCGCACCCCTCGAGCCAGGCGCGAAAGCCCCACCCGGAACTGGTCGGCCAGCAGCTCGCCCACTGTGCGAATGCGGCGGTTGCCCAGGTGGTCGATGTCGTCGGCCTCGTAGCCGGGCTCCCCGCTTTGCAAGGCGAACAGGTACTTGAGCACCGGCAATAGGGCCTCGTCCTTGAACTCGCCGTTTTCAAAGCGAATTAGCATCCGCCCCGAAAGCTGAATACCCAGCTTCTGTTGGGCTTTATACTTTCCGGCTTCGCCCAGGTCATAGCGGCGCGGGTCAGACAAGAGCGAGTGCAGGTAGGTAATGGCCTTGTCGCGTTTGGGTGGGTCGCCGGGGCGCAGCTCGGTGAAAAGCTTGAGGAGGGCCTCATCCACCCCCATCTCGAGGGCCTTGGTTCCACGGAACTGGGCTTCCAGCAGGCCTGGTAGCAGGTCGGGGTAATCGGCCAGCTCCTTGCTGAGGGTCTCGGCGGTAAAGCCCAGCACCCGCAGCAGCAGGGCCAGGGGGAATTTCTTCTTGTTGACCTTCATCACCACCACCCCGGACTGCTCGAACTCGAGGTCAATCCAGGGGCCGCGCTTGGGCAGGGGAATCACCGAGGCAACGAACCTGCCCGGGCGCGTCTGGTCGGCGGTGAAGTACACCCCCGGCGAGCGGTGGATCTGCGAAACGATAACCCGGTCGGCCCCATTCACGATGAACGAGCCGTCCTGGGTCATGAGGGGCAGGTCGCCCAGAAAGACTTCATCTTCTTTGAGCAGACCGGTGTCCTTGTGCACCAGCAGCAGCTTTGCGTACAACGGCGCCTGGTAGGTGAGGTCTTTTTCCCGGCACTCGTCCTGGTCGAAGGGGGGTTCGCCCAGGCGGTACTCGAGAAAATCCAGCACCAGCCCCCGCCCCTTCTCACCCTCCTCGATCGGGAAGGTCTCCTTAAAGGCCGCTTGCAGGCCGATGTTTTCCCGCTTGGAGGGGGGTACGTTGGCCTGTAAGGCTTTGGTAAACGAATCAACCTGAATCTCGGTGAGGGGTGGAAGGGGAATGACTTCGTTAATCTTGCCGTACCGCTCTATCTTCATCAAAACACCTCTTAACCCATGGGCTCTGGCTGCACGCAGGCGGTGCAGCTACGGCTTGCTTGGGGTCGCTGGGGGTTTTCGTAAGCTAACAGGGTTCTTCCGCAGGCGAATACTCCCTGCGGCGGCTGGCTCTTACGCTGTTTGTGGGTCACACTCGAGGTGCAGGCCACAAAACACAAACGTTAGTGTAGCACAACTACACGTAAAGGCACAATACACGCACCCCACCATTCGGCTCTATAGCCAGGATTGTAACACAGCATGAGGTGTTTGAGGAGAACCGCCCCGCAGATTGACCTGCCTACAACGCCGAGGGCTCGAGCTTCTCCTTGCCGAAATAGGGCTGCACAGCCCTGGGAACATTCACGGTGCCATCCTCGTTCTGGTGGTTTTCCAGCAGCATCACTAAAATCCTGGGGGTGGCCAGGGCGGTGTTATTGAGCGTGTAGGCGTAGTGTATTTTGCCGCGCTCGTCGCGGTAACGCAGGCCGGCCCGCCGGGCCTGCCAGTCGAGCAAAGCCGAGCAGGAATGGGTCTCGCGGTAGCGGTTTTCACTGGGCACCCAGGTCTCGAGGTCTACCTGGCGGTATTTGCCCAGTCCCATATCCCCTGTGGATACCTCGATCACCCGGTAGGGCAGCTCGAGGGCCTGCAGAATGCCCTCGGAGATTGAAAGCATGGTCTCAAACCAGCGATTCGATTCGTCCAAATCGGCTTTACACAGCACGTACTGCTCCACCTTATTGAACTGGTGAACGCGCATCAGGCCCCGCACATCCCTTCCGGCGGAGCCGGCCTCGCTGCGAAAACAGGGCGAGAGCGCACAGTAGGTCTTAGGAAGTTCTGTCTCCGCGAGGATTTCCCCAGCGTGCAGGTAGTTCAGCAGCACCTCGGCGGTACCCGCCAGGTAGACCTCCCCCCCATCCACCGCGTAGACCTGGTCGCGGGCAGCAGGAAACTGTCCGTGGGCATAAAGCGCCTCCTCTTTGGTCAGGCTGGGCACGCTCATCGGCGTGAAGCCGGCCTGGATCATCCGGTCGAGGGCAAACCGCAGCAGGGCCTGCTCGTAGACCATCAGATCGCCCTTAAGGATGTAAGAACGTGAGCCGGAGACCTTAGCGGCACGCTCAAAATCACCCCAGCCGTTCTTTTCCATCAGGGCCACGTGATCCAGCGGTTCAAACAGGAAGGTGCGCGGATTGCCGTGCACCCGCGTCTCGACGTTAAAAGAGTCGTCCGGGCCCACCGGGGCGCCTTCCCAGGGAAGGGTGGGGGTCAGGTAGAGGAGCTGCTTGAGCTGGGCCTCGAGGGTGCGCAACTGGGGCTCGAGCTCGGCCAGCTGGCGGCCAATCTCTTTGCCCCGCTCGATCATGGCGGCCCGCTCTTCCGGCTTAGCCCTGGCCGCTGCCTTGGCGTTGGCGTTGCGTTCGGCCTGTATTTTTTCAATGGTGCGCTTGAGGGTCTGCACCTCCTGGTCGAGTTCGAGCAGTTTGTCGAGCTCGAGGGTAAGACCTTTTTTTTCTATGGCCTGACGAACGGCTTCGGGGTTCTCACGGATGAATTTGATGTCTAGCATAAAAAGTCCAAGGGTGCAAACGCATCGGCTATTCTATAACCCTGGGCACCTTAAATTGGCCCTCGTGCGCTTCTATAGCCACCGACAGGGCTTGTTCCTGTGCGAGCGAGGGGCGAACCTGATCGGCCCGCAGGCGGTTGGTGATCTCCACCGGCCGGGCCATCTCGGGCAGGCCCTCGGTGTTCAGCTCATTCAATTTTTCAAAAAAGCCCACGATCGAGCGCAGCTCGCCCTCGAGCCTGGCCTCTTCCTCCGGTGTAAGAGCAAGCCGCGAAAGCCTGCTCAGATGTTTCACCAGTTCCGGCGTAATCTCCATGCGTGCCATTCTAACGTCCACAAGGCTGGAGGGTACAGCTCGAGGGCTGGGCTTGACATCACAGGGTTGTCTATCTAGACTCACATCTATCCGCGCTGGGGCGCGGCCACAATCAATCAAGTTCTTTTATCCAGAGCGATGGAGGGATCGGCCCTGCGAAGTCGCAGCAACCCACAAAAAGCCTCTGCTCATCACCAGATGGCTTTTTGCAAGGTGCTAATTCCGGCCCGACTGCTGAACGTTGTAGGCACACGATGTTCAAGGCTAGGCATAGCCTGGCAGTTGGGAAAGATAAGAGAAGGGAGCGCACACAAAGTGGCGCAGCGGGATGTCGAAGCCGTACCCCCTTCCAGTCATAAAAGAACGTCTGGTAGGGGGTTTTGCTATAGCAAAACTCCTACCAAGATAGCGCCCCAAATCCCACGCGGATCATTTCCCATCGGAACAGGCGGCCCTGGCCGCCGTCCGCTGGGTGGTAGGAGAGCAGCATGTCGCAAAAACACCGTTTCGAGACCCTGCAACTACACGCCGGCTACAGCCCCGACCCCACCACTGGGGCCCGTCAGGTGCCCATCTACGCCACCACCTCGTATCAGTTCAAGGACGCCGACCACGCCGCCCGGCTCTTTGGGTTGCAGGAGTTCGGCAACATTTATACCCGCATCATGAACCCCACCACCGATGTGCTGGAGAAGCGCATCGCGGCCCTCGAGGGGGGGGTGGCGGCCCTGGCCACCAGCTCGGGCCATGCCGCGCAGTTCCTGGCTATCACCAACATCGCCCAGGCCGGCGATAACTTTGTGTCCACCCCCAACCTCTACGGGGGCAGCATCAACCAGTTCAAAGTGACGCTGCCCCGGCTTGGCATTGAAAGCCGTTTTACCGACAGCGCCGAGAGCGTGGACGATTTCATCCGCCTGACCGACGATAAAACCCGCTTCTGGTACCTGGAGTCGCTGGGCAACCCGGCCCTCAACATCCCCGACTTCGAGCTCATCGCCCAGGCCGCCCAGGAGCGGGGCATCGCCCTGATTGTGGACAACACCTTTGGGCACGGGGGCTATCTCTTCCGCCCCATCGAGTGGGGGGCCAACGTGGTAACCCACTCCGGTACCAAGTGGATTGGGGGGCACGGTGCGGCCATCGCTGGCCTGATTGTGGACGGCGGCAACTTCAACTGGGACAACGGGCGCTACCCCCTGATTACCCAGCCCCAGCCCGGCTACCACGGCCTCGAGCTGCACAAGGCCCTGGGCAACCTGGCCTTCATCATCAAGGCCCGCGTGGACGGCCTGCGCGACCAGGGGCAGTGCCTGGGGCCTTTCGAGGCTTTCTTGCTGCTCCTGGGCCTCGAGACCCTCTCGCTGCGCTCGGAGCGGCACGTGCAGAACACCCTGGCCCTGGCCCACTGGCTGCGTGAGCAGGACGAGGTGGCCTGGGTCAACTACCCCGGCCTGGACGACCACCCCAGTTATGCCAAGGCCCAGAAGTACTTCAAGGGCAGGCCGGGATCGGTGCTTACCTTCGGCCTCAAGGGTGGATACGAGGCCGCCAAGAGCTTCATCAACCGGCTCGAGCTGGTCTCCCACCTGGCCAATGTGGGCGATACCCGCACCCTGGCCATCCACCCCGCCTCCACCACCCACTCCCAGCTATCGCCGGAGGAGCAGGTTCGCGCGGGGGTCAACCCCGAGTTGGTGCGAATTAGCGTGGGGCTGGAGGCCATCGAAGACATCCAAGCCGACCTCAAGCAGGCCCTGCGCTCGAGGGTGGGCGTCTAACCGCCCTGGCGCTTTGCGGTGTAGCGAGGGCGAATAAAATGAGCGATCTGCTTATTCAAGAGGCCTGGGGCGACCATGAAGCCCTGCTGATTAAACCGCCCAAAAGCCGGGGCCGGGTACCACCGCCGGTGCCGGCCCAGGCCCTGGTGGCCGGCGGCTTTCGCCTCGAGTACGGCGGTGTGCTGCCCGAGCTGCGCATGCGCTACGAGACCTACGGCCAGCTCAACTTCGAGCGCAGCAACGCGGTGCTGGTCTTCCACGCCTGGACGGGCTCGGCGCACCTGGCCGGTACCTACACCCAGGAAACCCTGCGCAGCCTGCCCAAATTGGACCAGGCCTTCGGGCCGGATGGCTGGTGGGATGAGCTGGCCGGGCCGGGCCGCATGCTGGATACCGAGAAGTACTTTGTCATCTGCGCCAACCACATCGGCAGTTGCTACGGCTCGACCGGCCCGCTCTCGCAGAATCCCGAGACCGGGCGCCCGTATGGCCCGGAGTTTCCCAAGCTCACCGTGCGCGACCTGGCTCGAGCCCAGGCCAAACTACTGGACTTCCTGGGCATCGAAAAGGTGACCCTGCTGGGCGGCAGCCTGGGGGGCATGGTGGCGCTGGAGTTCGCCCTGCTCTATCCAGACCGTGTGAACAAACTGGTAGTGTTGGCCGCACCGCCGGTGCACAGCCCCTGGGCCCGGGCCTTCAACCGGCTTTCGCGCGAGGCGGTGCTGGCCGACCCCGGCTACCAGGGCGGCTATTACACCGAGCAACCCCTGGGGCTCCAGCTCGGCCGGGCCATTGCCATGCTCTCCTTTCGCTCCCCCGACTCCTTCCGCCTGCGCTGGCAGCAGCACCCCGAGCGGGGGGAAAGCTATGTGCTTTACCAGGGTGAAAAATTTGCCAAGCGCTTCGATGCCAACGCCTACCTCACCCTCTCAGAGGCCATGGACACCCACGATGTGGGGCGCGGGCGCGGGGGCCTCGAGGCAGCGCTGCGCCAGCTAAGGCGCATCCCCAGCCTGTTTGTTGGGATCAACACAGATGTGCTCTATACCGCCCAGGAAGTTCGCGAGATGGCTGCTCTGAGCGGTGGCATCTACCGTGAAATTCACAGCCCGCACGGACACGATGCCTTTCTAATCGAAACCGACCAGGTCGAGCGCATTCTGGGCGACTTCCTGTAGCACCGCGTTTTCCGGCCTCACGCCAGCCCACAAGGAATACGCTTCATACCTGTACCACCGGACGCAGGCAAAGGTAAAGATCGGTGGTATCGTTTGGCCTTGTCAGAGTGAGCGATACCACCAAAACACGCATCAAAGATCACTGGTCGGGGCAACCCACCCCAAGCAATAGCGGATTGTTCGGGCCTGCCCTAGCCAGCGTAAAAACCCCGTGCTGGAGATTGCCGGGCTACTCAGGACGCGTATTCCTCCACCGGCGGACAGGAACAAACGATGTTGCGATCGCCGTAGACATTATCCACCCGGTTCACCGGGCTCCAGTACTTATCCATGGCCGACTGACCGGCAGGGAAGCAGCCCTGGGCCCGGGTGTATTTGCGGTTCCAGTTCTCATCGGCCAGATCCAGCACGGTGTGGGGGGCGTGGCGCAGGGGGCTTTCCTCGGCGGTGAGTTCGCCCCGCTCGATCTGGGCGATTTCCTGGCGGATGGCGATCATGGCGTTGATAAAGCGATCGAGTTCGTGCTTCGACTCCGACTCGGTCGGCTCGACCATCAGGGTTCCGGCCACCGGAAAGCTCATGGTGGGGGCATGAAAGCCAAAGTCAATCAGGCGCTTGGCAATGTCTTCGGCGGTGATGTCGCAGCGGGCCTTGAAGGCCCGGGGGTCGAGGATGCACTCGTGGGCCACCCGGCCTTTTTCGTTTTTGTAGAGCACCGGAAAGTAGGGCTCGAGCCGGCTGGCAATGTAGTTGGCGTTCAGGATGGCCACCTCGGTGGCCCGCTTGAGCCCCTCGCTGCCCATCATCCAGATGTAGGCGAACGATATGGGCAGAATTGAGGCGGAGCCGTAGGGGGCCGCCGCCACCGGCCCCACCGGAGCCGTCCCACCGTCGAGCACGGGGTGCCCCGGCAGGAAAGGGGCCAGGTGGGCCTTGACCGCGATGGGGCCCATCCCCGGCCCGCCCCCACCGTGAGGAATGGCGAAGGTCTTGTGCAGGTTGAGGTGCGAAACATCGGCCCCGTAGTGGCCAGGTTTGGCCAGCCCCACCTGGGCGTTGAGGTTGGCCCCGTCCAGGTAGACCTGCCCTCCGTAGCGGTGCACGATTTCGCACAGCTCGCGTATCTTCTCCTCAAACACCCCGTGGGTAGAGGGGTAGGTAACCATCACCGCCGCCAGTCTGTCGGCGTGCTGCTTTGCTTTGGCCTCGAGGTCGTTCAGATCCACGTAGCCCTGCGCATCGCAGGCCACCACCACCACCTCCATCCCGGCCATATGGGCCGAGGCCGGGTTGGTGCCGTGGGCCGAGGAAGGAATCAAACAGACGTTGCGGTGCCCCTCACCCCTCGAGCGGTGGTAGGCCCGGATAGCCAGCAGCCCGGCATACTCGCCCTGGGCCCCGGAGTTGGGCTGGAGCGATACCGCGTCGTAGCCGGTGATTTCACACAGCCAGCGGCTCAGGGTTTCGAAGAGCTCGTGGTAGCCCTGGGCCTGCTCGGCGGGTGCAAAGGGGTGCAAATTGGCGAACTCGGGCCAGCTAATGGGAATCATCTCGGCCGCGGCGTTGAGCTTCATGGTGCAGGAGCCCAGGGGAATCATGGCGCGGTCGAGCGCCAGGTCGCGGTCGGCCAGGCGGCGCATGTAGCGCATCAACTCGGTTTCGGAGTGGTAGCGGTTGAAGACCGGGTGGGTCAGGTAGGGGCTGGTGCGCTGCAAGGCAGCCGGTAGGTGATTTTCGGGGACAAAGTCCTGGTACCGGAAGTCGCCCCCAAAGGCCTGCCAGACCGCCTCGATGACCTCGGGGGTGGTGGTCTCGTCGAGGGCGATGCCGATGTGGGCCTCGTCCACTTTGCGCAGGTTGATGCGGCGGCGGCGGGCCTCGGCCAAAATTTCCTCTACCCGGCCCTCGGCCCGGATGGTCAGGGTATCGAAGAAGTGGGCATTGACCCGCTCAAAACCCAGGCGCTTCAGGCCCGCGGCCAGCACCGCGGTTTTGTCGTGCACGCTCTGGGCAATCTCGCGCAGGCCTTCGGGCCCGTGGTAGACCGCGTACATCGAGGCAATCACCGCCAGCAACACCTGCGCGGTGCAGATGTTGGAGGTGGCCTTTTCGCGGCGGATGTGCTGCTCGCGGGTCTGGAGGGTCAGGCGGTAGGCCCGGTTGCCCCTCGAGTCGATCGAAACCCCCACCAGTCGCCCGGGCAGGGCCCGCTTGAGGGCGTCCCTGATCGCCATGTAGCCGGCGTGGGGCCCGCCGTAGCCCATGGGAACCCCAAAGCGCTGGGCCGAGCCCACCGCGATATCGGCCCCCAGCTCGCCGGGCGGGGTGAGCAGGGTCAGGGCCAACAGATCGGCGGCCACCACTGCCAGCCCGCCAGCCGCCTTAACCCGCTCGATGGGGCCACGCAGGTCGCGGATCTGGCCGAGGGTATCGGGGTACTGAAAGATAGCCCCAAACAGCCCCTCCGGGTTCAGGTCGGTCTCGGGGTCGCCCACCACCAGCTGCCAGCCCAGGGGTTCGGCCCGGGTCTGCAAAACCGCCAGCGTCTGGGGGTGCACGTTCCTGTCCACAAAAAAGGCCGTGCGCGGGGCTTTGCAACTTCGCTGGGCCACCGCCATGGCCTCGGCCGCCGCCGTGGCTTCGTCCAGGAGGGAGGCGTTGGCGATGTCCAGGCCGGTGAGGTCGGCCACCATGGTCTGGAAGTTGAGCAAGGCCTCGAGGCGGCCCTGGCTAATCTCGGGCTGGTAGGGGGTGTAGGCGGTGTACCAGGCCGGGTTTTCCAGCAGGTTGCGCTGGATCACCGGGGGCAGAATAGTGCCGTAGTAGCCCTGCCCGATGAGCGAGGTAAACACCTGGTTCTTGCTGGCGATGGCCCGCATGCGCGCCAGCATCTCGGTCTCGCTCAGGCCAGGGCCAATGTTGAGCGGCTCGGCCTCGCGGATGGAGGCCGGCACGGTCTGTTGGATGAGTTCCTCCAGCGAGGAAACCCCCACGGCTTGCAGCATCTGCTCGATGTCCGCAGGGGTGGGGCCAATGTGGCGGCGCGAGAAATCGGTGGAACGGGGTTTGCGTTCAGGGGTCATGCGGTCTCCTCCACTGACCCCATCTGTCCTTTTGCCTGAGAGTGTTATCCCGTCGGCGGGCGCTTGGCGCCTCTCTCCAGATTTCACTGCTGTGGTCCTTTTGCCTGAGAGTTTCCGGGGTGGTTGCTCCTTCGGCGTGGGGCTGGCCCATCTCTCCCATCAGCAGCGCGCTGCTTGTACCAAAGCCATGATAGCCCAAACCTGCACAGGTCAAAAAGTGACACTTGTACAGTTTTGTTTCGAGGTCTACTGGCTTTCTGCCACGGCCTGGTACTCCACCGCCGATAAGAGCCCGTTCAGATCCGCCGGGTTCACCCGCATTTTGAACAGCCAGCCCTCGCCGTAGGGCGACTGGTTGATGAGCTCGGGCTTATCGGACAAAGCGCTGTTGACCTCGAGGATCTCCCCGGCCACCGGGGCGTAGATGTCGGAGGCGGTCTTGACCGACTCCACCACCGCCACCGCCGAACCAGCCTCCACGGCCTTACCCACCTGCGGCAAGTCCACAAACACCACATCCCCCAGGGCGTCCTGGGCGAAGTCGGTGATGCCCACCACGGCCACGTCGCCCTCGAGGCGAACCCATTCGTGCGATTTGGTGTACTTGAGCTCGGAAGGATAATTCATCGTCTCACCTCGGCTGTCAGTTTATTGCCTGAAAGGCCCCTACGCGCAACACCTAGCGCTTCACGAAAGGCGTCTCGACCACAGCGGCCGGCGCGGCCCGGCCGCGAATCTCCACCTCCAGTGCGGTGCCCACCCCGGCCCAGTCGGACTGCACATAGGCCAGCCCAATGCCCTTTTTGAGCACGGGGGAGTGGGTTCCTGAGGTAAGGATGCCGACCTCCTTGCCCCCTCCCAGCACCCGGTAGCCCTCGCGCGGAATCCCCCCCTCGACCAGCAGCCCCACCAGCCGGCGCTCGCAGGCCGCGTCCAGCATGGCCTGTTTACCGAAAAACTCCTTCTGGCCCTTGACCACCCAGTCGAAAGGGGTGCATAGGGGGTTGGTGGTGTCGGTGAGTTCGTGGCCGTACAGGGGAAAGCCGGCCTCGAGCCTCAAGGTATCGCGCGCCCCCAGACCACAAGGGGTCACCCCAGCCTCCAGGAGGGCCGCCCAGACCGCCGGGGCTTCGTCGGGGGCCACGAACACCTCGTAGCCGTCCTCGCCGGTGTAGCCGGTGCGGGCAAAGCGCACCCACTTGCCTGCCAGCTTGCCCATGAAGGTGTCGTTCTTCTTGCGCGAGACCAGGTCGGTGTCGCAGAGCTTTTGCAGCACTGCCACCGCCTGGGGGCCCTGCACCGCAATCAGGGCAAAAAAATCGGAGGCGTCCTCGAGCCTCACCTCAAAGCCTTCCGCCAGGCGCTGAAGATGTTCCCAGTCCTTCTCGATGTTGGCGGCGTTCACCACCATCAGGTATTCCTCTTCGCCGGTGCGGTACAGGTAAATGTCGTCCACCACGCCCCCTTGCGCATTGGGCAGCATGGAGTAGTGGGCCCGGCCCACTTTAAGCTTAGTCACATCGTTCAGGGTGGCGTACTGCAAAAACTCGAGGGCCCCCGGCCCTTTTATCCAGAACTCACCCATATGGCTCACATCAAACATCCCCACCAACCCCCGAACGGCCAGGTGTTCGGAGGTGATGGAGGTGTACTGGATGGGCATCTCGTAACCGGCAAAAGGCACCATCCTGGCTCCCAGGGCCAGATGGGCTTGGTGAAGTGGTGTGGTTTTCATGCCGCTTCAGCATACCAACCCAGGGGCCCAGGCCCGAAGGTTGTAACACGCACTACGGCAGCATCGTTACTTTTTAGAAAGCCCAACGATGCGCACAACCAATACCGTGAACGGTTGGGCGGTACGTCAACCTGGCGTAAGCTAGCCAGCCGACGCCACGCGGGCCAGCACCTGACGGCTCACAGCCTTCAGGGTCTCGAACACCCCAACGCCATTGGTAGCGATGGCCTCAAAGATGGGCAGCCGCATCTCGGGGTCAATCACCGCCTGGATCATCTCCACCGGTAAGGCATCGGGGGCATCGCGCTTGTTGGCCTGTAGCACAAGGGGGATGTCCTCTACCTTTATGCCGTACTCAGCCAGGTTTTCGCGCAGGTTGCGCATGGATTCTGCATTGGCCCGCAGGCGGTTGGGGGCCGAGTCGGCCACAAAGACAATCCCGTCCACGCCCCGCAAAATGAGCTTGCGGCTGGCGTTGTAAAACACCTGCCCCGGCACGGTGTACAGGTGAAAGCGGGTTTTGAAGCCCTTAACCTCGCCCAGATCCACGGGTAAAAAGTCGAAGAACAGGGTGCGTTCATCCTCGGTGGCCAGCGAGACCATCTCACCTTTGCGGTTTTGCGGCACCTGCTGGAAAACCCATTTGAGGTTGGTGGTCTTACCGGACATACCGGGGCCGTAGTAGACGATCTTGAAGTTGATCTCCCGGGCGGCAAAGTTGATCGTGCTCATAGTTAGTTACCAAATAGTTCGTCCAGAAGGGCGCTGGCCCCAGCGTGGTACTCGCGATCAATCCCCAAGGTGCCCGGTTCTACCAGGGCCTCTTTGGTGATGACCTCGAGCGACTGTACGGCCCGTTTACCAAATAGCTTGACCCGCCCCACCGGGGCCGTGTTGTCGAAGATAATCACCAGCAGGGCCAGATCCCCCACTTCTTCAGCGTACAGGCCGTAGGTGGCCCCTTGGTGCAGAAGTTCGTTAAAGCGAGGCTCGCCGAGCATTTTAGCCAAAGCCTGGGTAGCTGCCGCGTTACCAGCAATCAAAGTAGCCAGCGAGTCCAGGGCCGGGGGCCGGGGCGCCCACAGGGCCTCTTTGTGTGCCAGCACAAAGCCCTTGCGGTCAAGCAAAAGCACGTAACGGGCCCCCGTCTCGCGAAGGAGCTCCTCGAGGACGTGCGAGGCCTTTTCATAGGCCCCCCCGAAGAGCGCGATTGCAGGCTCAACCATACCAGGCCCAGTGTAACACGCACCCGTTACCCACCCCTGTGACGAATTACGCTGGGTGGTTTTGTGCGCAAAGATCGCCGCGAGCAGCTCTCCGGTCTCAGCTGAGCAAAAGCAGTGTGCATCAGAGCAGACTGAATCGGCCCCGCGCAGCTTATCTTGGCGTTTATGCAACGCTTCTTCGGGGTAATCTGGCCTTGTCTGGTGCTGCTCGGCCCCCTGGCCCTGGCCCAGAATCCCGCCACCATCGACGAACTCACGCGCCAGCGCTTTGGCGGTGGCCTGCTCAGCATCGAGCGGGTTTTAGAGCGCAACTCGAGCTTTACCCGCTACCTGGTGCGCTACCCCTCGGATGGGCTTCAGATGTACGGCTTTATGAACGTGCCCAACCAGGAGGGCCGTTTCCCGGTGGTGGTCGTGATTCACGGGTATGTCAACCCCGCCACCTACCAAACCCTGACCTACACCACCCGCTACGCCGATGCCCTGGCCCGGGCTGGGTTCGTCACCCTTCACCCCAACCTCCGGGGGCATGGTCTGTCCCAGGGACGCCCCGAGCAAAGCCCCTGGCGCCTGCAGTACGCGAAGGAAATCCTCGATTTGGTGGCTATAATTCGGGCCCAGGCCGGTAGCGGGCCCCTGACCAAAGCCCGCCCAAGCATCGGCCTGATGGGGCACAGCATGGGGGGTGGCATCGCCCAGCGGGTGGCGGTGGTCGACCCCAGCATTCGCGCCCTGTTGCTCTATGGCACCATGCACGGCAACGACCTAAAAAATGCCCAGCAGATCTGCAATGTCTTTACCAATGGCCTGCGCGGTTGCCAGGAAGCCCGCAACCCTCCCCCAAACCTAGCCCAGGTGTCACCGATTAACTATTATGGCCGTTTGCGGGCCAGGGTGCAGGTACACCACGGCACCCAGGATCCCCAGACCCCCTATGCCTGGGCCCAGGAAATTTGCGCGGCTTTGCGAAAAAACAGGGTTGAGCACGAGTGTTTCAGTTATCCCGGGGCCGGCCATACCTTCCGTGGGCAGGATTACAGCCGGCTGATACAGCGAGCCGTGGCTTTCTTTCGCAGCGCGCTTAACTGAAGGGCCCGGCCAGGCTCGAGGATGGGAGACCCAGCTTTGCAACACCTTTATCTGCACGTACCGTTCTGCCCCACCATCTGCCCGTACTGCGACTTTCATGTGGTTCGCCGCTATGGGGACGTGGTAGAGGCCTATCTAAAGCGACTGGCCCAGGAGGCCCGGGGGCTTTTTGAGCAACACCCCGGCCCGCTTACCACGCTCTACCTGGGCGGGGGCACCCCCAGCTTCCTGCGCAGCCACGAGCTGGAGGCCCTTTTTCGCGCCCTGCCCTGGAACATAGAGGCTGCTGAGGTCACCCTCGAGGCCAACCCTGGCACCCTCAACCCAGAACGGCTTCGCCTGCTACGCGAGCTAGGGGTCAACCGCATCTCGCTGGGGGTACAGAGCTTCCAGGACAGCGTGCTCAAAACCCTGGGCCGGGCCCACGGCCGCATCGGGGCCCTGCGGGCTGTGGAGATGAGCCTCGAGGCTGGCTTCCGTACCTCTATCGACCTGATTCTGGGCCTACCCGGTCAGGATGCCGAGGCCGACCTGGCCCAGGCCGCGGCCTTGGGGGTGGAACACGTTTCGGCCTATACGCTACAGGTTGAGCCCGGCACACCGTTTGCGCTCAAGGGATTGGCGCCCGACCCAGACGCCGAAGCCCAGGCCTTTGAGCTGGCCCAGCATCTGCTGGGCAGGGCCGGCCTGACCCGGTACGAGGTATCCAACTTTGCCCGCCCGGGAGGAGAAAGCCGGCACAACCTAGCCTACTGGCGCAACGCGTTCTGGGGTGGGCTGGGGCCAGGCGCTACCGGGCAGCTTGCCGGACTCGAGCCGCATATTTTCGCAGTGCGCTACACCAACCCCCCTCTACCGCGCTGGCTACAGGGGGAAGAACCTTCGCTGGAACCGATTAGCAGGCTCGAGCACGTCAAGGAGTCTCTCATGCTGGGCCTACGGCTGGCCCAGGGGGTTGACCTGGAATTGCTCGAGCAGCGCAGTGGGCTCGAGGTATGGCCGGCCCTGGAGCCCGCCGTTCAGCAGTTAAGCAGCCAGGGTTGGCTGGTCGTAGAGCAAAAACGCATCCGCGCCACCGACCTCAACACCCTGCACCCCATCATTTTGCAGCTCTGGGACAGCCTGGAGGCACGAAACCCCGCGCCGCTTGCGCCCCGCCGGCTACCGGGGTATTAGCGAAGCGTGCATGGCCTCAAAATCGCGCAGGGCCTCGAGGGCGTTCTGGTAACGCTCAGCGACATCCTTGCAGATGAGGCGGCTCAGGAAACCCTGCAACTCGGCGGTCACGGTCAGGCCGGTCTCGGGGGCAGCCACCAGCGGCGGCGGAGGTAGCTTGAGGTGGGCGTTCATCACCTCGACCGGCTCCCCCACGAACGGTAGCTCACCGGCAATAGCCCAGTACAGCAGGATACCCGCCGAGTACATGTCCGAAGCCGGGGTGGGTGAGCGTCCACGGATCTGCTCCGGGGCGATATAGGCAATGGTGCCTAGGCGAACCTTTTGGCTAAAGCGCTCCCCCAATGGGCCAGAGAGGTCGAAATCCACCAGGCGGGCCTCACCGGTGCCGTCCACCACAAGGTTGTCCGGCTTAACATCGCGGTGTACTAAATTCTGGCCGTGCATATGCGCCAGGGCCTCGAGGAGGTGCTTGAAAACCCCTAGTATCCGGGCCGGGTTATCCCTACGCCACTCCGACAGGCGGATGCCCGGGGCAAAGGCCAGGAGCACCGCGGGGTGCTCTCCACCGTCGTGGGGCACGCTTAGACGGGCCAGAACAGGGTTGATGTGCGGGTGCTTGAGCTGCTGACCCACCTTCCACTCCCGGTCGGCCCGCCCCTCAAATCCCCGCGGGAAAACCTTGAGCGCATAGGGGGTGCCGTGAACATCGAAGGCCAGGTAGACCGTGGCCAGCGCCCCACGGGCAATGGGTCGGATGACCTTGTAGCGGCCTTCCAAGGTGATGCCGGCTAACCCCACAACCATCACTATACCGATTCTGGCCGGTATTGGGGGTTCATAGCACCGATCGGTAAAATGTTCCAAGGTGCGAGGTTTGGTCTTGTCAGGTGGTGGTGCCAGGGGGCTGGCCCATATCGGGGTGCTGGAGGTGCTCGAGGCCCAGGGTTTCCAGGCCGAGGTGATCGCAGGTACCAGCATGGGGGCTGTGGTTGGCGCCCTGTACGCCTCCGGCAAAAAACCCCGTGAAATACTGGAAATTGCCCGCTCCACCCCCTGGTTGCGCTTGCTGGATCTGGTACCCCGGCCCGGGCTGATCTCCCAGCGCGGCCTTAGGGACTTCCTGGCTAAACACCTGCCCCCCCGGTTCGAGCAGCTCTGCAAAAAACTGGTCGTTACCGCCGTCGACCTCGAGGCCGGTAAACTAGCCTACTTTGCAGAGGGCGACCTGCCGGGGGCGGTGCTGGCCTCGGCGGCCTACCCCGGCCTGGTTGCGCCGGTGCAATTCGAGGGCCGAACCTATGTGGATGGTGGGGTGCTCGACAACCTGCCGGTTGACGCAGCTCGCTTTATGCGGGCCCGGTATGTACTGGCGGTCGACGTCACCCCCGAGATAGGCCTGCCGGGGATTCCGCGCTCTGCAATAGGGCAGGTTCGCCGGGCCATCGATATCATGCAAAACCACCTTACCGCTGCCCGCCGCTCGCTTTATCCACCCGAACTCTATATCCGCCCCGAGCTGCCCGGGGTGGGTATTGAGCAGTTTGGGCGCCTCGAGGAGATCGTCGAGGCCGGTCGCAAAGCCGCTGCACAGGCCCGGCTCAGGATCTAGCGCCCGGCCATGGACGGCACTGTGGCTTCGCGGCAAAGCCCGGTCGGGTGTACGTTATGCTATGGCCGGGCCTAGGCCACGGACGAAAGGGATCTTGTGATGCAGAAGTTTCTGGACTACCTCTTCAAAGAATGGTTTCGACAGGTGGGCGAGGCCTTGCTGCTGGCCTTCCTGGTGACCACGTTTTTGTTTACCACGGTGGGCGTGGTGGGCAGCTCGATGAACCCCACCTTGCTCAACGGCGAGCGGGTGTTTGTACCCAAATACGAGACCTGGCTGGTGCGTTTTGGCCTGATGCAGTGGCGGCGGGGCGAGGTGGCGATTGTCAAACCGCCCGAGGGCACCCCCAACGCGGTGGCTCAGTTTCCGGTGCTGGGCTTCCAGTTCCGGGCTTTTTTTATCAAGCGCATCATCGGCCTGCCGGGCGATGAGGTGAGCCTGCGGGAAGGGGTGGTATACGTTAACGGCCAGCCCATCAATGAAATCCACATCACCGCCTCCCTTACGCCCTACCCCGATAGCTACCCTGTGGTGTGCTACCAAAACGAGCGGCTGACCGCCCTGGTAACCCAGCAACAGGTGCGCTTCACCCCGGATACGTTGCCTGAGTACCTCAAACCCACCCTCGAGATGCTCACCCCCCCCAGCCCGGAGGATTTAGCCAAAAGCCGCTCCGGCGAGCACTGCTTTACCGGTTCGCTCAAGCTCAAGCCGGGCTACTACTTTGTAATGGGCGATAACCGCACCTTTGGGGGCTCCGAGGATTCGCGCACCTTTGGCCCTGTGCCCGCCAGCGCCATTGCCGGCCGGGCCAATGCCGTGTGGTGGCCGCTGAATCGTATTCGTGGCCTGGATATTCCCGAGGGCTTCAAGGGCTTATAGCCCCCTGGCCGTCGCTTCCGCCCCCGGCTGGCCGGGGGTTTTGTTTTGCTCGAGTGGGCTCGCAAGACAGCCGGGCGCGCACATCCTGTGCAGCCCCAAAACCGCCGGTTAAGATGTCCAGCGCCCCTGGCCAAGGGCTTTCGGATGGGGCTGCTCTCATACCAGATTCACCGTGCGGCGCTAGATTCCGTAGGAATGGAGCGAATGCACGGCACCACTATTGTGGCAGTTCGTCGAGACGGTGTCACCGCAATCGCAGGCGACGGGCAGGTCACCCTGGGTCAGACCATCATGAAAACCAGCGCGGTTAAGGTTCGCCGCCTCGAGCAGGGTGATGGCATTTTGGTTGGCTTTGCTGGCGCCGTGGCCGATGCACTGACGCTTTTGGAGAAGTTTGAGGGGGCTTTATCGGGCGCCAAAGGCAACCTGCCTCGAGCGGCCATCGAGACGGCCAAGCTCTGGCGCACCGACCGGGTGCTGCGGAGCCTCGAGGCCATGCTGGTACTCGCCGATCGCGACCACCTGTTGCTGCTTTCCGGGAATGGTGAGGTGCTGAACCCCGATGAGCCGGTGATCGCGGTGGGATCCGGCGGCCCCTATGCCCTGGCCGCCGCCAAAGCCCTGTTGCGGTACTCGAGCCTCTCAGCCCCCCAGATCGCCGAACAGGCCATCCGGATTGCCGGGGAGATCGACCTGTATACCAGTGGGCAGGCCACCTCGGTGCTGAGCGTGGGGGGTGGGTCATGAACCTGACGCCCGCGGAGATCGTGCGCGAGCTGGATAAACACATCGTCGGCCAGGCCGCCGCTAAGCGCGCGGTGGCGGTGGCGCTGCGCAACCGCATACGCCGCAAGAAGCTGCCGCCTGAGCTGGCTCGAGAGGTCATGCCCAAAAATATCCTGATGATTGGCCCCACCGGGGTGGGCAAGACCGAAATTGCCCGACGGCTGGCCCGGCTGGCGGGCGCCCCCTTCCTGAAGGTAGAGGCCACGAAATTTACCGAAGTGGGCTATGTGGGCCGCGATGTGGACTCGATTGTACGCGATCTGGCCGAGGCCGCCTACCAGCTCGTGATGCAGGAGATGAAGGCCAAAGTGGAAGGGCGCGCCCAGAACCTGGCTGAGGAGGAGGTGGCCTCCATTCTGCGCGTCTCACCCCTGGAGTTGCGCACCGGTCGCTACAATGACCAGCTCATCGAGATCGAGGTGGCCGAAGAGGCCCGCCTACCCATGATGGGGATGTTCGGCGGGGAGCAGATGCAAAGCCTGCAAGACATGCTCAAAGGGCTGATGCCCCAGCGCAAAGTCCGGCGCAAAGTGCGCGTAAAAGAGGCCCTGGAGATCCTTAAAAACCAGGAGGCCGAGCGCCTGGTGGATAAAGAAGAGGCCACCCAGGAGGCCCTGCGCCGCGCCCAGGAAGAGGGCATCGTCTTTATCGATGAGGTGGATAAAATCGCCAGGGGTAAAGGGGCTGTGGGCGGCCCGGATGTTTCCGGTGAGGGCGTGCAGCGGGACTTGCTACCCATCGTGGAGGGTACGGTGGTCTCGACCCGCCTGGGGCCGGTCTCAACCGACCACGTGCTGTTTATCGCTGCCGGAGCCTTCCACGTTTCCAAACCCTCCGATCTGATTCCTGAGTTGCAGGGCCGCTTTCCCATCCGGGTTGAGCTCGAGCCCCTCGGGCCAGCAGAGTTCGAGCGCATTCTGCGAGAGCCGGAAAACTCGCTCATCAAACAGTACCAGGCCTTGCTGGCCGCCGACGAGACCGAGCTTCATTTCACCCCCGAAGCCATCCAGGCGGTGGCCCGGTTTGCTCACCAAGCTAACCAAGAGTTGGAGGATATTGGCGCCAGGCGACTCGCTACGGTGCTGGAACGCGTTCTGGAAGAGGTTTCGTTCCAAACCAGCCTGGGGCGGGTCGAGGTTACCAAAGAATATGTGGAAGCACGGCTCAAAGATGTACTGGCCTCTCACGATCTTTCCCGCTATATCCTGTGAAGGTTGGGCCTCGTATGAAACCTCAATCAGCCCTACCCCTGGGTCAAGTGCAAACACCCATAGTACCATTTAGGAGGAAGATGATGCGTTTTTGGTTCTTTGTGCTGGCGCTATCGGTAGGAACCGCTGTGGCGCAGCAAAACCCTACCCAGCCCGCACCCAAGCCGCAGACTCAGGCCAACCTATGCCTCCTGCTCTATGAGGCGGGGCGCCCCGAAGCCGCCCTACCGGCCTGCGAGCGCGCTGTTAAGGACGCACCCAGCGCAGAAAACCTCTACCTGTTGGCCCGTGTGCAGTCCGATCTGAACCGCTTTACTGCGGCCATCGAAAACCTGCGCCGCTCAATCACCCTTAACAGCAGCTATATCCAGTCTTACGTGGCGCTGGCCCAGGTGTATGTACGCCAGTACCTCCTATCGGAGAACCGCGAGGCCAGCAAGGGCTTGCTGGATCAGGCCCTGAGCGTACTGCGCGAAGCCGAGCGGGTCAACGCCAAGTACGCCCCCATCTACGCAACCCGCGGCACGGTGTTGGCTTACCAGAACAAGCTCGACCAGGCTGTGGAATCCATCAACCGCTCACTGGCCCTGAAGGACGAACCGGTTGTTCGGGCTTTGCTGGCCGATATCTACATTCGGCAAGGCAAGTGGGATGAGGCCCTCAAACACTACGACGAGGCGGTCAAGGCGGCCCCCAAAAACCCCAGCCTGCGCATCAAATACGGCAGCCTGTTGCTGCTCAGGGGCAATGTGGATTTAGCCATTGAGCACCTCGACCAGGCCGTAATCCTGAGCCCCGGCAACGCCGAGGCCTGGCTGCGCCGGGGTGACGCTTACTACGAGAAGAAGGACTGGCAGCAGGCCGGGGTCTCCTACCAGCAGACCGTGGCCCTCTCGCCGGTTCGCTATCCGGATGCCTATATTGGCCTGGGCCAGGTGCTGATCGAGCTCAAGGATTACCAAAAGGCCCGGTTCAACTTCACCAAGGCTGTTGCCCTGGAGCAGAACAACCCGGTTTACCGCTACTGGCTGTGTCGCGCCAACGAACTGCTGGGAGACAAGGCCGGCGCAAAAGAGCAGTGCGAGCAAGCCCTCAAGCTGCGGCCCGACCTCAAAGAAGCCCAGGAAGTACTTAATCGCTTAAAGTAAGGCATCCGGGCCCGAAGGTAGAGGGACGTCGAGTGGATAGTTGTATGTTTTTTACATTCTCATAATGCTATTTTCGTTAATAGCAAAATATTGTAGATTGGGTTTATGGCCTGGAAGCTGGAAGCCTGGAACCCTGAGTACGCGCTGCCCGAACGCATAGAGAGTGAGGATGAGGCCGGCGGCCTCGAGGACATCAAAATCCATTACGAGGGTGACTGGGTAGCCCATACACCCCCCAGGGTCGCCCCCCAGAACTGGCCGGTTGTGTATCTGGTGGATGGCCGCCAGCGCATAGACGCCCAGATCGCCGATGCCAAAGGGCGGCGGGCCTTGCTGGCGACGGTGATCGCCGGGGCCTTGCTGCGGGATGGAGCCGGCATTCGCCCGGTGGGAGACCCAATCAAACGCCACATCCTGCTGCACAGCAGCGACCTCGAGGAGCCCCTACCCCCCGGCCTCAGGCATTATGAACCCATCCAAACCACAAAGTCCGACCCCGCCAGCCTGCGCAGCAAGGTAACGGAGGTGATGCGCCACCTGGAGGCCAGTCTGGTGAATACGCTCGAGGGTGGCCTGGTAATTGTGGATGGGCAGATCTACCCCGGCGCACAGGACTACAACACACCTGGGCGGCTGCTGGGCTACACCAAGACCCAGGCCGCAACCTATTTGGGGCCCGACCAGCAAGCCTTGCTGTATGACCTGCAGCCCTACCAGCGCACCCCCATTTTTCAGATTCCCGGTTATGCCCTGAGGCGCCCGCTGGATGTGTTCTCGTGGTATGTGCGCCTGCCTCTGGAACCCAACGCCACCTTCTACAGCGGCGCAGCCCTACTGCGCATCGAGACCCCCAGCGAGGAGCCCAGCGAAGCGGTTCGACTGGCCGATCTTTCGGTCAGTCTTTTTTGCACCCTGGCCTCCTCGCCCGCCAAAGACCCGCGCGCGCCCCAGAACCTGATTCCTGTGGGGGGGCTCGAGCAGTGGCTGGGGCGGCACCTGGGGCCGGCTGAGGTGGTTCGGCGTAGAATCGTGCAGGCGCTATTTGCTTAGAGTCGGGAGGAAGCTGTGAAACCGGTAGGCATGGTATTGGGTAGCCGCGAAGCAAAGGCCTTGGATTTCTGGGTTGCAGTCGAGGAGGGGCAGTACCTGCGCCTCGACGACCTGGTCTATGTCGAGTTTCTTCACCCCGACCCAAGCAAAGGCAAGGTGCGCTACTACGGCATGGTGGATGAGGTGATCAAGCTCTACGAGGGGGCCCCGTTCGACACCGATGTGTTCCTGGCCCGGCGCGACCTGCTGCCGGTGAGCCTCTCCTATGTCGCACACGTGCAGGTCACCCGGATCATGCCGGAGGAATACCTACCCCCCAACCCTGGCGCGCCGGTCTATCCGGCGCAGGACGCTTCGCTGGAGCTGGCCCTGTACTACGACCGGATGCAAGAGCAAAAACTCCCGGTGGGCCTCCTGAAAAACGGCGAGGTGGCCTACATCAACTTCGAATTTCTCAACGGCTTCAAAGGCGGGCACGTCAATATATCGGGGGTCTCGGGGGTGGCGGCCAAAACCAGCTACGCCACCTTTTTGCTGCACAGCATCTTTCAATCGTCTGCCAACCGGCAAAAAGCCAACACCAAGGCCCTTATCTTCAACGTCAAGGGGGAAGACCTCTTCTACCTCGACAAGGACAACAGCGGGCTGAACAACGAGGCCAGAGCCGCCTACCAAAAGCTGGGCCTGCCTGCCCAGGCCTTCCAGAGCGTGGCCTTCCTGGCCCCGCCCCGCAAAACCCCTGGCGATATTCTGGCCGATGTGGGCCGCCCCGATGCCAGCGCTTACTACTGGGACTTGGTGCAGTTCTGCCGCGAGGGCCTGCTCCCATTCCTGTTCACCGATCGAGGGGCCATGAGCAACCTGGGCTTTCTGATTGACCAGGTAACTGAGCGCCTGCGCCGCCTGGTGGGCGATGAGAACGATAAGCAAGGGCAGCGGGGCCCCCATATTTTGGTAGACGACTGGTCGGATGAGCTTTCGACCAGCGAGGCCCATGTGCCATTTGATGAGCTGGGCCGGCAAAAGATCGTCACCTTTGCCCAGTTGGTGCGCTACATCGAGTTCAAGCTCTTGGGGCCCGAGTCTGCCGACGACGAAGACAAGCAGAAGGGCGACCCGCGCTGGACAGCCCGGCAGGCTCGAGGCACGCTCGAGGCTTTTGTGCGGCGTTTGCGTGCTTCCATTGGCAACGTCGAGCACCTCGTCCGAGGGGATAAACCCGGCAAAAGGCCCAACCCCCTGGGCAGCCAGGCCCAGGTAAGCGTGGTGGACATTCACCAGCTCTCGGCGCAGGCACAGATGTTTGTGGTTGGCTCCATTTTGCGCGAGGTGTTTGGCCGCAAAGAGAAAGGTGATTATGCGGGCCGGGTGTTTGTGGTGCTGGATGAGCTCAACAAGTACGCCCCCCGCGACGGCGAAAGCCCCATCAAAGACATTCTGCTGGACATTGCCGAGCGCGGGCGCAGCCTGGGCGTGATTCTGATTGGCGCGCAACAAACCGCCTCCGAGGTGGAGAGCCGCATTGTCGGCAACGCCGCTATCCGGGTGGTAGGCCGGCTCGATGCCGCCGAGGCTGAGCGGCCCGAGTACCGCTACCTGCCCCCATCCTTCCGCCAGAGGGCAGTAATTTTACCGCAAGGAACCATGATTCTGCACCAACCCGAGGTGCCGGTGCCACTGGCTCTTACCTTTCCGCTGCCGGCCTGGGCCATGAAAAAAGATGAGGTGCTGGAGGATGTCTCGGCAGAAACATTATCCCGGCTGATAGACTGATTATGGCTATAGCAGCCATACGGGCCGGCCTGGCGCTGGCACAAAAGAAGCTCCGTTTGTGGATAAGAGCAACCTACAAGCTGTACTGGGCATGTATGCGCAGGGGTATTTTCCTCTGGGGATAGAGCACGGCATCGGCTGGTTCGACCAGCGGGCCTATGGCACGCCCTACCGCGCCCTGATGCCACTCGACGAGCGCTTTCACATTCCCCGCAGTTTAAGGCGGGTCTTAAACAGCAGACGTTTTGAAGTGCGCATCGACCACGATTTCGAAGGGGTTCTGGAGGGCTGTGCCACCCGGGGTTGGACGTATTCCAGCGAAACCTGGCTCACCCCTGAGGTGGCTGAGTTGTATAGAAGCCTTCATCGCTATGGCTTTGCCCACAGTTTCGAGACCTGGTGTGGCAACCAGCTCGCAGGCGGCATTCTGGGCATTGCGCTGGGGGCTGCCTTCATCGGTGACAGCATGTTTTACAGCATTCCCAACGCTTCCAAGGTGGCTATGGTGCGCTTGGTCGAGCACCTGCGCGCTCGAGGTTTTGAGATTTTTGATGTGCAGGTGCAAAACCCCCACCTGGCCCGATTCGGCGCCATCGAGGTAGACCCCCTCGAGTTTCGCCAGCGGCTATGGCGGGCCATCCAGAAACCGGCCCGGTTTGTGGACTAGAACGGATGGCATCGCTTGGACTATGCAAGCACAAAAAAACGGATGGCCTTCAGGAGCCATCCGCTGCACATAGCAAGAACCTTAGCGTTTCGACAGGGGTTTGTAGGGAAGGTCTAGCTTCCCGGTGTAGTGGGAGTCGGGGCGCAGCAAGCGGTTATCTAGCTTGGTGTACTCGAGGATGTGCGCACACCAGCCCGAGATGCGGGCCACCGCGAAGATGGGCGTAAAGAACTCGAGGGGGTAGCCCAGGTCGGAGTACACCACCCCCGAGTAGAAGTCCACGTTGGGGTAGATGCCCTTGGGGTTGTAGATGGCCCCTGCCTGGCGCTCGAGCTCCTTCAAGATGGCGTACTCTTTGCTGTACCCTTGCTTGGCGGCCACCGCCCCCGCGTACTTGTCGAGCACCCCAGCCCGGGGGTCGTAGGACTTGTAGACCCGATGGCCCATGCCCATCACGCGGCCCTTCTTGGCCTGCAGATCGGCCAGCCAGGCCGAGACGTTTTCGGGGGCGCCAATCTCGGCGATCATCTTCATCACCGCTTCGTTGGCGCCGCCGTGCCGGGGGCCCTTGAGCGCCCCCACCGCGGCAACGATGGAGCTGTAGATGTCGGCCTGGGTGGAGTAGGTGGCAATGGCGGTAAAGGTGGAGGCGTTGAAACCGTGCTCGGCCTGCAAAATCAGGGCCACGTCCATCAGCTTGGTCTCTTCCTTGCTGGGCACCTTGCCAGTGGACATGTAAAGGAAGTTGGCCGCATGGGACAGGCCTTTGCGGGGGGCCAGAATTTTTTGCCCCTCGCGGTGACGCTTGGTAGCGGCCACGATGGTAGCAAACTTGGCGATCAGAGAAAGAGACTTCTCGTACAGCGCCTCGGGGGAGACGTCGCTCTCGGTGGGGTCTACCATGCCCAGCTCGCTCACCGCGGTGCGCAGCATGGACATGGGGTGGGCGTCGCGGGGGAACTGTTTGATTTGTTTGATAATCGAGGCCGGTAAGGCCCGCAGCGAGGCCAGCCTGGCGCTGAAGGCCTTGAGCTCGGCCTTGTTGGGTAGGTGGCCGTGCAGCAGTAGGTAGGTTACTTCCTCAAAGGTGGAGTACTCGGCGAGATCCTGGATTTTATAGCCAGCGTAGTAGAGGCGACCCTGGTCGCCGTCGATGAAGCACAGGCTACTTTCGGTAAAGATGACATCTTCCAGACCTCGAGCAATCGCAACAGTTGCACTCATAATCGCTCCTTGGGTGCCCTGACCGCGGTCGGGGCTAGCCTGTGTATTGTATCGCGTTCTTACACGGAAATTCCGCACCAAAGCTCATAATCTTGCAGTGTAGATACACTAGGTTGCTCACCACACACCGGGCAGTCCGGGCGACGGGGGAAGCCCACCCGATGGAAGCGGGCCTGTAAACCATCGTAGAGCAGCAGCGTTCCGGACAGCACCTCCCCAAGGCCCAGCAGCACTTTTATCGCCTCGGTGGCCATCAAGCTACCAATCACGCCGGGAAGTACGCCAAACACCCCGGCCTCGGCGCAGCTAGGAACGGTACCAGGCCTGGGTGGCTGGGGGAACAGGCAGCGGTAACAGGGGCCCCCTTGGTGGTGAAACACCGAAAGCTGACCCTCAAACTGGTGGATGGCCCCATACACCAGCGGTTTATCTAGCAAGACACAGGCATCGTTGAGCAGGTAGCGGGTTGGAAAATTGTCGGTGCAGTCGATTACCAGATCGTAGGGGTGCAGCAGCCTAAGGGCGTTTTCGGAGGTAATCCGCTCGGCGTGGGCTTCGATCTGGATATGGGGGTTGAGGCTTTCCAGGCGGCTTTTGGCTATCTCGGCCTTGCGCTGCCCCACCGATGGGGTATCGAACAGCACCTGCCGCTGGAGGTTGGAAACGTCCACCCGATCCATCTCCACCAGGCCCAGCCGGCCCACCCCCGCTGCGGCCAGGTACATTAGAACCGGCGAGCCCAGTCCGCCGGCCCCCACCACCAGCACCGCGCTTTGTTTGAGCCGGGCCTGGCCGGCCCCCCCCACGCCCGGCAGCACAATGTGGCGGGCGTAACGGTCTAGCTCCTCTTTGCTCCACATACCAGCACTATAGCCAACCCGGTTATTTAAGACCCAGGCTGTATCCACAAAGCGGTTTAGCCCGAGCCGGGGCCGCTCATCCCTCGAGCCAGACCGGAACCTCCTCCGTTTGTGGCAGGCAAAAAGCCCGGAAGTCTCCGGTTCGCATATCGAAGATTACGTAGGGAACCCGCCAGTAAGCCTGCGCACGATCCGCCTCGCTGGGCAGCGCCGGGCCGCTGGGGTGGGAGTGCACGATGGCGAGAAGCTCGAGGCCCCTTTGCTCGATGCGCCGAACGGCTTCGATGAGGGCCTGGGGGTCGGCCTCGTAGCGCTCGCGGGGGCGCGGGTGAACGTTGGGCAGCGGCCAAAACTCCACCACCCGCCCCGCCCGGCCCACCCAGAGGCCCACGCCCTCCCGGGGCAGGGCGGCCCGCAGATAGAAGCGGGTCTGCTCGAGGCAGGCCGGGGGCAGCCTTAGAATCATGGCTCTTCCTCTTGCGGTAATAGCAAGACCTCGCTCAAAAACTGGTTGAGCGGCAGCAGTTCAAGAAACACCTTTTCTACGGCTGGGAGGAGTGCGTCGGAGGTAACCACCTCTTCGGCAAGGGGGTACGAAACCGTAAAGCTCCGCTGCTTGAGGTCTTCGATGAGGGGGTGGTCGGCGCGGTAGCCCCTGGGTGGGCGGGTGAGCTTGCCCTCCCCGTCGAGCTCGAGCCGCCCGCGCAGCCGCAGCCAGCGGGGATCCTGGCGGGCAATGGCGGCCCGGATGCGCCGCAGGTTTTCCGGCTCAGGCATCCAGATACCGGCGCCCAGGAAGCAGTTGTCGGGCTCGAGGTGAATGTAAAAGCCCGGCATATGCACATCCCGGCCCCGACGATGGCGAAACTGGGCCGCCGCATGGGTTTTGTAGGGGGCCTTGTTGGCGCTGAAGCGGGTATCGCGCTGGATGCGAAAGAGGCTCTGGGGGCCTGCCAGGTAATCGGGGCTGATTTTTTCCAGGTGCGGGGCGAAGTCGGCGATAAAGCGCAGGAACGGCTGCCGCACCAGGGCCTCGTAGCGGGGCTTGTTGGCCTGAAACCATTCGCGCCGGTTGTTATAGCGCAGCTCGATCAGAAAATGAAAAAGTTCGGGGGAAAAATACGCTTGCTTTTGGGTCAACACAGCCGCCATATTAGCCACCGTAGCCAGGGTGGGGTCTGGCAATTGTTGGGGAGGCTCGAGTTAAGCGTTCCCTCCCCAAAACCGGTATCCCCAGCACCGCGCTCAGTTGAGCTGGGCCAGGGCGGCCTGGAGCTGCTCCGGGCTCATATAGCCCCGCACCTCCCCCACCAGCCTGCCTCTGGAGTCATAGAAAAAGTTGGAGGGATAGCCGTTCACCCTGAGCGACCGGGAAACCGTCCGAAGCGCGTCCTGGTAGACCACCGCGCTGGAAAAGCCCCGGGTATCGTGGAACTGGCGCACCAACTGCACCGGCTCACCATCGTTGACAAAGGCGAATTGCACATCGGGCCGCTGGCGGGCCATCTCTTCGAACTCGGGGAGCTGCCGCTGGCAGTAGGTACACCAGGTCGCCCAGACCGTGAGCACAATGGGCTTTCCACTGCGCAAAACCGCGCTGCTACCGTCCAGGCGAACCAGCTGGGCCTGGGGCAGATCGCCCGCCCGCTGGGGGGGAGCCGCAAACAGCGCCAGGGCAACCAAACCAACGGCAATCAGACCGACAATGCCCAGCTGCAAAGCCGGGGAAAGTTTTTTAGGAGCCGCTTCCATCGAATTCAAGTTTAGCAGGGCCTGCCCGTCCGGGGTGTGCAGGGTCACAGTGCCCAGCAGAGGATACCGCCTCACCCTGAAACCCCGCCGGGCCACTCCTAAACCGATGCCGCTATGTTGCAGCCTCGAGGGGGATTCGTGGAGCTGGGCGTATACTGCCTTTGTGTCCGCTCATTCCTCCGCACAATCCAGTGACGGCTTGGCCCCCATTCCCGCACAGGTACGCAAGAACACCTGGTTGCTGGCCATCACCCAGGCCATCAACGGCGCAGGCATCCAGCTAGTGCCCACCTTTGGCGCCATCCAGGTGGTGATGCTGCTGGGCAATGCCGCATTTGCAGGCTTAGCCACCAGTCTTTTATCACTGGCCAGGGTCATGACGGCCTTTTACGTTGGGCGCATGACCGACCGACGGGGGAGAAAAGCGGGGCTGTACCTAGGTTTGTGGCTGGCCCTGGTGGGGGCCTTGCTGATCGGTACCGCCACCCTGCTGGGGTCGTTTGCCTTGTTCTGCGCAGGTGCTTTAGTTTTTGGCAGCGGGGTGGGGGCGGTGCAGCAGATGCGGGTGGCGGCCGCCGATATGTACCCCCCCAGCCGCCGGGCCGAGGGGCTGAGCCTGGTAGCCATGGGCTCTTTGTTTGGGGCCGGCCTCTCTCCATTGCTGGTCTGGGTGGCCGAGCACCTGGGGCTGGCCCTGGGCATCAACGAGATTGCCCTGGCCTGGCTAATGCTGCCACTGTTGATTCTGCCAAGCTTCCTGCTGGTAGCCGGCATCCAGCCCGACCCCAAGCAGATGGCCCTCGAGCTCGCCCGGTACTACCCGGCCTGGGCCTTGCAGGGCGCGGCCTCGGCCTCGGAGGGCCTCGAGCAAAAAGACCTGGCGCGCGTGCGGTTGGCGGCCATTCTCACGGCGGTCACGGTGCAGGGGCAGATGGTGATGATGATGGCCATGACGGCCCTGGCCCTCAAGGCCCTGGATTGCAGCCTTTCGCAGATCTCCTTTTCGGTAGCCCTGCACGTGATGGGCATGTTTGCCCTGTCCTGGCCCATAGGCCGCCTGACCGACCGGCTGGGCCGCAAGCCGGTGATCATGGCGGGGCTGGCGGTGGCAGGGCTGGGGGCCCTCCTGGTGGGGCTGGGTGAGGGCTACTGGGTGATCACCGCCGGCACTTTTCTGGTGGGGCTGGGCTGGTCGGGGGCCTTTCTGAGCGCCAACACCATGCTGACCGACGTGACACCCCCCACCCGGCGCGGCCAGGCCATTGGGATGCTCGACCTGTGGTCCAACGCCGCCGGCATGAGCCTGCCCATCCTGGGCGGGCTGATTGTGGAAGGGTTCAACCTCCACATGCTGGGCTTCTTTGGCGCGCTCTTGATGCTGGTTCCGCTTTACAATTTGTCCCGGGTGCGGGAGCACCAGCCCGGCGACTACCGCCCCTAACCCACCTTTGAAGCATGTCGTTGCCCAAGGCCTTACTGCCCTACACCTCCTACGCTGAATGGCTGCGCGACCTCGAGGGCTACGCCGGACAGCTCGCCTTTGTGCGGTTGCTGCCCGCCGAGCCACCGCAAAAAGCGGCCTACAACGGGGTTTTCTCGGGGGTACTGGCCGCGCTCGAGCTGCAACCCTTTAGCTTTCAGGCCGAGGCTTTTGCCGTCATTGAGCAGGGCCAGCACCTGGTGATGGCCACCTCCACCGCCTCGGGGAAGAGCCTGGTGTTTCAGGCCCCGGTGCTCAAAGCCGTGCTCGAGGGCCAGACCGCCCTGCTGCTCTACCCCACCAAGGCCCTGGCCCACGACCAGTTGGGACGGTTGCGGCAGATGGGGCGGGTGCTCGAGGTCGCCGACCGAATCTATGCCTACGACGGCGATACCCCCGACTCGCAGCGCAAAAAAGCCCGGGAGCAGGGGCGCGCCCTCCTCACCAACCCCGATATGCTGCACTTTGGCCTGCTCCCGCGTCACGGCGAGTGGGCGGCGTTTCTTGCCCGGCTACGCTACATCGTGCTGGACGAGCTTCACGCCTACCGGGGGGTGTTTGGCTCTCACACCGCCCTGATTCTGCAACGGCTTTTGCGGCTGGCCTGGCACTACGGGGCCAGGCCGCAGGTCATCGCGGCCAGCGCCACCATCGCCAACCCCGCCGAACACGCCCAGGGCCTGACCGGCCTCGAGTTCGTGCAAATCACCGCCAGCCCCCGGGGGGCCGAGCGCGAGTTTGCGGTCTGGGTGCCCAAGGCCCTGGATAAAGAGGGCAAAAACCGCCGCAGCCCCAACCTCGAGGCCGCCCTGCTGGCCCGCCACGCCGCCGAGCAGGGGCTGCGCACCCTGATCTTCACCAACGCCCGCCGCACCGCTGAGCTGGTCGCCCGCTACGCCGCCGACGATCGGGTGCGCCCCTACCGGGCCGGCTATACCGCAGCGGATCGTCGAAAGCTGGAACAGGCCCTGCAGGAAGGCACGGTTCGGGTGCTGGTGAGCACCAGCGCCCTCGAGCTGGGGGTGGATATCGGGGGATTGGAGGTGGTGGTGCTGCTGGGCTATCCGGGCTCGGTGAGTTCGTTCTGGCAGCGGGCCGGTCGGGCTGGGCGCGGGCAGCAGCGCGCGTTGGTGCTCTGGATTCCCCGCGAAGACCCCATGGATGCCTACTTCGAGCAACACCCCGAGCTGCTCCTGACCGGCGCCCCGGAGTCGGCCATCGCCGACCCCGATAACCCCACGCTCTTCCCCCTGCACGCCCACTGCGCCGCGCGGGAGCTGCCCATCGCCTTACCTGTGGAAGCCAGCACCCAGCCCCTCGACCCCTTTTACAAGCCCTGGCACAACATCCAGCCCCCCCTGATCGAAAAGCACCGGCGGCTTTTCTCCACCGTGCGCAACCCCCACCAGGCCCTAATCCTGCGCGGCTTTGGCAAAACCTTTAGCCTGCGCGACAACACCGGGAAGCTCTTGGGTACCCTGGACGAGCGCCAGGCCTACTGGGAGGCCCATCCGGGCGCGGTCTACCTGCACCAGGGCGAGGGTTATCTGGTGCGCAACCTCGACCTCGAGCGGCGGGAAATTGTGCTGCTGCCGGGCCTTGAGGACTACTACACCCAGCCCCGGGCCGAGACCGAGATCGAGGTGCTGCAAGGCGAGGAAATGCTCGAGGGGGTCTGGGTGGGGTCGGTGCTGCTGCGCGAGCGGGTGACCGGGTACGTCAAAAAGCGCTTCGTCAGCGAGGTGGTGCTGGAAGAGGTCGCGCTCCTGATGCCGGAACTCACCTTCCAGACCGAAGCCGTCTGGTTCCACCCCTGCCTGGGCCTGGCGGTGTTGCCGACGGTGGAAGCGGGCAACCCGGTGGAGCCGCGCTGGCCCGAGCGTGGCTTCCTGACCGAGGCCCTGGTGCCCTCGGCCATCCACGCCCTCGAGCACACCCTGATCGGCCTTCTGCCCCTCTTCGTGCTGGCCGAACGGCAGGACATCGGGGGGGTCTCGTACCCCTTTTACCCCCGGCCCCTGCCCTCGGGCAGCGGCCCCACCATCTTCATCTACGACGGCTACCCCGGCGGCGTGGGGTATGCTCGAGCGGCCGCGCGGCAGTTTCCCCGGTGGGTGGCCGCGGCCCGCGACCTGCTTCAGCGCTGCCCTTGCGAAGCGGGCTGTCCGCGCTGCATCCTGTCACCCAAGTGCGGCAACGGCAACCAGTTCCTGGACAAGCAGGCCGCGCTATTGCTGGCAGAATGGCTCAGTACACGTTACCGCAACAGAAAGCCCAACTGATGGAAGACCTGATCGCTCAAATTGTAGACTCGCTCAAGTCCGACCCCAAGGTGGTGGGGGTGTTGCTGACCGGCTCGCGCGCTCGAGGCGACGCCTCCCCTTTTGCCGATATTGACTTTTGGGTGCTTCTGAGTGGGGTCACGGAACGTGGCTTTCGAAGTTATGAACAAGACGGCCACCTGGTGGAGATACACTTTCGCAACCTGGTACAGGCCCGCGACAAGATGCGCCGCCACCCTATGGAGTTGTATAGCCACCTGGACGGCAGAATCCTCCATGACCCTGAGGGCAAGCTGGCCGCGCTGCGGCTCGAGGCCCAGCAGCTATTCGAAGCCTACGAGGTACCCGAAGCCGAACGCAAAGCCCTGGCCCACTGGCTGGAAACAGCCCGCCGCAAACTCCAGAGTGCTTTACAGGAGCAGGCCCGGCTCAAAATGGGGTATTTTTCCAGCATCCAGAGCCAGAAAATTTTGGAGGGCCTGTGGGCTGCCAATAACAAGCCCGTGCCCCCTGCCGGGGCGGTTTTCACCCACCTTACCCGGCTGGAAACCCCCCTGCCTCATTTCGAGCTGATCGAGGGCCTGTTTGCAGGCGATCCGCTCAAGCGCTGCAAAACTGCCCTAACCCTCATTGACTGGATTCTGCCGCGCATAAACTGAAAGCTTGTGGGCCTTCCTTCACTCAGTGACGTAATCGCGGCCATCGCCACCCCACCCGGCAAGGGGGCGGTGGGCATCATACGGGTCTCGGGCGAGGGTGCTTTGGAGCTGGTCTCGAGGCTGTGGAAAGGTAAAAACCCCAGCAAGCTGGCCGGGGGCCGCTTTACCCACGGCCAGATCTGCGACCCACACACCGGGGAGGTGCTGGACGAGGCGCTCTTGCTGGTGTTTCGCCAACCCCATTCCTACACCGGCCAGGATAGCGCGGAGCTTCATACCCACGGCTCACCGGCGGTATTGCGACGGGTTTTGCAGGCCCTGTTTGAGCTGGGGGCCCGCCCCGCCCAGCCCGGCGAGTTCACGCTGCGCGCTTATCTGAACGGAAAGATGGATCTGGCCCAGGCCGAGTCGGTGCTGAGCCTGATCGAGGCCGAGTCGGACGCGGCCCGGCGGCAGGCCTTGCGCGGCTTGAGCGCGGGTCTATCGCAAAAAATCAGTTATCTTTCGGAGCAACTTTTTGACCTGCTGGCCCATATCCAGGCCTGGCTCGACTACCCCGAGGAAGGGGTGGAGCCGGCCCAGATTCAGGCCGGTCTCGAGCCGGTTTTGCAGGAGATAACCCACCTGCTGGCCACCGCCCCCGCCGGGCGCATCGCCCAGAAAGGGGCCCGCATCGCCCTGGTGGGTGCGCCCAACGCGGGCAAGTCCAGCCTGCTCAACGCCCTGCTGGGCTACGAGCGGGCCATCGTCACCCCCATCCCCGGCACCACCCGCGACTACCTCGAGGCCCCCCTGGAGATCGCCGGGGTGCCCATCGTGGCGGTGGACACCGCTGGGGTGCGGGAAACCGACGACGTAATCGAGAAAAGCGGGGTGGAGCGGGCCCTGGCCATTGCCCAGGAGGCCGACCTGGTGCTCTACCTGGCCGACCAGAGCCAGCCCCGCCCCACCCCGCCCCCGCTGCCCTGGGAGCGTACCCTGAAGGTCGCCACCAAAGCCGACCTGGCCCCGGCCTGGAGCGACGCGGCCTACCTGAGGGTCTCGAGCCAGACCGGTCTGGGCCTGCCAGAGCTGCGCCAGCAGATTCACCACCGGCTCCTGGGCCAGGCCCCCGAGGGGGAGCTTTGGGTCAGCAACGAGCGCCACGTGGAGGCCCTGCGCCGCGCCCAGGGGCACCTCCAAGAAGCCCTGCAAGCCCCCGAAGACCTGGCCGCCCTCTCCATTGAGCAGGCCCTGGAGGCCCTGGCCGAAATCCTCGGTAAAGACGTTTCGGAAGAGGTGATCGACCGGGTCTTCCGCAACTTCTGCGTAGGGAAGTAGCCCTCGAGCCTGGCGGGTGCCCGACACCTTGTACCCGAGGGCAGGCCCGCATAAACTTGCCCCCATGGAAGCGCCTGCTGTCGTCTCGAAGCGCAGCGTGCAAACCTACCTGATGGCGCTGGGGCTGATGGTGATGGGCCTGGCGCTGGCGGCTTTGTGTCTGGCGGCCTGGCTCCAGGGGGTGGAGCCGCGCTGGTCGGTGATTTTGTTTGGGCTGCTGGGGGTCTACATGGTGCTGCTGGGGATCGACGAGGGCTGGTTGAGCGGGCTCGAGGTCACCCCCACCCACCTGCGCATCCGGAGTTTTGGCCGCTGGGAAGAGCATCCACTACCCCGCATCGAAGCGGTGGATGGCCTGCGCGACCTGCTGGGCGGGGGGTTGCAGCTCGTGCTCATCGCCGCCGAAGGCCAGGCCATCCGTGTACCCCTGCGGCGCTACGCCAATGCCGGCCCCCTGGCCCAAGCCCTGCTGGACGCACTCTGGCTCCACAACAAAGACCTCATCCTCATGCCCCGGCTCGCGCGGCGGCTGGGCCAGCCCCCCTTCGGGGTGTTCGCCACAAAAAAGTCCCGGCGCTAAAACCAAAACAAAGGATCAAGGGGCCATCTGTCCTCAATAAAAATCATCCCCGAAGTGTATGGAGCTTGTTTCTTCCCGAAGACGATCGTCCCCTATTATTGAGACATGGAGCTGGCATGGGTTGGAGCCGCCTATGGGTTGGGCTTGCTTGCAAGCCGTCTTGGACTGCCACCGCTGGTAGGCTACCTCGGGGCGGGCTTCACGCTGTGGGGTCTGGGCTACCAAAACAGCCCCTTACTGGAACAGATCGCCGATGTGGGCGTATTGCTGCTGCTTTTCACAGTCGGTCTGAAGCTCCGTTTTGCCAGTCTGGTGCGCCTGGAGGTGCTGGGCGTAGGGGGCCTTCACCTGGTGCTTTTCGGCCTGCTTCTGGGCCTGATTGGGCTTCTGTTGGGAATGGGCCCCAATGCCGCGCTCTTTTTAGGGATTGGACTGGCCTTCTCCAGCACGGTGCTGGCCGTGAAGCTGCTCGACGACCGCCGGGAGCTTTCCACCTTTCACGGGCGGGTGGCGGTTGGGATTCTGGTCTTGCAAGACCTGGTCGCGGTGGGCCTGCTGGCCTACGCGGGGGTCAAGAACCCCACGCCCTGGGCGCTGCTGCTGCTGGCCCTGCCCTTGCTGCGACCTTTGGTGGGTTGGATCCTGGAAAAAAGCGGCCACGATGAGCTCCTGTTGCTCTACGGCCTGGGCCTGGCCCTGGGGGGGCCAACCTGGCCCAAAATCTGGGGGTATCGCCCGAGCTGGGTGCTTTGCTGATAGGGGCGGCCCTGGCCGGTCATCCGCAAACCTCGGAGTTGTCGCGCACCCTGTGGGGCCTGAAAGAGGCCTTCCTGGTGGCTTTTTTCCTGCAAATTGGGCTGATGGGTCTGCCCTCCCTCTCGGCACTCCCCCTGGCCCTGGTGTTTATACTCCTGCTCCCCCTCAAAGCCGCCCTCTTTTTTGTGTTGTTTGTCCTCTTCGGCCTGCGGGCCCGCACCGCTTTCGTGACCAGCGTGTCCCTGGGTAGCTATAGCGAGTTTGCCCTGATCACCAGCGTGGCCGCCGTGGAGGCCGGCCTCTTACCGGAGTCCTGGGGTCAGTTGGTGGGCTTGGTGGTGGCGATCTCGCTGGCCCTGGCGGCCCCGCTCAACCGTTCGGTGCACACCCTGTTTCAGCGCTACGAGCGGTTCTTACTGCGCTTCGAGCGTAAAGGTTTGCACGCCGACGACGAACCCACCAGCCTGGGCGGGGCCGAGTGGCTGGTGGTGGGCATGGGCCGCACGGGTGGGGCGGCTTACAAGATGCTGACCGGGCAGGGCTACCGGGTGCTGGGGCTCGACGCCGACGAGAGCAAGCTCGAGTTCCACCGGGCCAAAAACCGCCAGGTGCGCTATGGCGACGCCGAAGACCCCGAGCTATGGGAACGGATCGATCTGGACGGGTTGCGCGGAGTGCTGCTGACCCTACCCGACCTCGAGGCCAAGCTTCGGGCCGCCCAGGGGCTCAAGCAGCGGGGCTTTTCGGGGGTCATCGCCGCAACCAGCTATCACCGCGAAGAGGATCCACTCCTGCAAGAAGCCGGGGCCACCCTCATCTCCCGGCCCTTTGCCGAGGCCGGGGAGCGCCTGGCCGAACGGGCTCTGGGTATCAACCTGGTCGAAGAGGCAGAAGACCCCAAACCCACCGAGACTGCGGCCAGCTAAGGGCTAGGCTTCGGGGCGTTCGGCCACTGTCCAGGCCTTTTTTCCTATGCCTGGCACCTTGCGCACTGTGAAGCCGGCTGCGGCCAGCGTGCGGCGAAAGCCCCCCGCTACCGAGTAGGTGGCCAGCCGCGCACCCCCTCGAGCGGCCGCAAATAGCTTGCTCAGAACACCAGGCTGCCAGGGCTCGGGGTTGACCTTGGGGCTGAAGGGGTCGAGGTAGACTGCAGTGGCCCAGCCGTTGGGGAAAAGGGCCTGTGTCACGTCTTCAAAACGCACCTCGAGCCGCCCCCAAGCCCCCTCCTGGCACAAAGACCCGCCGGGCGCTGCCGGCCAGCCCTCGAGGATACGGGCCCACACCTTCCGCGCCGCGACCGAAAGCGGCATCTCCACCGATGCCAGCACCTCCCTCGAGACCGGAAAAGCCTCGTAGCTTAGGTATTCTAGACACACCCCGCGCTGCAGGCAGTTCTCCAGCGTCGCCCGAAAATTAACCCCAAGCCCAAAGCCCACCTCGAGCACCCTTGGCGACGGGTGCTGGTGGGTCTGGGTCAGCTTGAGGTACAGCTCGTTGGCCTGCATCCAGGCCCCGTAACGGGAACTGTACGATTCACCAAACGCTGGATGTACCAGGGTGAGCGAGCCATCCTCGGTGCGCAGGGGCTCGAAGGGTTCAGCTTTCAATTTGCACCTTCTGGGCTTCCTGCTGCATCAGGGCCCACAGCGACTCCACATGACGGCGTTCGGTGGACTCAGCTCCAATCGAGACCCGTACCATCCAGCGCCCTTTGAGCAGAGCCGGGGTCAGGAAGGCCCGGCCAGAACGGTTGATGCGGGCCACCCAGTCCTGGGTGTGCCGATCCACCTGCGCTGGGCTCAGGCCGGCAGGGTTGTAGCGCAGGCACAGGGTCTGAAGCGGCACCGGCGCCAGCAGCTCCCAGCCGGGGGTCTGGCGAACCTGGGCCTCGAGCCAGCGGGCATTGGCTATATCACGCCTTAGCCGGGCTTGCAGGCCCTCGACCCCTTGGTCGAGCAGGGTGAACCAGATCTTCAGGGCCCGGAAGCGCCGCCCCAACGGGATTCCCCAGTCTTTGTAGTTTTTTACCTGACCATCGGCTGTCGAGTGCAGGTAGGAGGGGTTGGTGGACATGGCCCGGATCAGATGCTCGGGCGCACGCACGTAGTAGAGCGAGCAGTCGAAAGCCACCCCCAGCCACTTGTGGGGGTTGATGGCGATGGAGTCGGCGTGCTCGATGCCGTCCCACAGGCCCCGGCACTCCGGCAGAATCATGGCCGCACCGGCCATGGCTGCATCCACGTGCAGCCAGAGACCATACTTCCGGCACAGTTCGGCAATGGCCCGCACCGGATCGATGGCGGTGGTGTTGGTCGTACCCACCGCCGCCACCACCGCGCAGGGCCTGCGGCCCTCGGCCAGGTCGCGCTCTATGGCGGCCTCGAGCAGGTCTGCACGCATGGCATGGTCTTCGTCGGTCTCGATAAGGCGCAGGTTCTCGCGCCCAAAACCGGCCAGCAAAGCCGCCTTGGGCACCGAGCTGTGGGCCTGGTCGGAGACGTACACGGTAAGAGGCCGGGCCTCGGCCTGCAGCCCACCCCGATCCTGGGACTGATCCGTCGCCCACTCCCGGGCGGTCAGCAGCGCAACCAGCGTACCGGTGGAGGCGGTATCCTGAATGACCCCTTGAAAGCAATCGGGCAGGCCAAACATCTGGCGCAGCCAGTCGGTCATAACCTCCTCAACCTCGGTCAGGGCCGGGCTGGCCTGCCAGGTGATGCCGGTCTGGCCCAGTCCGGTAGCCACCAGATCGGCCAGCACCGAAGAGAGCGGCGCGTTGGAGGGAAACCAGGCATAAAAATTGGGACTTTGCCAATGGGTCAGACCCGGGAATAAGGCCCTGAGCCCCTCCTGCACCCCTGCCAGTCCCACGGCCTGTGCGGGCGGTGAAGCCGGAAACAGGGCTTTGATGCTTCCGGGTGAAGCTTGCGACATTACCGGCAGGGCCTCGAGGCTTGCGCGATACTCAGCGATGAAATCAATCAATTGGTACCCCAGGCGTCTGAACTCTTCGGGTGTCATACAGCTTAAATCTAACCCAATGCGACAAAACCAGCCCCACAATATGGAAGCCCGCCTCCACTTCGCTCAACCCACCCACCCCGCGGTTGGTAAAGCCTGGCTCAAGGTGAATCCCAAGATTCCTTTAGCCATGGCTCAAAACTAGCCCTATACGGCCACCTAGCCTGAAAACATGGCACCATTCCGACTGCTCATTCTGCTTCTAACCCTGCTGGTCGCGCCTGCGCAGGCCCGACCCCCCACAGTGGAGGTGATTGTGGAGCTTGATGGGCCAGCGCTGCCCAAAGGGCAGGCTAAAGCAGAGTTAATGCGCCTGCTGAAGACCCATTTGGGGCAGGCCGAAGGGCGGCTGCGCATCAAAGCCAGCAAAGGCTTCTGGGCCAGCCAAAGTCTTCTGGTGCGCCTGCCCGCATCGGAGGTCAAACGCCTGGCCCAGGTACCCGGCGTGCGGCGGGTTTACCCCAACCGCACCGTCCAGCTCGGCCAGCCGGTCGCCAGGGCGCTCTCCGACACGGTTGGCGGTGGCAGCAGCTGGGCCCTGGCCCACATCGGCGCACCCAGCCTGTGGGCTGCGGGAATGCGAGGCCAGGGCATCCGCATCGGCCATCTGGACACCGGCGTCGATGCCGCACACCCCGATTTACGAGGCAAAATCGTGGCTTTTGCCGAAGTGAGCGCCGATGGCGTAGCCCGCGTCGCCGAACCCTACGATTCCTCTTTGCATGGCACCTATACAGCCGGCCTGCTGGTGGGTAACCACGTGGGCGTCGCCCCAGAGGCGCGCCTGGTTTCGGCGCTGGTGCTGCCGGGCGGCTACGGCACACTGGCCCAGGTACTGGGCGGCCTGGACTGGGTGCTCGAACAGAACGTGCATATCGTTTCGATGTCGCTGGGCCTCGAGGGTACCCAGAACGAGTTCGTACCTGTGATCGAGCGCATGAGGCAGATGGGCGTGCTACCGGTGTTCGCCATTGGCAACTCCGGTGGGGCCCCGGCCACCCCTGGCAACATGCCGGGGGTACTGGGCATCGGTGCTATAGACTCCGCCAATCGGGTGGCCGGCTTCAGCAGCCGCGGTGAGGTGCGCTGGGGTACCCCCTACAACACCGTGGTGCAAAAACCCGATCTGGTCGCACCAGGGGTGGACGTGCGCTCGAGCATCCCCGGTGGGCGGTACATGTCCATGAGCGGCACCTCGGTGAGCACCGCCATTGCTGCCGGCGGTGCGGCTTTGTTGATGTCCGGGGGCTTCAAGGCCGAGCAGGTACGGCAGGCTTTGCTCAACTCGGCGCTACCCCTATCGGCCACCGGTAGTGGGAAGGGTGCGATTCGGCTGGGCGATGCCCTGGCCGCACTGAAACCCGCGCCGCCGGATAGCCCTCCGGCAGCAAAACCACCCACCCCCCTCAAAACCGCCCTGTTGGTAATCGAAACCCCCGAGACTGCGGCGATCCAAAAAGCCCTGGAGGCGCTGGAGCTTAGCAGCACGGTGGTGCAGGCCAGCCCCGACAAGCGGCCCGGGGCTGGAGAAATTGCGCAATACCCGCTGGTTGTCTGGGTGCTACCACCCGACTGGAGCCAGCGCTGGCCGGAGGCCCAGCGTAAGATGCTGCGGGCCTACGTGGAGCAGGGCGGCCGCCTGGTGCTTATAGCCAGCTATCCCGGCCAACAACCCCTGGCGGAGTCCAGTACCTTTGGCAAGGGCCGGGCCAGCTTTGTAAGCGGCGACCTGGACAGCCTGAGCCTCGAGCAGCGCACCCAGGCCCTGCGGGGTGTAATCCAGCAGATTCTGCGCTGAGCCCTGGCATGGCGCCCCCCACCAGGCCTCGGCACTCCACTTCAAGGCTTGCTTTTCTATACGTTCTTTCTTTCACGATATATCGCTTGTGAACAAAATCTGCATTTGCCGCACGCACCCTGGGCTTTTGGCCTCCTGGGCGTTAGCATACGGGCATGAAAATTGAAGCCGCTGAACTCCGTCTCATCTCCCTACCGCTCAAGTTTCGCTTCGAAACCTCCTTTGGGGTGCAGACCCAGCGCCACATCATCGTGCTCACCCTGTATGGCGAGGGCCTCGAGGGTTACGCCGAGACCGTGATGGAGTACACCCCCCACTACCGGGAGGAGACCATCCCAGGGGCCTGGGCGCTTTTGCAGGAGCTTTTGATTCCCAAGGTGCTGGGCAAAGACTTTGCCAACCCCGAGCAGCTCTGGGGTGAGATAGCCGGCTTCAGGGGCAACAAGATGACCAAGGCCGCCCTCGAGATGGCCTTCTGGGATCTGTGGTGCAAAAGCCTGGGGCAGCCCCTCTGGAAGGTGCTGGGTGGGGTGCGCACGGAGATTCCGGTGGGCATCAGCCTGGGCATCGAGCCCAGCCTCGAGGCCACCCTCGAGAAGGTGGGCCAGGGGCTGGCCCAGGGCTACAAGCGCATCAAACTGAAAATAAAGCCCGGCTGGGACGTCAAGCTGGCCCTGGCGGTGCGCGAGGCCTACCCCGAGGCCAACCTCACCGTGGACGCCAACTCGGCCTACAGCCTCAACGATATCGCCACCTTCAAGGCCCTGGATGCCGCCCGGCTCGACTACATCGAACAGCCCCTGGCCTTCGACGATATCCTCGACCACGCCAAGCTACAGGCGGCCATCTCCACCTCCATCTGCCTGGACGAGTCCATCACCTCGCCCGAGGATGCCCGCAAAGCCCTGGAGATCGGGGCCGGGCGGGTGATTAACCTCAAGCCGGGGCGGGTGGGGGGCATTCTGGCCAGCCGCAAAATCCACGACATCACCCAGAGCTACGGCCTGCCGGTCTGGATGGGCGGGATGCTGGAGGCCGGCATTGGCCGGGCCGCCAACATTCACGTGGCCACCCTGCCCATGTTCATCAAGCCCGGCGATACCAGCAGCGCCAGCCGCTACTGGCAGGAGGACATCATCGAAGAGCCGCTCGAGGCCACCGGCGGCCTGATGCCCGTGCCGCAGGGGCCCGGCCTGGGCGTGACCCTCAAGCGCGACTTGATTCAAAGCCTCACCGAGAAGTCGGCCTATATCGGCAAAAGCATCTGAGTGCGCCTATGCAAGTGGTGATTCGTGAACTGCACGAACCCGAGGAAATCATGCAGATTCCCCGGCTCGAGCAGGCCATCTGGAACGACCCCAACGACACCATCCGCAGCGGCACGCTGATGGCCCTGGTGCACGAGGGGGCCTTGCTGGCGGGGGCCTATCTCCAGGAGCCCAACGCCCCCGAACGGCTGGTGGGCTTTATCTTTGGCTTTCCCACTAACCGCCCCACCGACCACCACTCGCACATGGCCGGGGTTTTGCCGGAGTTCCAGGGCAGCCAGATTGGGCTGCTGCTAAAGCGCTACCAGCGCGACTGGGCCCTCAGCAAAGGCTACGAGCGGGTGGTCTGGACCTTCGACCCGCTGCGGGGGCTCAACGCCCATTTCAACCTGCGCAAACTGGGGGCCACCTTCCACCGCTACATCCCCAACTGCTACGGGCCCATGGGCGGTATCAACGCCGGGGCCCCTTCCGACCGGGCCTATGCGGTGTGGGAGCTGCGCACCCCAAGGGTGTTTCAGCGGATGTATGCCCCCGCACCCACCCCGGAGGTAGCGGGGCTTCCACTCGCCAACCGCCTCGAGCAGCAGGTGCCCGTGGAGGCCTACCTGGGCCTGAGCGACCCAAGAATCCTGGTGCAGATTCCCGAAGACTGGGGCCATATTTTGCAAACCGACCCCGCGCTGGCCCTGGCGTGGCGGATGCACAGCCGCGAGGTATTCGGGCATTACTTTGCCCGGGGCTACCGCGCCGTAGACTTTGTGCGCGGCCCCAACCGCTACCTGCTGGAGCGGGTGGCCGGCAACCACCCGCCCAGCCCATCCTTTGGAGGCAACCCTGAACCTTAAACCCGAAATCTGGACGGCCGACGTGGTGTACGCGGGTTTTGGCACCCCCATGCTCGAGGGCGGCCTGGTGGTGGTGGGCGGCCACGTGACCGCCGTGGGCCCCCTATCCGAGCTACGACAAAGCCACCCAGACGCGCCGCTTGTGCACAAAGGCAAGGCCCTCACGCCCCCGGTGGTCAACGCCCACACCCACCTGGACTTATCCACGGTGCCCTACTTTCGCGGAACCTACCCCAACTTTATCCAGCACGTGATTGAGCATGGCCCATGGCGCACCGTGGAGGCGGCCGCACGGGGCCTGGGTGAGCTTCAGGCGCTGGGGGTGGGTGGCTTTGGGGATATCGCCTACAAGCCAGAGGTTGTGGAGTGGCTGGTAGCGCACAGTTCCCTACCCGGGGTGGTGTATCTGGAAGTGATCAACCGCAACCCCGATCAGGCCGATTCGGTAGCGCGCAAAATAGCCGTGCAGTTGTCGAGCTGGCGCCAGCGCAACAGCCTCATCCGGGTGGGCATCTCACCCCACACGCCCTACAACGTGAGCGCCGGGCTGCTCAAGAAGCTGGTCGAGATCGCCAGGCTCGAGGGCTTTCCCATGCAGATGCACGTGGCCGAAAGCCTCGAGGAAACGGTTTTGATGACGCAGGGCGCTGGGGCACTACAGGAAATCCCCATGCGGTATGGTTTTCCTGCCTACCAGGAGGTTCCCGGCCTGACCCCTGTGCGCTACCTGGCCGAACTGGGGGTGCTGGGGCCGCACCTGACGATTGTGCACGGCGTGCAGGTGGACGAGGAAGAGGTGCAGATGCTGGCCCAGTCGGGCACCCGCATCGTCACCTGCCCGCGCAGCAACCAGGGACTGGCGTGCGGCCAGATGCCCTGGGAACTGTACCTGAAGCACCGCCTCGAGCCCGCCCTGGGTACCGACTCGCGCAGCAGCAGCCCCGACCTGGACGTGCGCAACGAGGCCCTTTTCCTGTGGAACCAGGTGGATCCCAGGGTGCTGGTGCGGGCCGCCACCCGCAACGGCTACCGGGTGCTGGGGCTCGAGCCGCCTCGCATTACCCGCGGAACACCGGTTTCACAGGTACAATCCTGGTAGTGGCCCCGCAGGGCCAGACCGCCCAACGCGCAGTGCACTATGCAGATCGGTTCGCTCATCCTATACAGCGCCTTCGTCGGAGCACTCACCGGTGTATTCGCCGCCGGGTTCGTGTCCGTGCTGAAGCTCTTCGAACGTTACTTGATGGGCGAAACCCTGGGCTACCTGCCGCCCGGCCTGCCCGGCGAGGGAGGGTTGTCGCAGGTTTTTCGCGGGCCCAGCTACTGGTGGCTGGCCCTGCTGTTGCCGCTGGTGTTCGCGGCCTCGAGCTACCTGGGTTCGGGCCGGGGCCTGGGCTGGCTCCTGGCCGCATACCGTGCGGGCCAACCGGTGCGGGCCAGCCAGTATTTTCGCGGCATCATCGGGGCCTTATTCCAGTTGGGGGCCGGCTCACCCCTGGGGCGTGAAGGGCCCATGGCCGCCCTGGGTTTATGGGTGGGCAGCGTGCTGGGACGGCGCATCCCCTTAGGGGAGTCGAGCCGGTTTCTGCCATTCGCCGGGATGGCCGCCGGCTTTGCCTCGGCTTTCCACGCGCCCATGGCCGGTGCGCTTTTAGCCAGCGAGATCGTCTACCGGGGGCTGGCCCTCGAGGTCGGCGCGCTGGCCCCCGCCCTGATTGGGGCCCTGGCCGGCTTTACCGTTTATGGCCTTTTTCACGGGTATGGGCCGCTGCTCGAGCTACCCCCAGGGCCGCTGGAATGGCCGCAGCTTTTCTTTGGCCTGGTCATCGGGCTGGTGTGCGCCGGGGTGGGTACGCTCTGGCTCGAGGCCGAGCGGTTCTTGCAGCGATGGTTGCGCCGGCTGACCTTTGGGTTTCGACACGCGCTATTTGGCTTGGTGCTGGCCGGGGTCTTGCTGCTGATGCCCGAAGCCATTGGCAATGGGCTGCCCTGGGTACAGCTCGGCACCTCCCCCATCCTTACCCTGCCCTTCCTGGGCGGGCTCTTCCTGGTGCAGTTGGCCTTGCTAATCCTGGGCGGCGGTGTGCGCGCCTACGGCGGCCAGCTCACCCCTGCAATTAGCCTGGGCGGTCTGAGCGGGCTGATTTTAGCGCAGCTTTTAGGCCAGGTTTTTCCCTCCATCGCGCCCGCACCCGAAACTGCTGCCCTGGTGGGTATGGCCGCGCTGCTGGCCGGTATCGCTCGAGCCCCGTTTGCAGCGGTGGTGCTGGCGGGTGAAATCGGCGGTTATAGCCTGCTGCCGCTCACCCTCATCGGGGCCTTTGCGGCCTACACCTTCACCAGCCCCCGCGGCAGTTTCGAGGATGTGGAGCTCAGCCAAGATAGGGATGGGCCAGCGGGGTCTCAGACTGAAACCGCTCCGCAAACTTCACGCCTGCCTCAGCCCCCAGCCTCGAGCGATTCGCCCTGAAGGCCTCGAGGCTGTACTCCCACTTGTAAAAATCGCGGTAGAAGCTGAAGACCTTCTCGGCCACCGCCTGCCCGTCCTCGCCCACGTCCACATACACCGTCGGACGGGGAATATCGCTGCGGTGGTAGTGCAAAAGCCGCACCGGCTGGCGGTGGGCCTCCCCTACCAGCTTGGGAATCCGGCAGAACTTGAGCGCCGAGAGGGTGGCCCAGTAGGCCGCCCGGTGGTCGGGGTGCACATCCTGGGGGTTCCAGGTGATCACCACATCCGGTTTCCAGGCCGCCACCACCCGGGCGATGGCCAGGGCTTCGTCGCGCCCGCCGGTGAGGCTCGAGTCGGCAAAGTCCAGGAACTGCGCCTCCGCGCCGATCATCTGGGCCACGGTGTGCCCATGCTCTTCGCGGATGCGGGCCACCTCGTCCGGGGGCGTCTCACCAAACTGGCTGGCCAGCTCGCCCCTGGTAAGCCAGAGAATCTTGGCCGCGTCGCCCCGCAAAACGTGCTTTGCCAGCGTGCCGGAAACCCCTATCTCGTCATCGGGATGAGGAAAGACTGCCAGTAAGCGCACGCTCAAAAGTATACGCTACCAGCTTGACGCTCCTCAGGCCGCCTTAGTACACTCAACCTTGCCTGCATGAGCAGGCCAAAGCTGGAGTGGTGCCCGAGTGGTTGAAGGGGCACGCCTGGAGAGCGTGTATACGGGTTTCCTGTATCGAGGGTTCGAATCCCTCCCACTCCGCCAGCAAGCCGCCCGATAACGGGCGGTTTTTTATTGCCAGGCCTCAATGGCCCGGGCCAGGGCCTCCACGTCCTCCAGGGTGTTGTAGACCTGGGCCGATATGCGCACCCATAAGCGCCCATTCAGGCAGAGGATAGGGGCTTCGATGCGGTGCTGGTACAGCAGGGCATACTGCAGGCGCACGGCGTCTTCGCGGGTATTCCCCAGCGAGGCCGGTAGGGGCAGGGTCGCCATACAGCCCAGCATGGCCCTGGGCGCTGGCGGTTCAAATCCCCAGCGCGCGGTCAGCCAAACTGCGGCCTGCCAGGCCAGGTGGTGGTTGTAGGCCTGCATGGCATCCAGGCCCCAGGCTTGCATGAGTTCCAGCGCCGCCGGCGCGGCCAGAAAGGGGGTGGGGTCTTTGGTGCCCACCCAGTCGAACTCCTGTACAAAGCCCCGCCCCAGGCCCCAGGAGATCACCGGCGGGTGCAGGCTTTGCTGCCGCTCGGGGGCCACCCACAAAAAGCCGCAACCTTTGGGGGCCAGGGCCCACTTGTGCAGGTTGCCGGTGTAGTAGTCCACCCCCAGGCGGGGGATGTCCAAGGGAATGGCCCCTGGGGCGTGGGCCCCATCCACCAGCACCGGCACCCCCGCCGCCCGGCAGCAGGCGGCCATCGCGGCCAGGGGCAGCACCAGCGCGGTCTCGGAGGTGATGTGGTCGAGGATTGCCAGGCGGGTGCGGGGGGTGAGGGCCTGGGCCAGCCGGTTCACGTAGTCCGCCGGACTGGACACCGGAAAGGGCAGCTCGAGCGTGACCAGGCGGCCCCCCCGGCGCTCGGCAGCAAACGCTGCAGCGTTGCGCACCGCGCCGTAGGCCAGGTTGGTGATCAGAATTTCGTCGCCTGGTTGCAGCTCGAGCGAGCCCAGCACCGCATTGACCCCGGTGGTGGCGTTGTCCACAAAAACCAGATCCTGCCCTTCGGCCCCCATGAACCGGGCCACCGCCTGGGCCGCCTCCCGCAGCCGGGGCAGGGCGCGCTCGGAAGGGCCCGAGAGGGCCGAAAGCTCCCGCAGCAAAAAGCGGGCCGGCTGCTGCTCCATTTCCTCACGCAGGGCCTGCTGTACGGCCAGCACCTGCTTTGGGGTGGCGCCAACCGTCCCGTGGTTCAGGTAGATGATGCTGGGGTCGAGGAACCAGTGGGCGCGCATGGCCCGGCCAAAGCGGGTTTGATTGGCGCTCGGCTCGAGCGCTTCGGTGTCTTGGTCAAAATCCATCGCGGGCTGTTCGTCCTTTCCCGTTAGGCCCAGGGTTTCACACGCCGGGATACCGCGCGCTGTTCAGGGATCCAGGGCCAGCTCCTCGTAGGGCAGGCCCAGGTAGCCCGCCAACACCTCCACCACCAGCTCGTGGTCTTCGCGCTGGGGCAGCCCCGAGACCGTGATGGCCCCAATACACCCCACCCCCTGCACGAAGACGGGGAAACTCCCCCCGTGGGCCGCGTAGTCCTGGGGGTTCAGGCCCCGCGCCTCCAGGCTGCTCTCCTTTTGCTTGAGCATCAGGCCCACCGCATAGGAGCTGCGGTGAAAACGCTGCACCACGTTGCGCTTGCGCCGGATCCAGTCGGCGTTGTCGGGGGTGGCGCCGGGCATGGCGTAGAAGAAGAGTGGCTGCCCAAACAGGCTGATGTCCATGGCAATGGCGCTGTGTAGGCCCTCGGCAGCTTCCTTGAGCCGAACACCCAGCTTCCAGGCCACGGCGGCATCGAAGCGCTCAAAGCGCAGGCGGGCCTCCTGTTCAGCGATCACCTTCAGGTCTTGTTCGGTGTTCATGCCTCACCCCCTAGAGCAATCTCGCGGCGCTCGAGCGCGCTCTTCTGGGCGGCCTCGAGCAACTCCATCAGCCGCACGGCCTGTTCGGGCGGCACCGGGTTGGGCCCCTTACCCTGGATGGCATCCCGCACCCCTTCGTAAAAGCGCCGGTAATCGCCCGGCTCCACCACAACGGGCTCGGGGGCCTGTTCAGGCCGGCGCAGCCAGGCTTCGCAACCGTCCGGTTTCCAGGCTGGCTCACCTGGGCGCAAGCCCGCCCTCAGGGCCTTTTCCTGTCCGTCCAGGCCGTGGTGCACCAGGCTGGCCTGGGTGCCGTGCACCACAAAGCGCGGACTGCCCCCTGGTACCAGGGCGCTGGCGTGCAGCACCACCCGGAGCCGGGGGTAGCGCAGCAGCACGTGGAAGTAGTCGTCGGCCTGGGCCCCATAGCGCTGCATCCCGATATCGGCGTAGACGGCCTGGGGCCAGCCAAACAGCAGCAGGGCCTGATCGGCCAGGTGGGGGCCCAGGTCGTACCAGAGTCCGCTGCCGGGGCCGGGCTGTTCGCGCCAGCGGTTCTGCACCACCGGGCGGTAGCGGTCGAAGTGCGACTCGAAGTAGACCACCTCCCCCAGAGCACCGGCCTCCACAATTTTGCGCAGGGTTATAAAATCGCCGTCCCAGCGCCGGTTCTGGAAGACCGCGAGCACCCGCCCCTGGGCCTGGGCCAGCGCCTGGAGCGCCCGGGCTTCGTGGGCAAAAAGCGTAAAGGGTTTGTCCACCACCACGTGCTTACCGGCCTCCAGGGCCCGCCGGGCCAGCTCGTAATGGGTGTTGTTGGGGGTGGCGATCACCACCAGGTCAATCTGGGAGTTCTCAACGATCTCCTCGAGCGAAGCGCTCACCCAGACCTCGGGCCAGTCTGAATGCACCTTCTGGGGCTGGCTACTCAGAATGGTCACCAGGCGCAGGCCCGGCACCGCCTGAATAACGGGGGCATGAAAGACTTTACCGGCCATACCATAGCCGACCAGTGCAACGTGAATGGGCAGGGTCATAAGGCCTCCTGGGATGCAAGGCTACCAGTAGTCTAGGGTTTTTGCAGCACTTCCAGCACCTGGCGGGCCACCTGCTGGCCCTGCTCGAGGCCGCCGCGGCCATCCACAAACCAGTGAATCCCCGCGACAACCCTCGAGTACGAGGCTTCTTTGGCCATGGCCTCCCAGGTCGGGGCTTCCTCAGGGAAGAAATACGTCAGCACCGTCGCGGCCGCCCCGCTGATGGTCGAGTGGCCCGAGGGGTAGGAAGGGTGCTTGGGGGTGCGCAGGTAGGGCTGCCAGCGCCGGTCGAAGCTGCGCACCCACTGCTCGGGCCGGGCTACATAGTAGGTGAACTTATCGCGCCAGCAGGCGATGTTGGCGTTGTGCATGGCGATGTTAAGCACGGCCAGAATCCCCACAGCCTGGGTGGCCTCGAGCCGGCGCTGGCGCAGGATCTCCAGGGCCGCCTCCTGCCAGAGGCCCGCTGGGGTGACGGTGCCGGGGTCGCCGGCCCACTTGTCGGCAATCTGCCGCCCGGCCTCGTCTAGTTTGGCCTGCTCGTCCCAGAATAGAGCCCGCTCACGGGCGAACTCGGGTGAGTCCCAGGCCGGGGGTGGCGGGGCTTTGGCCAGGGCCTCGGGGGCCACCCCAATGGGCCGCACCGCCCCCCAGCCCGGCTCCACCGCCGGCCGGCCCAGGGGCAGCACCCAGACCCCTGGGGCCGGGGCCGGGTAGGTGGGGATTACCTGGCGAGCGGCCCCATCCTGGCGGCCCCAGGCCACCACCTGCAACCCCACCTGGCGGCCCAGGGCCTGGCTGATCCTGAGGTTGGGCTCCGGCCAGCCCTGGGCCTGGGCCTGGCGGTAGATGGCCTGGGCGGTCTGGCGCACGGCATCCTTGAGGTTGGGAAAGGTGGGGTGCAGGTAGAGCATCACCTCCTGGGCGGCATAAGCCGCCAGCACGTTGGCCTCGACCGGCCGACCCTGGGTTAGATAAAGCGCGTCGTGGATGGCGACAGTGAGCAAGGCCAGCGCCCGGGCGGTGCGCAGGGGGGAGAACATCTGGGTCTGGATACCCAGAAGCTCGAGGCGCTGGAGCTCGCTCAAAGTCTCCCAGCTCAGTGAACTCTCCGGCAGGCCCTCCACCGGTTTGAGTTGCTCCAGCAGCCCGCGCAGGGCCGGGGTAGGGGTGGCGATCCAGGCCCTGGACTGGCCCAGACCCCAGGAACTCAGCAGCGCAAGCAGCAACGCCAATACACGCATAATTTCAGTCTATCGCCGCGCGCAAAAATTTATCGAGGAGGCACGGGCTACGTTTCTTTTCAGCCAAAGCACCCTATACTGCAATTCATGCCCTGGATGTACCGGGTGTGGGTTTTGCTGGGTATCTGGCTGGGCCCGTGGGCGCCGGCCCAGGTAACGCCCATTTTTGCCGAGGAAACCCAGAGCTCTGGCCTGCAAAGCCGCTTCGAGGGCGACTATGTGGTGGGGGGTGGGCTGGCCGCCTTCGACTGCAACGGCGATGGCCTACCCGAACTGGTGCTGGCGGGCGGCGCGCAACGGGCCAAGCTCTACCTAAACCAAAGCCCTGTGGGAGGGCCGCTGCGTTTTCGGGAAGCGAGCGCGGGGGTGGAACTCGAGGGGGTGATGGGGGCTTACCCCCTCGACATTGACAGCGACGGCCTCCCCGACCTGGCCCTGCTGCGCGACGGCGAGGACGTTTTGCTGCGCGGGCTGGGCAACTGCCGCTTCGAGAACGCCAACCGCCGGTGGGGCTTCCAGGGGGGGAGCACCTGGACGACCGCTTTTTCGGCCACCTGGGAACAGGGCCAGCCCTGGCCCACCCTGGCCACGGGCGCTTACGTCCAGCGCAACACCACCTTCCCCTGGGGCACCTGCCGGGGCAACGCGCTGTACCGGCCTGCCCCAGGGGGTAAAGGCTTTGCACCCCCCTGGCCGCTCGAGCCCAGCTACTGCGCGCTCTCCATGTTGTTTTCCGACTGGAACCGCTCGGGCCGCCCAGCCCTGCGGGTCTCCAACGACCGCGAGTACTACCAGGGCAAAGGCCAGGAGCAGCTCTGGCAGCTCAGCCCCGGCCAGCCCCCACGGCTTTATACCGAGGCCGAGGGCTGGAAGCGGCTGCAAATCTGGGGCATGGGCATCGCCAGCTACGACCTCACCGGCTCGGGCTACCCGGTCTACTACCTGACCAGCATGGGCGACAACAAGCTGCAGATGCTCGAGTCGCCCGAGAGGCCCAGCTACGTGGATATCGCCTTCCGCCGCAACGCCACCGCCCACCGCCCCTATACCGGGGGGGACGTGCACATGTCCACCGCCTGGCACGCCCAGTTCGAGGACGTCAACAACGATGGCCTGATCGATCTGTTTGTAAGCAAGGGCAACGTGGGTTTCATGCGCGAGGCGGCAGCCCGCGACCCCAACAACCTGATGCTCGGCAAGCCGGATGGAACCTTTGTTGAGGTGGGGGACAAGGCCGGGGTGGCCAGCTTTTTGCGGGGCCGGGGGGCCCAGGTGGTGGACTTGAACGCCGACGGCCGGCTGGACATCGTGGTGGTCAACCGGCTCGACCGGGCCCAGGTCTGGCGCAACCTGGGGGGGGCCAATGGCCAGCCCCTGGGCAACTGGCTACAGGTCAAGTTGCAGCAGCCGGGCCCCAACCGCGATGCCGTGGGGGCCTGGCTCGAGGTCGAGCTACCCGGCCGCATCCTGCGGCGCGAGCTGACGGTGGGCGGCGGCCATCTGAGCGGCAGCCTGGGCTTCGTGCACTTTGGGCTGGGCCAGGCCGAACGGGTGCGCCTGCGGGTGCGCTGGCCCGATGGCGAGCAGGGCGGCTGGCTCGAGGCCCCCAGCAATCGCTTCGTGGTGCTAAGCCGAAGCCAGGAGCTCCGCACCCACACGCCGGGTAGCGGTTATTGACAGGGCCGTTGCGCAGTGGTACTTTTTTTTCGAGTCGAAAAAACCAGGGCCTTCCATGCTCCTGAGGTCGTATCGGCTCGTCATAGGAGGAGGAAACATGAAGCCATTCACCAAGGTAATGGTGTTGTTGTGGTTTGCACTGGCCGTGCCAGCTTTCGCCCAGCAGATCATCGTGGGGGTAAGCTGGGCCAACTTCCAGGAGGAGCGCTGGAAGATTGACGAGCGGGCCATCCGCGAGCAGTTGGGCCGCATGGGCGCAACCTACATCAGCGCCGACGCCCAAAGCTCGTCCGAGAAGCAGCTCAACGACATTGACGCCCTGATTGCGCGCGGGGCCAAGGCCCTGATCATCCTGGCCTGGGACAAAGACGCCATCCTGCCCGCCATTGACAAGGCCAAGGCTGCGGGCATCCCGGTGGTGGCCTACGACCGCCTCATCGAAAACGACTACGCCTACTACATCACCTTCGACAACGTGGAGGTAGGCCGGATGCAGGCCCGCGAGGTCTATAAGGTTCGGCCCAAGGGCAACTACGCCTTCATCCTGGGGGCCAACACCGACCCCAACGCCGACTTCCTGCATAAAGGGCAGCTCGAGGTGCTCGATGCCGCCATCAAGCGCGGCGACATCAAGGTGGTGGGCAAACAGTACACCGAGGGTTGGAAGCCCGAGGTAGCCCAGCGCAACATGGAACAAATCCTCACCGCCAACGGCAACAAAGTGGACGCGGTGGTGGCCTCCAACGACGGCACCGCCGGCGGTGTGGTGGCTGCGCTGGCCGCGGTGGGCCTGGCCGGCAAGGTGCCGGTCTCGGGCCAGGACGGCGACCAGGCCGCCCTCAACCGGGTGGCGCGTGGGCTGCAAACCGTTAGCGTCTGGAAGGATGCCCGCGAGCTGGGCCGCCGCGCTGCCGAGGCCGCGGTGCTGCTGGCCCGTGGTACCCCCATGGACAAACTGCCGGGCCGCACCATCTTTGCCGATGGGCCCAATAAAGTTCGCATGAACGCCCTGCTGCTCAAGCCTATCCCCATCACCCGCCAGAACCTGGATGTGGTGCTGCGGGCTGGCTGGATCACCAAGCAAGCCCTCTGCCAGGGGGTGAGCGGCGCCAACGCCCCGGCGGCCTGCCGGTAGGACGAGCCATCTGCTAAGGGTGGGCGTGTTGCCCACCCTTTTTATAAGCCAAACAAGCCTCAAATCGCACGGTATAATCGGGTTCAACAAAAAAAGAGCGGAGGACTTTTGATGCAGATGCAAAGCACGTCGAGGGCCCGCGCAAACCTGGTGCAAAGCCTGGGGGTGGATGGGCGCATCCTGACCATGCTGATTGTGTTGGCGGTGGTCTGGACGGTCTTCCAGCTTCTCACCATGCAGCAGCCGGGCCAGTTTTTGAGTCCGCAAAACCTCTGGAACCTCTCGGTGCAGACCGCGGTGGTGGGCATCATGGTGGGGGGTATGGTCATGGTGATCGTAACCCGCCAGATCGACCTTTCGGTGGGCTCGATCCTGGGCTTCACCGGGATGATCATGGCCCTCATCCAGACCGTTCCGCCGCTGGGCTGGGGCAGCCACTGGCTCCTGGCGCTGCTGGCCGGGCTGGCGCTGGGCGCGCTGATTGGGGCCTTTCAGGGCTACTGGGTGGCCTACTGGGGGGTGCCGGCCTTTGTGGTCACCCTGGCCGGGCTGCTCATCTTTCGCAACGCCACCTTCATCGTGGCCAGCGGACGCACCATCGGGCCTCTGAATGACAACTTTAAGGTGCTGGGTGGGGGGCTCAACGGCTCCATCGGGGAGTTCTGGACCTGGGTGGTGGGGCTGGCGGTGATGGCTTATGTGGTTTATCAGGCCCTCTCCAACCGCAGCCGCCGTCTTAAAAATGGCCTGCCGGTGCGCCCGGTCTGGGCCGAGGGGCTGGTCACCGGCACCCTGCTAGTCCTGATTCTGGCTTTCGTGCTGGTCATGAACGCCTTCCCCTACCCCGGCACCAACATCCCTCGAGGCATGCCGGTACCGGTGCTGATTACCCTGGGGGTGCTGTTCGTGCTCAACTGGGTGGCCCTCAACACCCGCTTTGGCCGCTATGTGTTTGCCATTGGGGGCAACCCCGAGGCCGCGCTGCTGGCCGGCATCAACGTCAAGCGCATGCTGGTGGCGGTTTTTGCCCTGATGGGCATGCTGGCGGCCCTGGCCGGCGCGGTGCAGGCGGCCCGGCTCAACTTTGTGACCAACAGCATGGGCAACCTGCTCGAGCTCGACGTGATCGCCGCGGCGGTTATTGGCGGCACCGCCCTCTCCGGCGGCAGCGGCACCATCGTGGGGGCGGCCTTGGGGGCCCTGCTGATGTCCTCCCTGCGCAGCGGGATGGTGCTGATGGGCCTCCCAACCGAGTGGCAGAACGTGGTGCTGGGCCTGGTGTTGCTGGCCGCGGTCATCTGGAACACGGTCTACCTGAGGAACCGGAGGTAAGCATGACCCCACTGGTCGAAATGCGCAATATCAGCCTGCGCTTTGGGGGCAACCAGGCGCTGGACAAGGTGTCGGTCAACCTCTACCCCGGCGAGGTGGTGGGTCTGCTGGGCCACAACGGAGCGGGCAAGTCCACCCTGATCAAGGTGCTCTCCGGGGCCTACCAGGCCGACGCGGGCCAGATTTTCGTAAACGGGCAGGAGGTCAGCATCCGCACCCCCCAGGACGCCCAGGCCCTGGGCATCGAGACCATCTACCAGAACCTGGCCCTGGCCGACAACCTCGACGCCGTGGCCAATGTGTTTTTGGGGCGTGAAAAAGTGCGGGGCGTGGTGCTGGACGAAGACTTCATGGAGCTCGAGGCCCGCAAAACCCTGGATCGGCTCAAGGTCAAGATTCCCTCCTTGCGGCTGCCGGTGGCCCAGATGTCCGGCGGCCAGCGCCAGACCGTGGCCATTGGCCGGGCCATCTACTTCAAGGCCCGCTGCCTGATTATGGACGAGCCCACCGCCGCGCTGGGGCCGGAGGAAACCGCCAAGGTGGGCGAGCTGATCAAAGCCCTCAAGGCCGAGGGGGTGGGCATCTTCCTGATTAGCCACGACCTGCACGACGTCTTCGACCTGGCCGACCGCCTCACGGTTATGAAAAACGGGCGGGTGGTGGGCACCGTCTACACCCAGGACGTGAGCCACGACGACGTACTGGGCATGATTATCGGCGGGGTGATGCCCAAAAACGCCCGGCCCGCCCAGGTACCCTTGCCCCAAAGGGAGTAGTGCGTTGGCCGTCCCGTGTCGTTCAAGGGCTATTGGACAGAAAGGTGCCGGCTAAGGGAGAGCCACGATTCTCAAGACATCCCTAGTCTCTTTAGTAGAGCTTCCTTAGAAAGGAATCCATATGCGAATCGGAATCGTAGGTGCAGGCTGGTGGGCCGGGTTTGCCCACCTGCCCGCCTTCAAAGAGGCCGGGGCCCAGATCGCCGGCATCTACAGCCGCACCCCGGCCCATGCGCAAAAACTGGCCAGCGCCCACGGAACCCAGGCCTTCGAGCGGTACGAAGACCTGCTGCAACACTGCGACGCCGTGGCCATCTCCACCACCGACGACACCCACGCCCCCCTGGGTCTGATGGCCCTGCAGGCCGGCAAGCACCTCTTCATGGACAAGCCCCTGGCCCGCACCCTGGCCGAGGCCCAGGCCCTGCTCGAGGCCGCCCAGCAGCAAGGGCGCATCGGCCTGACCGCCTTCACCAGCCGGGGCGACCTGGCCGCCGAGACCGCCCAGGCCCTGCTGCGCGCGGGCGAGATTGGGGAGGTGCTCTACCTGCGGGGCTCCTTCCACGGCGGCTACATGGGCGACCCGGCCGGCCCCACCACCTGGCGGGCCAAAGCCGAGACCGGGGGGGCCGGGGGGGCGGTGGCCGACCTGGGGGCCCACCTCTTCGACCTGGTGCGCATGGTCACGGGCCTCGAGTTCACCCAGGTGATGGCCCAGGCCCATATCCACCTGCAGCGGCCCGACCCGGTCACCAACTACGACGAAGGCGCGGTGCTGGCCCGGCTGGGCGGTGCGACCGGGGTTTTCTCGCTCTCGAGGGTGCACATCGGCGCCGACCAGCGGCTCGAGCTGGAAATCCAGGGCACTAAAGGCGCCCTCAAGCTCTCCCCGGCCCTGTGGGGCCAGGGCAAAAGCGCACAGCTCTGGCTGGCCCCGCGCCCCGGCTTTTACCGGCAAGTCCCCCCCGACCCGGGCTTCCTGCGGGGGCGCAACCCCGAGACCTCCTGGGGGCATTTCCAGTTCACCGAGCTGGCCCGGCGCTTCCTCGAGGGCATCGCCCAGAACCGCCCGCCCACCCCGAGCCTCGAGGACGGCCTCGCCGCCCAGCGGATCATCGAGGCCGCGGTCGAGAGCAGCCGGCAAAACGCCTGGGTGTCGGTCTAGAACCCCGCCCCCACCCTTGGGTCTTATGCGGGATGCGGTGTATTCTTTGCATATTGGCATGAGCACCTCAACGCCCAAACCCCGTCTGGTAAGCCCCAACTTCATCACCGAGATCATCGATGAAGACCTGAAGGCCGGCCGTTACAAAAAAATCGTCACTCGCTTCCCCCCCGAGCCCAACGGCTACGCCCACCTGGGGCACGCCATCGCCAGCTACATCGACTTTGGCATCGCCCACGACTACGGCGGGGAGTGCCGGCTGCGCATGGACGACACCAACCCCGAGGCCGAGAAAGCCGAGTACGCCGAAGCCCTGATTGCCGATATGCGCTGGCTGGGCTGGGACTGGGGGCCCAGGGTTCGCTACGCCTCCGACTACTTCGAGCTTTTGTACCAGATGGCCGAGCGCCTCATCCAGAAGGGCCTGGCCTACGTGGACAGCGTCTCCCCCGAGGAGATGGCCCGGCTGCGCGGCACGGTGGACCAGCCCGGCACCCCCAGCCCCTACCGCGAGCGCAGCGTGGAAGAAAACCTGGATCTGTTCCGGCGCATGCGGGCCGGGGAGTTCCCCAACGGCGCCCACGTGCTGCGGGCCAAAATTGACCTGGCAAGCCCCAACATGAAGCTGCGCGACCCGGTGCTCTACCGCATCGTGCACGCCGAGCACTACCGCACCGGCCAAAAGTGGTGCATCTACCCCTCCTACGACTTCGCCCAGGCCACCACCGACGCCCTGGACGGGGTGACGCACAGCCTGTGTAGCCTCGAGTTCGTGGACAACCGGGCCATCTACGACTGGCTGATGGACCACCTATGGGGCGAGCCCCCCCTCGACCAGACCCCCCGCCCCCGCCAGTACGAGTTCGGCCGCCGGAGCCTGGAGTACACCGTGGTCTCCAAGCGCAAGCTGCGCAAGCTGGTGGAAGGGGGCTATGTGCGGGGCTGGGACGACCCCCGCATGCCCACCCTGGCCGGCCAGCGGCGCCGGGGGGTGCGGCCCGAGGCCATCCGCCGGTTTGCGGGCCAGGTCGGCATCTCGCGCACCAACCGCACGGTGGACATCGCCCTGCTGGAAGGGGCCATCCGCGACGACCTGAACACAGTCGCCCCCCGGGTGATGGCGGTGCTGCGGCCCCTCAAGGTGGTGCTCACCAACCTCAGCGAACCCCGAACCGTGACCCTCCCCTACTGGCCCCACGACGTAATCCGGGAGTCCCCCGACGGCCTGGTGCCCCTGCCCGATGGGCGGCGGGTAAAGCCCGAGCAGGCGGTGCGCCCGGTGACCCTTACCCGCGAACTCTACATCGAGCAGGACGACTTCGCCCTGAACCCACCCAAAGGCTTCAAGCGGCTGACCCCGGGCGGCACCGTGCGCCTGAAAATGGCCGGGGTGATCCGCTGCGATGGCTACCAAACCGACGCCCAGGGCCGGGTGACCGAGCTCCACTGCACCCTGCTGCCCGAGGAGGCCCGGGCCGCCGGGGTGATTCACTGGGTGAGCGCCAGCGAGGCCGTGCCCGCCGAGTTTCGCCTTTATGACCGGCTTTTTACCGTACCCCACCCCGAGGCCGAGGCCAGGGAGCTGGAGGATGAGGAGGCCCCCGAAGACCAGGACTTCCTGCGCTTTGTGAATCCCAAGAGCCTCGAGGTCGTGCAGGGCTACATCGAGCCCAGCGTGCTGGCTGACCCCAAGGAAACCCGCTACCAGCTCGAGCGCAACGGCTACTTCTGGCAAGACCCCCTCGACTCCCGGCCCGGGGCGCTGGTCTTCAACCGCATCGTCACGCTCAAGGACACCTGGGCCCGCACCGCACAGGAAAGCGAGCTGGAGGCCCGCCGCGCTGCTCCCAAAGCTAAAACTACCGAAGGCCCGCGCAAAACCCAGGGGGCCCCGTCCGAACCCCCGCTCACCCCCGAGCAGCAGGCCCAGCTCGAGCACTTTTTAGCCCAGGGCGTCCACGAAGCCGAGGCCCGGGTGCTGGCCCGCGAACCCCGGCTGGCCGAGTTTCTTATGCAGGCCGCACAAAAAGCCCCCATGGCCCTGCTCGCCAACTGGGTTGTCAACGACCTGGGCGCCGCCCTCCGCTCCGGCGAAGTCAAAATTACGCCCGCCGGGCTGGCTGGGCTGGTGCGGCTTCTGGAGGCCGGGGAGATCAACACCCGCATCGCCAAAGACGCGCTGGCTGAGGCCCTGCAAACCGGCCAGGATCCCGCAGAAATCGTGCGCAAGAAGGGCTTGAAGCAGGTCAGCGACGCAGGGGCCCTCGAGCCCATCGTAGACCGCATCCTGGCCGAGCACCCCGAGAAAGTAGCGGCCTACCGCGCCGGCAAAACCGGTCTGCTGGGCTTCTTTGTGGGCCAGGTCATGCGCGAAACCCAGGGGCAGGCCAACCCGCAACGGGTGCAGGAGCTGGTAAGGCAAAAGCTGGGCTAACCCCAGCATCAGAAGCTGCCAGCCAGTTTGCATGATCAGGGGCTTTCCACCTGCCCCTTATACCAGATGCGGTAGATGCGCCCCCCCTGGGCATCCGAGACATACATTGCACCATCAGCCCCTATCACCAGCCCCACCGGGCGGCCCCAGGCCTCGCGGCACATCTGCCCGGGCAGTCGCCAACCGGTGGCAAACGTTTCCGAGCGCACCGGCAGGCCGTTTTGTATCACGAAGCGCTCAACCTTGCAGTCGCGGTACTTGGCCGGGTCTTGCACGCCCAACGAGCCGTGGTAGGCGACATAGAGGCTATCGCGGTAGGCCGGTGGGAAATGGCTGTTCCGGGCCCAGGTCATGCCCAGGGGGGCCGAATGGGCCGGGGCGGTGAAGAGGGCCGGAACGGCTTTTCGGCAGTCGAAACCCTGGGTGCGGGAGTCAGGCACCTCGCTGCGTTCGGCCTTCAGGTTCAGACCCAAGCCCGGCGTGTAGCAGTAGGGCCAGCCGTGAAAACCTCCGGGTTGTACTGCCACAATCACCTCTTCCGGGGGGAGGTCGTCGCCCAGGTGATCGGTGCCGTTGTGGGTGGCCCAGAGTTCGCCCCGGGGTGTCCAGGTAAAGTCCACGCTGTTCTTGAGGCCCTCTGCCCAGATCACCCGGCGGCGGGGATCGGGGTCGCCTGCAAAGGGGTTATCTTCAGGCAGACTACCATCGGGGTTAAAACGCAGGATGGCCGCGCGGCGGGGGTCGCGCTCGGGGCCAAAGTTGGTCTCGGAGCCCACCGAAACATAGAGCCTGCCATCCGGCCCAAAATGCAGCGTGCGGGTGAAATGCCCCGAGGGGCCGGGGATGTCCGTGATGACGGTTTCCCGTTCCCAACCGCTTCGCCCCGGCCGCAATCGAATCACCGCCGTACTTACAGCCACATACAGCCAGCCCCGGTGCCACTCGAGGCCGTGCGGCAGTTCCAGGCCCCCCGTCACCACCTCCACCCGGTCGGCCCGGCCATCGCGGTTCAGATCAGGTAGCCGCACCACCTGCCCCCCGTACATCAAGCTCGCATAGAGCTGTCCATCCGGCCCCACGCTCATCATGCGGGGGGCGCCCTCGAGGCCCTCGGCAAAAATCCGAATAGCAAAACCCGGCGGCAGGCGAATTCGGCGGCTGGCCTCATCCAGCTCAGTGGATGGCTCCAGGCGCGTGACCGTCCAATAGGCCCCGGCCACAACCAGCACAACCCCCAGCACCACCCGGCTCAGATGGATCATCTGGGGCTTAGGGTAACAAAGCCTCTGCAGCTTTAATGTAAGCCCAATTCTGCCAGGCCCCAGGCTTTGCGCACACATCTCATCGTCTGGGTGCTACACTGCTCTTCAGGCATTGCCCCAAGACTATGAAAAATACCCATCCTATACCCCGCCTGGCTGTTCGTGAGCCTTTTAATACCTATTCCCACGCGGTTGGGGTGGTGCTGGGCCTGATCGGCACAGTTGTGTTGCTGTTCTTCACCCAGGGCAACCCGGCCAAAATCGCCGGCGCGCTGGTATTCGGCCTGACCATGATCCTGATGTACACCTCCTCGGCCCTGTATCACGCTTTACGGGTCTCAGAGCGGGCCTTGCTGTGGCTGCGCAAGCTCGACCACGCGGCCATTTTTCTCTTTATTGCCGGAACCTACACCCCAGTGTTGTTGCAAGCACTCGAACCCAGTTGGCGGCCCTGGGCGCTGGGGCTGGTCTGGGCGCTGGCGGTGCTGGGCGTGGGCCTCAAGCTAATCACCCTCAAAGCCCCGCGCTGGCTCTACACCACCACCTACCTGGGCATGGGCTGGCTCTCTGTCTTTTTCCTGCCCAAGCTGGCCCTCAACCCCTGGGCCCTAGCCTTCCTGATTGCAGGTGGGGTGGCCTATAGCCTGGGGGCGGTGGTCTACGCCGCCAAGTGGCCCAACCCGCTGCCCCGGCTGGTGGGTTTTCATGGCATCTGGCACGTGTTTGTGTTGCTGGGCAGCCTGGGCATGTACGGTGCGGTGGTCACCCTGTACCTGAGCTAAAACACGCACCGGTAGGCAAAGCACCGCACCGCGGTTCACCCGCCGCTAAAAATTACGCGCGGTCTTTGCCCGAACACCCAGGCAAACAGACCGCACTTAAACGCGCCTCGCAGGGTACAGCCCGCTAGAAGCTGATATTAACGCTACCCAGCTTACCCAGTATCAGCATCGAGGCCACCGTGGCTGCCGTGAGGATAATCAGCAGCAAAGCCATCGCAACGTAGCGCAGGTCAGCGCCTTCGCTTTCGACCTCGAGGGTGCGGGGGCGCAAAGCCAGGTACAAGAGCCAGGTGACCAGAATCGAACCGATGGTGAACAGGATGGCAAACAGCACTTTTTTTTCCTCCTATACCCTCTACCGGTTAGCACAAACGCCAGGCTTCCAGTAGGGACTGCAAACTCCTATCTAAGCCTACCAAACCCAGGCCGTACGTGGGTATACCCCGCTCCCAGCCCACCGCGCCAACCGGGGGGCCTGCAAAGGTGGGTAGCGCAGCCGGAGGGGGGGCCTGCCAGGGGGCATAGGCCCTGGGCTCGAGGTAGCTAAACTCCGGCCTGAGCACCACCTCGAGCTGTCGAGCCTCACGGGGGTCATCCCAGGACACCCATTCCCCCTCGGCCACCTCTTTGCGCCCAGGGTAGGCCAGGCCCAACCCTTCGCCAGGGCACACCACCAGCGCCCAGCGGGGGTTGGCCCAGTGCAAGGCCCTGGCAAAAGGCACCGCGTGACCTTCGGAAGCATCCAGACCCAGAACCATTCGACCCTTGAACTGCCGGGGCAGTTGTGGCAGCACGCCCGCCAGCATGGAGCGCTGCATCCATAGCAGCAAGGTGCCACCGCCAAAAGAGCCCTCGAGCCAGGCATAGAAACTGCCGAACTCGTCTATAAAGGTGTGGGTGCGCTCGGCCAGTAAAGTCTCCAGCCAGTCGGCGTCTGAAGCCACAGTCTGCACAACTGCAGGATACCCACAAACTCCCCACATCGCCACCGGCCTCGGCCTTAGGGGCCCGTGGTGCGCGGGCTTCCCCGTATCCATTAACAAGACTTATCCAGGTGAGCTGGGTATGATAGGGAAAGTGTGCGCTACCTAATCGTTTCCGACTTGCATGGCAATTGGCCTGCCCTCGAGGCGGTACTGAAAGAAGCCAGGGGCTACGACCAGGTGCTCTTCCTAGGCGATGCCGTAGGCTATTACCCCGATGCCAACCGAGTCTTGGACTGGCTACGCTCGGCAAACGCCCGGGGCGTGATGGGCAACCACGACATCTGGCTGCTGGAAATTAAATCCATGCAAATCGATGGCCCGGTGCTGGAAATTTTGTCCTGGCAAGCCGAGCGGATCAGCCCTGAGAACCGGGCCTATCTATCTAGCCTGCCCTGGACCACCGAGGTTGAAGGGGCCCTCCTGGTACACGGCAGCCCCCTCGACCCCCTGGCTTATCTGGAAGAAATTGAGCAGGCCCGAGAGGTGTTTGACAAAGTGAAGAACCGCTGGATTTTTCACGGACACACCCACCTGGCCGGCAGCTACCTAACCCTGGAGGCCTCCCCGCGAAATACCCCCGGCAGTTCCGAAGGGAGCCCTCAGGGCCGATTGGTGCGCTACAACCGCTATGCCAACGGCGGCGAGCTGATTGTTGCACCCAGGGCTCGAGCCATTATCAACCCAGGCTCCACCGGCCAGCCTCGAGACGGGGTGGTTGGGGCTGCTTATGCAATTTGGGACTCCAAAGAGGATACGGTGGAGTTTTACCGGGCCAAGTACAACCTCGAGCACGTGCTGGCCCGCTTGCATCATGAGCAGTTCCCTATGTGGCTCTACGAGCGGCTGGTGCTGGGTAAGTAGCCATAAAAGCGGCCCGGGCTCAATTTGCGCTTCTCAGAGATCGGTATGAACATACTCGGACATCAGCGTATTCTCGAGCTTTTACCCAAAATTAAGGCGCAAACCTTCCTGTTCACCGGCCCTGAGGGCGTGGGGCGCCGACTGGTGGCCCGCTGGTTTACAGCCGGCCTCAACTGCGAGGTGGGGTTTCCGCCTTGCGGTAATTGTGCCTCCTGTCGGCTGGAAGCCCACCCAGACTACCTAGAAATCGCTCCGGAGCACGAGACCAAAACCGGTCGAAAGGCCCGCCTGCCGCAAATCCGCCTCGAGCAAATCGCTCCCCGCGAATCCGAGGAGCCGAATCTGCTGGACTGGATCACCACCTACCCTCGCTTCAAAACCAAGGTCGCAGTGGTGGACGGGGCGCATTTTCTGGGGGAAGCCGCCGCCAATGCCCTGTTGAAGGTTCTGGAAGAACCCCCCTCCTTCGCCCGCATCATTCTGATTGCGCCCAGCCGCGAGCTGGTGCTACCCACCCTGGTGAGCCGGAGCCTCGAGGTCGGCTTCGCGCCGGTACCCGAAGCCCTGCTGCAACAACTGACCACCGACCCCGAGGTGCTGGCCTATGCACAGGGCGCGCCCGGCCGGGTGCGCTGGGCCCTGGAACATCCCGCCGAGTTCAACCGCCTGGTCAGCCGCACCCAGGGCCTGCTGGAAGCATTGCAGGCCGGCCCCGCCCAGACCTTAGAGGCGCTAAAGCTGCTCAGCGAGGTGGAAGGGGCCCTGCCCTACCTGGGCCAACGGCTACAGGCACACTTTGCGGTAGAAAGCCCAGCCTACAAAGCCGCGCTCGAGGCCCTTGCCCGTGCACAGGACGCGCACTCTGCTTATGTTAGCGAGGATCTGGTTCAAACCTGGCTGGCCCTTAAGCTATCCCAACTCTAGATTTGTAGACATACCTTGCCTTAGGCTAGGGACAGGCTGGGAGCTTCGGCCATCTGAAGCAAGGGCAGCAGCCCGCCCGGGCTTAATCCTGTAGGGTAGATCTCTGTTCGGGAGGTTTGAAATGGAATGCGTAGGCGTGCGATTTGCGCACAGCCCCAAAATCTACGATTACCGATTCGGTAGCCAGGCCCCACCCGTGGATAGCTGGGTGGTGGTCAAAACCCCGCGCGGGCTGGAGCTGGCCAAAGTGCGAACCGAGCCGCGCCTGGGGCATGCCGTGGGCGAGATTGTGCGCATCGCCACCCCGGCGGATCTGGATCAGCACAGTAAGCTCAAAAACCGCGCTGAGGAGATCTATTGGTGGCTCAAGGCCCGTTTGCGCCGGGAGGGCGTGCGGGCCAAGGTGCTGGGCTGCGAGTTTACCCTGGACGGCAATCATATTTCTGTGCAATACTCCGCTGAACAGCGCATCGACCTGCGACGCTGGGTGAGCGAGCTGAACAGGCTGGCCGGGGCTCGAGTGGAGTTCGTGGCCCTGGGCCCCCGCGACCAGACCGCCTATCTTGGCACCCTGGGGGCCTGCGGCATGGAGTCGTGTTGCTCAAAATGGCTCCAGGACTTCGCCCAGGTTTCCATTAAGATGGCTCGAGACCAGCAGCTACCGCTCTCGCCCGAGAAAATCTCGGGCCCTTGTGGGCGCTTGCTGTGCTGTTTGCAGTACGAACACCAACAGTACCAAGAACTCCTGGCCGAGCTACCCCGCAAAAACAGCAAAGCCTGCAGCCTCCAGGGCACCTGCGGCAAGGTAGCCAAGCTAAACCCGCTGGCCGGAACTGTGGATCTGCTTACCGAAGAGGGCAGCACAGTAACCGTGCACAAAAGTGAGCTTAAGTGGGAGTAATGGGCCAGAGCGCTTTCAGCAAACGGTGGGGTCAATCTCTGAGGTAATCGGTGCTGGATATTGCCAAGGTTCTTAGCCACAGCTTTGGGTTGTTGGCGCGGCATCCCGTCGGTATTGTCTGGCTACTGGTACAAGCCCTGCTGGTGAGTATCTTTACCCTTGGTTTTCTTGCCGGACCGATGCAGGTGGGGATCTATACCGTCCTGGTTCGCTATGCCCGCACCGGTGAGTGGAACCCCGAGGCCCTTTGGGGACACACAACCGGGCATAACATCGTGGCCGGTGTGGTGTTTGTAGCCAGCGCACTGGCCGCGTTTATTGTGGGCCTTCCCACCTCTGTGCCCAACCCCTGGCTGGCCTCCCTGCTGAGCTACCTTGGGCTTGCGGCCATCAACCTGCTGTGGTTTTACACCTTCCAGATTATGGTAGACGACGACCAGACCTGGCCCAGCGCCATGCGCAAAGGCTGGGATCTGATGCAGCAGGGTGGATTGCTCAACCACCTGTGGCTGATCGCCATCCTGGAGTCGCTGATACTGGTCTCGACCCTTTCCACCTGGATACCCCTGCAAACCAGCATGTACCTGCTGTTGCTTGGTTTTTCCACGCTGGCCCGGGCCGTGGCCTATGTGCAACTGGTTCCCACCCGGGCCTTTGAGCCGTAGCCAGGGCCATATCGTTGCAGAACCACACTTTCTTTGCAGCAGAAGAAAGCGGTTACTGGGTCTCCCCCCGCTTGCGTTTCACATAGCCCTCAATGTTGCGCTGACGTTCACGGGCAATAGCCAGCGCCCCCGCGGGTACATCCTGGTTAATGCCGCTGCCACCCGCTACAAAAGCATCATCTTCTAGCGTGATCGGCGCGATCAGAACGCTATTCGAACCCACGAACACCCGTTTCCCAATGATGGTCTTGTGCTTGCGTTGACCATCGTAGTTGGCCGTGATCACCCCAGCCCCGATATTGGACTCCTCCCCCACCTCGGCATCACCCAGGTAGGCGAGGTGGCCGGCCTTGGCTCCCCTGCCCAGTCGGGCATTCTTGAGTTCTACGAAATTGCCCACGTGGGCACCGGGCTCCAGATGGGCTTTGGGCCGCAAGCGCGCAAACGGCCCGGCATCGGCCCCGCTCGAGACATAAGCTTCTTCACAGACCGTATGCGACTTGATCTTCCCCCCGGCCTCAACCACGGTATCGATCAGCACCGCATAGGCCCCTACCTCCACCCCTTCGCCCAGGCGGGTACTGCCCCGCAGAATCACCCCCGGCCACAGGGTGACATCGGGGGCCAGTTCTACACTGGGTTCGATGTAGATGGTCTCGGGCTGGATCATCCGCACCCCCTGCGTCATCCAGTGCGACCGTAAGCGCTCGAGCAACACCCGCTCCACCTGGGCCAGTTGAGCTCGAGAGTTCACCCCGAGCAGTTCGCCCGTGTCTTTCGACTCGATGGAGGCGATTTTTTGCCCGGCCTCGCGGTAGATGCGGATTAGATCGGGCAGGTAGTACTCTCCCGCCGCGTTGCGGTTATCCACCAGCTTCAGCTTTTCCCAAAGGCTGCCATCAAAGCAGTACACCCCGGGGTTAATCTCCCGGATTGCCAGCTCGGCTGGGGTGGCGTCTTTTTGTTCCACATTGCCCAGAATTTGGCCCTGCTCATCGCGCAGGATCCGGCCATAGCCGGTGGGATCCTCGAGCCGCATGGTCAGCAGGGCCATTCCGGCCCGCTCCTTTTGCATGGTGTCCACCAGGCCGGTGAGGGTCTCGACCCGGGTGAGGGGGGTATCGCCCTGGGTGACCACAATAGGGCCCTGGAAATCCGCCAAAACCGGCTGGGCCTGGGCCAGGGCATGGGCGGTGCCCAGTTGCTGCTCCTGCACTACAAAGCTCAGGTTGGGGTACCCCGCAAAGGTCTGTCGTACCTGTTCGGCCCCGTGTCCAATCACCACCACCACTTTCTCGGCCCCACTGGCAAACGCCGTGTCGATGCAGTAGCCCACCAGGGGCTTGCCCAGCAAGGGGTGCAAGACCTTGGGTAGCCTCGATTTCATGCGGGTTCCCAGACCCGCTGCGAGAATTACCACAGCATGCGCCATATCCTTCTGATTGTATTCCCAAAAAGGGGGCTCGAGGGCTGGTTGTAACCCGCAGGGCGGTTCATCGCTTGATTTTTTTGCTTTCAGCAGACCCGCTCAGCATAGGCGAAGGCGCCGGCTGCTCGCGCGGCCCCTTCCAGCGCGTGAGGAAATAGATGGAGAGTGCAATGAGCGGGATGGAGATGATCTGCGTTGCGGTGAAAAAGCCGATACCAGCCTGCTCGTTGAGGTACACCTTGACCCACAGCGGATTAAGGCGGAAGGTTTCCTCGAAAACCGAGCGCAACACGCTGTACCACAAGACAAACTGCCAAAATACGTAGCCGTAGGCCCGGTTCTGCCGCAGCCAGTAAAGCGAAAGCAGCAGCAAAGCCAGGCCAATCAAAACCCCATACAACTGGGTGAAGTGAACCGGGCCCCGCACGAGCGTCTCGGGAGCGCAGCGCACCACCTCGCTGATATCCTGGATGCCCGGACAAACCCCCGGGAAACCGCTGGCCGAGGCAGGCCAGGTGAACCCGATGGGCCAGTTGGTCAGGCGCCCCACGGTATCCGAGCCGTTCATTATGTTGCCCAGCCGGCCTGCCATAATGCCCAGCGCTACACCGGGCACCACCGCATCAAGGTAAGCCCAGATGGGTATTTTATTGCGGTGGTAGTGGTAGACAAAGGGAATCAGGCCGCCGATGATGGCCCCATGAAAGGAAAGGCCGCCCTGCCATATGTACAGGGCCGCAGCCGGGTTGCCGCTAAATTCCCCCGGGCTGGTGATCACATAGCCCACCCGGGCCCCGACAACCCCCCAAATCACAGCCCAGAAGGCAATTTGCTCGAATTGCTCGGGGTTGTAGCCCCATTGCTTCAGGATGCGCTTGGCAATTTCGAAGGATGCAAAGATCGCCAGTACCAAAAACAGACCGTACCAGCGTATCTGTAGCGAACCGATCTCGATTAGGATTGGATCCATTCAAAAGCCTCCGGCTACAAAGATAGTTTCTTGGATAGGCGCTCGAGGGTAAACTTGCCCTCGAGCACCACCCGCCCCCTCCACAGGAGTACCGGAACCCGGAAGGTATACAGCTTTTTGAGGCGCTCGTCGGCATCTACATCCTGTAGCGTGTACGACACACCCTGGGCTTGCAGGAGCAGCTCGGCCTCCTCACAGAGGTGGCAGCCTTTTCGGCTGATCAGCACATAGTCCATCTGCCCCCCCAGTATAGCCCGGGCTTCACCGGGTGCACGCGGGCCACCTTACCTAGCCGCCTGCAAAATCCCTAACACTTCATCCACATCGGCCCGGGTGTGTTCGGCGGAAATCTGGAAGCGTATGGAGGCCTCCCCCTTGGGCACCACTGGGTACACGATGGCCGTTGCCAAAACGCCTTGCTCACGCAAGAAGGCAGCCATACGGTTGGTTTGACTTGCCTCACCCAGCACCAGCGGAACCACCGGATGAACCCCCGCAAAAGACGCGTAGCCCAGCGCCCTCAACCCCTGGCGAAAACGCTCTGTCATGGCCGTAAGGTGTTGCAGGCGCTGCTGGCCTTCCTCGGTCTGGAGTAGGTTCAAAGCAGCCAGGGCAGCAGCAGCCTCGCCTGGCGTGATGGGATTGGAGTAAATGTACATGGGGGCGGTTTCGCGCAAATAGGTAATGAGGTCGCTCGAGCCCACCACGTAACCACCGTTCACTCCAAAAGCCTTGCCCAGGGTTCCAATCAGGATGTCTGCCTGCGCCCCAGTGTACTCCTCGGTGCCGCGACCCGTAGCGCCAAAGGCCCCCACCCCGTGCGAGTCGTCCACCACCAGGATCGCGTTTTCGGCAAACTGGGGGTCATAGTGGTTCACAAGCTGTGCAATTTCTGCCAGAGGGGCGTGCGACCCCCGCATACTGAACACGCCATCGGATATAACCAGCACCCGCCGGGCCCCCATGGCTGCGGCTTTTTGCAGGGCCTGCTCGAGGCTCTCAAGGTCGAGGTGTTTGTAAATTAACTTCTCCAACGGTCGGGCCAGCCGCACCGCATTGATAATGCAGTTGTGGTTTAGCTCGTCGCTAATGAGGACGGTTTGGTCGGTGGTGAGGGGCACCACCACACTCAAAACCGTGGCATAGGCCGAGGAAAAAATCATGGCCGCCTCGCGCCCATGAAAAGCGGCGAGGCTGCGCTCGAGTTCCACGTGGGGCGCGTAGGTTCCACTGATAAAACGCACCGCCCCGGGCCCAACGCCAAAGCGCTCGATGGCCTCTTCTTCGGCCTGTTTGAGGCTGGGGTGGCGGGACAGGCCCAGGTAACTGTTGGAGTTCATGCGAATAAAGGGCTTATCACCATAGCCTGCCAGCAAATAGCGCGGCCCGCGCTCGCCCTCTGGGGGCAGCACCCCCACCACCACAGCCTCAGCCCCCTTCCTGCGACCTTCCTGTTCCAGCGCCCCTACGCTCTGGCGCAAAACGTCATTCAAGCGGTTCAATGCCATTTCTAAGCCTCCTTCAAGGCGCGTTCGGCCAGTTTTTCTAGCATGTCTTTGGTCATGGCCGCCAGGTCGTACTGGGGCCGCCAGCCCCATTCCTCCCTGGCCGCGCTATCATCCAGCGTGCGCGGCCAGGAGTCTGCAATGGCCTGCCGCAGTGGGTCGACTTCGTAGTGCATCTTGAAGCCGGGCCGGTGCTTCTGAATTTCGGCCGCCAGCTCGGCGGGGGTGCAGCTAAAGGCCGTTAGGTTAAAGGCGTTGCGATGCCGCAGCCGGGCCGGATCGGCCTGCATGAGCTCGAGGGTGGCCCGGATGGCATCCGGCATGTACATCATGGGCAGCCGGGTATCCGGTGCCAAAAAGCAGGTGTACCGGTCGTACCGCAGGGCGTGGTGAAAAATCTCCACCGCATAGTCGGTGGTACCCCCACCCGGCGGTGCGGTGTACGAGATCAAGCCAGGGTACCGCAAGCCCCGCACATCCAGGCCAAAGCGATGGGCATAGTAGTCGCACAGCAGCTCACCAGCCACCTTGGTCACGCCGTAAAGGGTGTTGGGACGTTGAAGGGTGTCCTGGGGGGTGGGGTCGCGCGGTGTGCTGGGGCCAAAAGCCGCGATGGAGCTGGGGACAAATACCTGAGCCCCAACCTGCCGCGCCGCCTCCAGCACGTTGTGTAGGCCCTCGATGTTGACCTGCCAGGCCAACTGGGGCTCGGCCTCAGCCCGTGCCGAAAGGATGGCCGCTAGGTGATAGACCACACCCACACGATGACGAACGAAAAACTCCAGCAAGGCCGGCCCGTTGGTGCAGTCTAGCTGTTCATAAGGCCCCTCCAGCGCAGGATGCCCTGGGGGCGCCCGCCGAATATCGGTCGCCAAGACTTCTTCGCTTCCGTACAAACCACGCAAAGCCGGAATCAGTTCGGAACCCACCTGACCCAGCGCACCGGTCACCAAAACTCTGGTCATATGCACCTAGGCTTGTTCTCATACGCCGGGGCTTCTCACCCGCTGCACCGCTCAGCGGCCAGCAGGCCCGGCCACACGCCAGTCTAAATGTAAAGCCGGTTTCCCATAACGGCAATGCCTGGGGTATCGTAGGGCCCATGGCCCAGTTTCAAAAGCGCATTCCCGTAGGCGTTATCGGAGGGTTTCTGGGCGCAGGCAAAACCACCCTGGTCAACCATCTGGTGGCGAGCGGAGCCCAAAAGTTTGGCATCATCGTCAATGAGTTCGGCGAAACCGGCATCGACGGCTCGCTGATTGAGAACGTAGACACCGACGGCATCGCCGAGCTATCCAATGGCTGTTTATGCTGTGTGGGGCGTGAGGACTTGGTCTCGGCCTTGTTCAAGCTCATCTCGCGCAAGGACAAGCCCGATTACATCCTCATCGAGCTCTCGGGCCTGGCCGACCCGGTGCCGGTGGCCCAGACCGTGTTGGATCCGTTTGCGCGTACCAGGTTCGAACTCGACAGCATCATTGGTGTAGCCGATGCCCGCAACCTCGAGCAAACCCTGCGCGACGGCCCCGAAGGCGCGGTGCAGCTTGCTTATGCCAGTGTCATCGTGCTCAACAAAACCGACCTGGCCAGCCCAGAACAGGTAGACGAGGCCGAGGCTTTGATTCGCAAAATCAACCCCCTGGCCCAGGTCTTCCGCACCGCCCAGTCGCGGGTCAACCCCCATGACCTACTGCATCTGCGCGCTTTTAGCCTGGACTGGCGGCCCCAGAACTACCAGCACCTGCACACGCCCAACCTGCAGAGTTTTACCCTCAGCACCGAGGGCCTGCTCGAGCGCCCCAAGGTCAACGAGTTTATTGACCAGTACCTGATCTCCCGGCCCGACGCGGTTTTCCGCGCCAAGGGTTTTCTGAGCGTCAAAGGCTTCGACAAGCAGGTGCTATTCCAGTCGGTGCGGGAGATTTTCAGCCTCGAGCTCTCCCAGGAGCCGCTGCAAGCCCGCTCGAGGCTGGTGGTGATTGGCCGGGGCCTCAATCAGTTCGAATATGAAGAGGCCTTCCAGGCCCTGAAGGCCCGTCTGTAACTTCGTTCCTATGCGGGAAGCCGGTCAGGAGTATGCTTGAAGGGTATGAGCGCCGCCTTCGAGGTGGAAAAACTGGGGCTCGTCCCCTACGCAGAAGCCTGGGAATACCAAAAAAAAGTGCACGCCGAGGTGGTGGCGGGGTTGCGCCGGCCCACCCTGCTGCTGTTGGAGCACCCCCGCACCATCACCCTGGGCCGGGCCGCCAAACCCGAGAACCTGCTCCTGAGCGAGGCCCAGTACCGGGCCCAGGGCATCGAGCTCTTTAGCATCGAGCGGGGCGGCGATGTCACCTACCACGGCCCCGGCCAGTTGGTGGGCTACCCCATCTTTCCGGTGGGGCGGCAGGTGCGGGGGTTTTTGCGGCAGCTCGAGGCGGTGATTATGACGGTAGCCAAGAGCTACGGCATCGAGACCTACGCCACGCCGGGCTATGCCGGGGTCTGGGTGCGCAGGGCCGCGCCCGTGGCCGGCTGGCCCGACCTGGAAGAAAAGCTCTGTGCGTTCGGGGTGGCCGTCAAGCAGGACGTAGCTTTGCACGGCTTTGCCCTGAACGTTAACACCAACCTGGACGACTTCAACCTGATTGTGCCCTGCGGTCTCAAGGACAAGGGCGTGACCTCGCTTCAGAAAATCCTGGGCCACGCGGTTAGCATGGACGGGGTGATGGAACGGGTGGTGCAGGCTTTTGAGCAGCAGTTCCCGATCTTCGACCAAGCCCCTCTACCCTCCAAGGAACTGGCATGAGCAAATTCAAAACCGTTCAACTCGAGGACTTCCAGCACGGCGGCCTGATCGAGCTCAAGGTGATCCCGGGCGGCATCGCCCAGGAACGCCCCGAGCCCGTAGACCGCAACAAACCTTCCTGGCTACGGGCCACCGTGCCCACCGGCCCCAACTACCAGCGCCTCAAGGAGATGACCAAGCGGCTACGGCTCAACACGGTCTGCCAGGAGGCCCTATGCCCCAACATCGGCGAGTGCTGGGGCCACGGCACTATGACCATCATGGTGCTGGGCAGCGTGTGTACACGAGCCTGCAAGTTCTGCGCGGTGGACACCGGCAACCCCAGGGGCTGGGTAGACCCCCTGGAACCCCTGCACGTGGCCCAGGCCGTGGCCGAGATGGGCCTCAAGTACGTGGTGCTGACCTCGGTAGACCGCGACGACCTGCCCGACGGCGGGGCCGCCCACTTCGCCGAGGTGGTGCGGCAGATCAAGCGGCTCGACCCCTCGGTCAAGGTCGAGACCCTGACCCCCGACTTCCAGGGCAACCTGGCAGATGTGGAGACCGTTTTGCAAGGCGGCCAGGACGTGTTCGCCAACAACCTCGAGACCGTCCGCCGCCTGACCCCCCGGGTGCGCGACCCCCGCGCCGGTTACGACCAGACCTTAAGGGTGCTCGAGCACGCCAAAAAAGTGCGCCCCGAGGTGCTCACCAAGTCCAGCCTGATGCTGGGCCTGGGCGAAACCGACGAGGAAATCCGCCAGGCCATGCGCGACCTGCGGGCCGTGGGGGTGGATATCGTCACCTTCGGGCAGTACCTGCGCCCCACCCAGCACCACCTGCCGGTCGAGCGCTACGTAACCCCGGCAGAGTTCGCCATGTACCGCGACTGGGGCCTCGAGGAAGGCTTCATGGAAGTGTTCAGCGGCCCCCTGGTGCGCAGCTCCTACCGGGCCGAAAAGGTCTTTTTCGAGGCCACCCAGGCCGAGTAGCCGCCTATGGTACGCCCTGACCGCCGCATAAGCCAAACCCTGGCCTGGGGCGATGCTTTGTGCATCGTGCTGTTTGCCGTTATTGGCCTGCAAACCCACGGCGAGCCCCTCAGTCTGGCCGGAATCATCCGCAACGCCCTGCCCATCCTGCTGGTCTGGTGGCTGGTTTCGCCGTTTTTGCGCACCTACACCCGGCCCTCCTGGCAAAACCTGCTCTACACCTGGGCCATTGCCGTAAGCGCCGGGGTCTGGCTGCGCTTTATGGTGCTGCAAAAGCCGTTCGACCTGGGCTACCTGATCTTCTGGGCGGTTGCGCTGGGAGCCACCCTGGTGTTGCTGCTGGCCTGGCGGGGGCTGGCGCTGGCGTGGTTGCGCCAACTGCGCAGCAAACCCTAACCACGCTACACTGGGATCATGCGAGTCAACATTGCGGGCGCCCTACGAGCTGGTGGTGGGTTATAGCCGAGCGGTGCGGGTAGGGTCGTACATTCACGTAGCCGGAACCACCGCCACCGATGCCAGCGGACAGGATGACCCCTACATCCAGACCGTACAGATTTTGCGTAATATCGAGGCTGCCCTTAAAAGGGCCGGAGCCAGCCTCGAGCACGTGGTTCGCACCCGCATTTATGTGGTCAATATCGAGCGCAACTGGAAGGAGATAGGCCGGGCCCACGGGGAGTTTTTTGTCCACATCCGCCCAGCCTCAACCATGCTCGAGGCCAGCCGGCTGGTCGAACCCGAGATGCTGGTGGAGATCGAGGCTGATGCAATCGTGTCCTAAAGGAATGGTAGACAGTGGCCTTTACCGCTAGGGGTGTGTACAGCTTGTAAAGTGTGGATTATGCGCCTCGTTTCCATCAACCTGGGCCGCCCAGAGCCCCTGCAAATCGGCCCCCGCCCCACCACCACCGGCATCTACAAAAACCCGGTTGAAGCCGCTCAAATTTCCACTCTGGGGCTGGTGGGCGACCACGTCGCCGACCAGGAGCACCACGGCGGCCCCGACCAGGCGGTGTATGTCTACAACGCCCAGGATTACGACTGGTGGATGGAACAGTTGGGCGAGGCCTTGCTGCCCGGTACGTTTGGCGAAAACCTGACCTTTTCAAGCTTCGGCGAAGAGCCCGTGCGCATTGGCGACCGCTTTAGGGTGGGTGAGGTTCTGCTCGAGGTCACCGCCCCCCGCATCCCCTGCTCGACCCTGGCCGCGCGCATGAACGACCTGGAGTTTGTAAAGAAGTTCCGCCAGGCCGCGCGGCCTGGTTTCTATGCCAGGGTACTGGAGGCGGGCCGGGTGCAGCAGGGCGACCCCGTTCAAAAAATTGCAGCCCCCACGGCCTTCCCTACCCTAGCCGATGTATTTCACCTCTGGTACGACAAAGCCCCCGAGACCGCCCGGCTTCGCTGGATCCTCACAGCACCCCTGGCCGAGCGAGCCAGGGCGGTTTTGGCCGCGCGATTGCCCATATAGAAAAAACGCCGCCCAATTGGGCGGCATCGCGAGTACCTCGAGCGGTTATGCCTTGTCGGCCACCACCGAGACCTTCAGGGTCATGGGCACCTCGGGGTGGGGCTTGTAGGCCAGGGCGTAATCGCCCAGGTCTTTAATGGGCTTTTCCAGGGCCAGCTTCTTGGGGTCAATGGTGATCTGGTGCTGGGCTTCCAGAGCAGCGGCAATCTCGCGGCTGGTCACCGAGCCGTAGATCTTCTGGTCGCCGGCCTTCACCTTGAGCACCAGGGTAATGGGCTCGAGGAGCTCCTTGAGGCGTTCGGCCTCGGCCTTGCGCTCGGCAGCTTTTTTGGCCTGGGCGCGGATTTTGGCCTCCAAGGTCTTGAGGTTGCTCTCGGTGGCCAGGGTGGCAAGGCCCCGCGGTAGCAGATAGTTGCGGGCGTACCCTGGCTTCACGTTGACCACTGCCCCCACGTCGCCGAGGTTTTCCATAGGTTCAAGCAGAATCACTTTCATCTTCCACTCTCCCTATTTCCGTACCAGCTTTTCGGTAAAGGGCAGCAAACCCAGCATGCGCGCGCGCTTGATGGTACGCGCCAGTTTACGCTGTTCCTGGGCGTTAAGTCCGGTACGACGGCGGGGCAGAATTTTCCCGGTCTCGGACAAAAAGCGCCGCAGAACCTCTACATTCTTGAAATCGGTAAGGTCGAAAGCCCCAACGGCGGCAGCCACTTTGGGTTTGCGGCCACGGCGCACACCGCGCTCGCGATCCTGGCGGTCGCCCTTAGGGTTTGCACGATTGGACATCTTCTTGGTGCTCAAAACGGTAAATCCTCCTCAGGTGGGAAATCGTCTTCTAAGCCTTCTTCAATATCTACCTTGCCCGCACGGCCTTTGGCTGCGGAAGCCATCTGGGAACCGTTTCCACCTGTGCTCTGTCCGGTTCCACGGGCAAGTCGCTCGAGGCGGCTTAGCTCCACACGGGTGGTGTAGCGCCTCGTGCCGTCCTGAGCAGTCCAGGAGTCGTTCACCAAGCGTCCCATTAAGAACGCCCCGTCTCCTTTTTTGAGTTCTGCCGCATACTCGGCCAGCTCACGCCAGGCCTGAGCCTCCACATAGTGCACCTTTTCCTGCTCACCCCCTTGGCGGGTGGTGAATTTTTCGTTCACCGCCAGCGATATCCGGGTAACAGCGGTACCCTGGGGCGTGTAGCGCAGCTCGGGGTCACGGGTCAGGTTACCGACCAGCATCACCTGGTTAAGGCCGTCCTTGAGGCGTTCCTGCCCGCGGGCATCGGTGACGGTTACCTGGCCTCGCTTACCCTCCAGGCTCACGATCTCCATCCGGTCGGCGCGAATATCCAGGCTGCTTTTTTTCTGACCGTCTTGCTCCCAGGCCCGGTACTCCAGCTTGCCATCCACAAACAACGCCATGCCCGCTTTCAGGGTATCGCCCCAAAATTCTGCGCTCTTGCCCAGCAGTTTCACGCGGTGGTACCAGGCCGGTTCACGGGTCTGGCCCTGTTCGTCTGTTACCACATCGTTGCCGGCCAGGTTAAGCTCCATCACCGCCAGCCCACCTGGGGTGTAGCGCAGTTCGGGGTCTTGGGTTAAGGTGCCTACTAGGGTTACGCGGTTGAGGCCTCGAGCCATGCTAATCAGTCCTTTATCGTTACGGTCTTTGGTTCTAAGTTTAGTACCGTTTGCGCGCTTGCGTTCCGTTGATGGTCTTGGCCTCAGAACTCAGCTTAAGGCCAGCAGCCTACTTCTTCTTCTGGCTGTTTCGCCATTCGGGACGGTCGCGGATGATGGTTACACGACGCACGTGGTCGCGCAGGCGCAGTTCGCGCTCGAGCGCAGCGTTGTTGTTACCGGCCATCTCCACCGTGTAAAAGACCACGTTGCCTTCAGGGTCTTTCTGGATGGGGTAGGCCAGGCGGCGGTTGCCCCAATCGTCGACGTTTTTGATGCTAGCGCCGTGACGCTCGAGGGCAGCTTTGATGACATCTTTCTCTAGCGCGGCCTGGGCCCCGTCGAGGTTGGGGTTGAGGATGATACCAATCTCGTACTGTGGCATGTTCACCTCCTTTCTGGTTGGCGTTTACCCATCGCGTTTTGCAAAGCATGATGGGGCACAACTCCGGTAGGCGATCCTCTCGGATCACGCAAGGTGAGAGTATAACAGATGAGCCTGGGTAGGGCCAATTAATAAAGCTTATGGGCCGGGGGAGGCTCAGCGCACCATCACCGCCCCAGGCATCCGGCTTCCCTGTAAAGCCCAGGCCGCCTCACGCCCCAGTAAGGCCCCCAGCACATTTCCGGTTCCGCTGTAGGCCCCAACTGCCCATACCCCCGGCCGCACCTCTTCCGCCACCGGGAGCCCGCTGCTGGTGTAGCCAACCGAGGCCGCCCAGCGGTGGGTGACCGGGGCCTGGACGCCAAGCTGACGCAGAAGCGCCTCCAGACGGTGCTGGATCGCTTCGGTAGGCTCGGCCTGGGTCGTCCATTCGGCCTCGCCGCCGGCGTCACGCATCCCCCCCAGGGCAATCCGGCCATCGGGTAGCTGCTGCCAGTAGTCGTAGCCCCAGCGGCGATACACCGGCCGCTTAAAGCGCATCGCCACCGGGGCCGTGGCTAGCATCTGCAAGCGGGCCGTGCGCACACGTCCTTTTAATTCGGGCAGCAGGTACTCCAGCCGCCCATCCACCGCCACCAGCACCTTCTGGCAGTGCACCCGCCCTTGGGGGGTCTGCACCATCCGACCCGCAATGCTCAGGGCGGGGGTGTTTTCAAAGAGCCTGGCCCCAGCCTGCAGCGCTTGCCGGGCCAGTGTTCTGCACCGCTCGAGCGGGTTGAAAACCCCATCGCTGGGTATCAGCAAGCCCTGCCCCTCCGGGCCTTCGTAGGGCTCCGCCTCGAAGCCATCGGCCCGGAGGGCCTCGAGGTGCGCCATGCAGTCTTGTAATTCCTCCTCCGAAGCCGCGATGCGTAAGGAGCCCACCGGCCGGATGGCCTCGGGCGTTTCTTCTTTCATTCGAGCGATCTGATCAAGGGTGGCCTGGTACACGCACCGGGCAAAGTCGCGCCCGTACTCAGCCACGCTCTGGTGATAGAACCTGGCCAGCCCAGCCAGCAAAAACCCACCGTTGCGGCCTGCCGCCCCGCCCGCTACAAAGCCTGCGTCAATGCCCACCACGCTTCGACCCAGCCGCAACAACTCGTGGATTGCCGCCAGGCCCGAACCGCCCAGCCCTACCACGCACACCTCGGCCTCGAGGTCGCCTTGCAGGCTGGGCAAACCCGGCCAATTGCCGTCGTCCCAAACCGGCGTATTCACCCCATCAGCATAACTAAAAAAGAGCTGGACACCAGAAGTCCAGCCCGCACCTGGGTTCCTTGGTGGAGGCGGAGGGATTTGAACCCCCGACCTTGTCCTTGCAAAGGACCTGCTCTCCCGCTGAGCTACGCCCCCAAGCCAGGCATGAAGTATAGCAACCATCGGGGCTTCCGTAAAGAGTCTCCCTCGGTTATACTCCAACGTTGGGTGTGCTGGCGCGCAGCCTGGGGTTAGGGAACGGTGCCCAGGGGAAGAGTGCAGCCCGCACAATTCAACGCCCACTCCAACCGTCCCGTAAGGAGAAACCATGGCAAACGTAAGCATCAAGGAACTGCTCGAGGCCGGTGTGCACTTCGGTCACGAGACCAAGCGCTGGAACCCCAAGATGAAGCGCTACATCTATGCCGAGCGCAACGGCATCTTCATCATCGACCTGCAAAAGAGCATGGTCGAGCTCGAGCGCACCTTCAAGTACGTGCAAGACCTGGCCATGCGGGGGGCTACCATCCTGTATGTGGGCACCAAAAAGCAAGCCCAGGAGATCATTCAGCAGGAGGCCGACCGGGCCGGGATGCCCTACGTCAACCAGCGCTGGCTGGGCGGCATGCTCACCAACTTCCGCACCATTACCGCTCAGGTCAACCGCCTCGCGGAGCTCGAGGCCCTCTTCGCCTCCGATGAGATTAAAGAGCGGGTCAAAACCGAGCAGGTCAAACTCCAGCACGAGCTCGAGCGCCTTCAGAAAAACCTGGGGGGTTTCCGCAAGCTGCGCCGCCTGCCCGACGCCATCTTCGTGGTAGACCCCACCAAAGAAGCCATCGCGGTCAAGGAAGCCCGCAAGCTGGGCATCCCGGTGATCGCCCTGGCCGACACCGACTCCGACCCCGACGTCTGCGACTACATCATCCCCGGCAACGACGATGCCATCCGCTCGATTCAGCTCATCGTCAGCCGTATGACCGACCTGATTGTGGAGGCCCGTGGCGGCGGGCGTGAAGTGCCTGCTCAGGCCGTCGAAGCCGAAGTAGCAGAGGCATAAGCGGGAGCCCGCCTCGAGGTGAAAACAATGACCCAACTTGAGCAGATCAAAAAACTACGCGAGCAAACCGGCGCCGGCATGAGCGACGTTAAAAAAGCGCTGGAAGACGCCGGCTGGGATATGGAAAAAGCCACCACCCTGCTGCGCGAGCGGGGGGCCCTCAAGGCCGCCAAGAAAGCCGACCGCGAGGCCCGCGAGGGCATTATCGGCTCGTACATCCATCACAACCTGCGGGTGGGGGTGCTGGTGGAGCTGAACTCCGAAACCGACTTTGTGGCCCGCAACGAGGAGTTCCAGCGCCTGGCCAAGGACATCGCCATGCACATCGCCATGGCCAACCCCCGGTACGTGAGCGTTGAGGAGGTCTCGCCGGAAGACCTCGAAAAAGAAAAAGCCATCTACATTCAGCAGCTTCTGAACGAAGGCAAGCCGCAAAACATTGCCGAGAAAGCCGCCGAAGGCCGCCTCAAGAAGTTCTATGAGGAGATGGTGCTCCTGGAGCAGCCTTTTGTGAAGGATGAAAAGGTCAAGGTCGGCGATCTGATCAAGGCCGCCATTGCCAAGATTGGCGAGAACATCCAGGTCAAGCGCTTCTGCCGATTTGAAGTAGGGGCGTAAGCGATGCGCAGTCAGGGTCGAGAGTCGAGAGGCTTTCGACCCTTTCCTTTTTGGGGCGAGGAAATTTAAGAGCAGTAAAGGGGGCTAGATGAAATACAAACGGGTTCTGCTCAAACTGTCGGGTGAATTCATGAGCGGCAATGGGTTTGGTATCCAGCCTGAGGCCACCAAAGCCCTGGCCCAGGAGGTGGCCAAGGCTCACCAGCTAGGGGTGCAGGTCGCAATTGTGGTAGGGGGCGGCAACTTCTGGCGTGGGGCTCGACAGGGGGTGGGTATGGATCGGGCCAGTGCGGATTACATCGGTATGCTGGCCACCATCATGAACGCCCTGGCGCTGCAGGATGCCCTCGAGTTCATCGGGGTACCAACCCGCGTTCAAACAGCCCTCACCATCCAGCAAGTAGCCGAACCCTACATCCGCCGCCGGGCCATACGACACCTAGAAAAAGGGCGGGTGGTCATTTTTGGCGGGGGCACCGGCAACCCGTTTGTGACCACCGATACCGCCGCGGCTTTGCGCGGGCTGGAAATGAACGTGGATGCGGTTTTGATGGCTAAAAACAAGGTGGATGGGGTTTACAACGACGATCCGCGCAAAAACCCAGAGGCCAAGAAGTTCGACATCCTCACCTACCACCAGGCCCTCGTCCAGGGCTTGCAGGTGATGGATGCCACCGCCATGGCCCTGTGCCAGGAACAAAACATGCCCATCGTAGTCTTCGACATGTTTACCGAAGGCAACCTGGAAAAAATCATAAAAGGCGAACGGGTAGGCACCCTGGTACACAGCTAGTTGGGGTGCTGGGAGCTATCTGGCCCAATCAGAAACAGTCTGTTTTTGAATCCTAGAGGGCTCTCTTCTGTAGAGTTAGAGAGCGCTCAACTCATCCAAATCTGGTATAAGCTATCACAAATATAGGAGGGAACTATGCTCAAAGAGCTCTACAACGAGACCAGACAGCACATGCAAAAATCCCTGGAGGCCCTCGAGCACCACCTCACCACCATGCGCACTGGAAGGGCCAACCCTGCCATCCTCAACAACATCAAGGTTGAATACTACGGTTCAACCATGCCGCTCAACCAAGTGGGGACGGTCTCCTCTCCCGACCCCCGCACGCTGGTGGTACAGTCGTGGGATCCCAACATGCTCAAGGAGATCGAGAAGGCCATCCGCGACTCCGACCTGGGCCTGAACCCCACCAACAAGGGCGATGCGCTGTACATCAGCATTCCCCCGCTTACCGAAGAACGCCGCCGCGACCTGGTCAAATCGGTGAAGCAGTACGCGGAAGAGGCCCGCATTGCGGTGCGAAACATCCGACGTGAAGCTTTGGACAAGGCCAAAAAACTAGAAAAAGAAAAGCACCTCTCCGAAGACGATATCAAGCGCGCCGAGGCCGAAATTCAGAAGATTACCGACGAGTTTGTGCACAAAATAGACGAGGCCCTGCACAAAAAGGAGCAGGAAATCCTGAAGGGCTAAGGATTTCAAGCACCCCCACCCATAAGCCGCCCAGCCGGTGGGCTGCTGGTTTGAGCCTCGCTGCCGGGCGGCTTTTTATGCCCGCTGCTATGCTTTAATCGTGATACCCAACGCCCGACCCGACCCTTCATTGCCGACCCGCATCATCTCTTCGCTGATCGGGGTGCTGGTCTTATTCGTGGTGCTGTGGGAAGGCCGCATCTTCATGCTGCTGGCCCTGATGTTGATTCTGGTGGTGGGCTCCTTTGAGCTGCGCTACATGCTGCGCAACAAAGGCATCGAGCTGAACATGGCCTTTTTGATTGGGGGAGGGCTGGTGATGCTTTTGTTCAGCCTACCCCAGCTCCACGACGTTTACCCAGGCGTGCCCTGGCGGGAAATTGCCCTGGGGTTGGTGCTTATTGGCGCGTTCAGTTCGGAGCTAATCGTGGGCGCCAACATCCAGCGGTTTGCCTATAGCCTGATGGCCTTTTTGTACCTGCCCTGGACGCTGGGGTTCTTTCTGCTGCTGCGCCACTCACCCGACGGCAACGTGGGGCTCTGGATCCTGGCACTGCCGCTCATCACCAGCTTTGCTAACGACATCGGGGGCTATTTTGTGGGGCGCTACTTTGGAAAACACAAGCTGGCCCCCACCATCAGCCCCGGCAAGACCGTGGAGGGCTCGATTGGTGGGATTGCCACCAGCTTACTGCTGCTTTTTCTTTTTACTACCATCGTGCGCTCGGCCTATCCCGAGAGCCCTTTTGCCCTATTCAGGCCGGTGGAGCTGTTTGTGGTCAACCTGGTGCTCTCGTTTGCTGCCCAGCTCGGCGACCTGACCGAGTCCATGCTCAAGCGCTACTGCGGGGTCAAAGACTCGGGCTACTTCCTACCCGGCCACGGGGGGCTCCTGGATCGGCTGGACTCGCACCTGTTCACGGTTCCACTTACGTACTACCTGCTCACCATCTTTATCTGAGGCCGCAGGATAGCCAGACTGACCTGCACAAACCAGTACACTAGCAGGAAGATGAACGATAATCCCAAACGCGTTGTGGTGCTGGGCTCAACCGGTTCTATTGGCACCCAGACCCTGGATGTCTGCCGCTGGCGGGGCTACCGGGTGGTGGGGTTGGTGGCCGGTAAGAACCTGGAGCTTTTGACCCAGCAGATTGCTGAGTTTCGACCCGAGGTAGTGGCCGCCGACCCTTCCATCCTCCCCGAACTCGAGTCCCGCTTTCCCGGTTTGCGCACCGCCGACGCCCTCGAGGTGGCCGCCTGGCCGGCCGAGGTGGTGGTGGGAGCCATACCGGGCCTGGCGGGCCTGCCGGGGGTGCGGGCAGCCGTACAGCAAGGCCGCCGCCTGGCCCTCGCCAACAAAGAGAGCATGGTGGCCGCCGGGCCGCTGCTGTGGCAGGAGGCCGAGCAGAGCGGGGCCGAAATTATCCCGGTGGACTCAGAGCACTCGGCCCTGTTCCAGAGTCTTTTGGGCGAGCCGTTGGACGACGTAGCCGAGCTGATTCTCACAGCTTCTGGCGGGCCTTTTTTGCGGGAACCGGCCGACCTTTCCAGCGTTACCCCCCAGATGGCCCTCCAGCACCCCCGCTGGAAGATGGGGCCCAAGGTGACCATTGACTCTTCGACGCTTTTCAACAAGGGCCTCGAGGTGCTGGAAGCCGTGCAGTTGTTCAAAGTGCCCATCGAGAAGGTCAAGGTGCAGATTCACCCCCAATCGTATGTGCACTCCATGGTGCGCTTCCAGGACGGCAACCTCAAGGCCCAGCTCGGCCCCACCGATATGCGGCTGGCTATCCAGTACGCCCTCACCCACCCCCAGAGGCCCCCTTCCCCGCTGCGCGAGGCCCCCATCCCCGAGCGGCTGGAGTTTTACCCACCGGATACCAGGCGCTTCCCAGCCCTGGCCCTGGCCTATGAGGCCGGACGGATGGGGGGGCTGGCCCCGGTGGTGCTCAACGCTGCCGACGAAATCGCGGTGGAGGCCTTTTTACAAGGGCAGATTGGTTACCTGGAAATCCCAAGGGTGCTGGAAAAAGTGTTACAGCAGACTCCTGCAGGCGCACTAACCTGGGACAATATCGCTTATGCCGACCTCGAGGCCCGCCGGTGGGCCCGTGAGTACCTGAAGGTAAAGGTCTGAGCATAATTGCGGAGCAAAGCATGAGCATCCTCTGGTTTCTACTGATTATCTCCATCAGCATCTTCGTACACGAGCTGGGCCACTACCTGGCCGCCCGTGTGCAGGGAGTGGGGGTCAAGAACTTTGGGGTGGGTTTTGGCCCTACCCTGCTCAAGTTTGAGCGCTGGGGCACCACCTGGCGGCTCAATGCCATCCCGCTGGGCGGCTACGCCGAGATCGAGGGCATGATGCCCGGCGACACCCACGGCTACGCGCGGCTCTCGAGCTGGGGCAAATTTCTGATTCTGGTGGCCGGCGTGGTCATGAACCTGCTCCTGGCCTGGGGGGTGCTGGCCGCCCTCGCCTCTATTCAGGGCATCCCTCAGACCCGCGCCGAGGTCACCGAGGTGCTGCCCGGCAGTCTGGCCGAGCAGGCGGGTTTTAGGGTGGGCGACCGCATCCTCAGTTTGAATGGGGAGAAGCTCACCGCCTACGACCAGGTCACCCGCTTCCGCCAGAGCACGGGCGAGAAGGTGTTCGTGGTGCTGCGCGATGGCGCCGAGGTGACCCTACGTTTCAACTGGGACAACACCCAGGCCCGGCTGGGCATCGTCTACCGGCCCGAGCTGGTGGGCTACACCCGCATCAACTTCTTCCAGGGGTTCGCTCGAGCCATCGGCGAGACGGTGGTGGCGGTTCCGCGCTTCGTGCAGGAGTTCGCGGGCAGCATCGCCCGCATCCTCTCAGGGCAGCAGGCCCAGGGGGTGGCGGGGCCAGTGGGCATCGTTAACATCACCGGGCAGGCTGCCGAGCAGGGGCTGGGCACGCTGGTAGGACTGCTGGCGGCCATCAACCTCTCGCTGGCCGTGTTCAACCTCCTGCCCATCCCTGGGCTGGATGGGGGGCGCATCCTGGTGCTCGTAGCCAACGTAATTAGCGGCGGCCGCATCAAGCCCGAGACCGAGGCCCGGCTCTCGTACGGAGGGTTCATCTTTTTGATTCTCCTGATTGTGCTGGTGACCATCAACGATATTCGCAACCTGGTGGGCGGCTAGCATCGGGCGCTACCTTGCAGGCAAAACCGCGATAGAATAGCCGCCAATGGACGCCACGGTGCTCATTCCGGCCTACAACGAAGCAGCCCATATCGGGGCGGTGGTGGCGGCTGCACGGGAGGCCGGTTTTCCGGTGCTGGTGGTGGACGACGGTTCAAGCGACGCAACCGCCCAGGCCGCCGAAGCCGCCGGGGCCAGGGTGCTGCGCTTGCCTGAGAACCGCGGTAAAAGCGAGGCCCTGGCCTTCGGACTGGCCCACGTGCAAACCCCCTATGTGCTGCTCTTGGACGCCGATCTGGTGGGGCTAAAATCCCAGCACCTGCTGAACCTGCTCGAGCCGGTGCGAAGCGGCCAGCTGGACATGGCCATTGGGGTCTTCAAGTCCGGGGGCCTGATGACCGACTTCGGCAACCGCGCCACCCCGTTTCTCTCGGGGCAGCGGGCCTGCACCACCCAGTGGCTCCGCAGCGTGCCCAACCTGACCGAGCGGCGCTGGCCCGAGCCCGCCATCACCGACCACCTGGCCCGCACCCAGGCCCGCTGGGCCTACGTTGAACTCCACGGGGCCGGCCAGGTCATGAAAGAGCAAAAACGCGGTTTCTGGAAGGGGCTGAGCATGCGCCTCAAGATGTACGCCGAGCTGCTCAAGTACCGCTTTGGGCGAAAGACTCGAGCTTGAATTTCCCTGACCATAGAAGCATAGCTTTGAGGCCACATGGAGGTGGCTATGCGAATCGAAGTGGCGGTGGTGATGCAGGTGCGCGTTCCCGAAGACACCGACCTCGAGGATCTGAGCCTGGAGATTGACGAGGAGGGCCTGCGCTTCGTGAGCAAGGGTCAGGTGGTGGCCGGGGCCAGCCAGATCGAGGACTACTACATCGACGGCATCGGGTCGGAAGAAGACGACAAGGACAACTGGGAAGAGGAAGAAGACGAGCAGTGAGCCTTCAAACACCTGCCATCGCATTTTCCTCATCCAGGGGCCCCGGGGGAAATTGGCTTTGTCAGACACAGAGCTGTTCGCGGGGTTCACAACGATAGGCAGGGGTTATTTGTCCTACTTTTTCCAAAAAGCCAGTGGGTAGAATAAGCGCATGGACGTTTTGAGCCGTGCAGCGGCGGGCGAACGACTTTCGGCCAGTGAAATACTCGAGCTCTACCAGCTTCCCCTCCCGGAAGTAGCGGCCGTAGCCCACGAACTGCGGCTCCGCCGTAGCAACCCCCAGGTGGTCACCTACCTGATCGACCGCAACATCAACTACACCAACATCTGCAACGTGGCCTGCAACTTCTGCGCCTTCTACCGCACCCGGCGCCAGAGCGACGCCTACGTGCTCTCCTTTGAGGAGATCGGGCACAAGATTGAAGAACTCATGCAGATCGGCGGGCGGCGCATCCTGATGCAAGGCGGGGTCAACCCCGACCTGCCCTTCGAGTGGTACCTCGAGCTTTTGCGCTACCTGAAGAGGCACTACCCCGAGGTGCGCATTGATGCCTTCAGCCCCGAGGAAATTCTGGGCCTGGAAAAGATCACCGGGCGCGACTGCCGCGAGCTGCTGGTAGCGCTCAAGGAAGCCGGCCTCGATGGTCTACCGGGCGCAGGCGGCGAGATTCTGGTGGACGAAGTGCGGGCCAAAGCGGCCCCGGCCCGCATCAAAAGCGGCGACTGGTTCCGCATCCTGGATACCGCCCAGAGCCTGGGGCTATACACCATCGCCACCATGGTGATTGGCTTTGGCGAGACCTACGAGCAGCGCGTGGCCCACCTGCTCCAGATTCGCGAACAGCAAGATAAAGCCCTGCGCGCCTATGGACAGGGCTTTGCGGCTTTCGCCATGTGGACGCTGCAAACCGAGCACACCCGCCTGAAGGGCAAGGCCCCGGGGGCCACCGCGCACGAGTACCTGCAGCAGCTTGCCATCGCCCGCATTGCCCTGGACAACCTCCCCAACCTGCAGGCCAGCTGGCCCAGCATGGGCTTCAAGGTGGCCCAGGCCGCCCTCTACTACGGCGCCAACGACTTTGGCTCCACCATGCTGGAAGAAAACGTGGTCAGCGTGGCTGCTGGGCACAACCGCACCCACGCCACCGTGCGACAGATTGTGCGCCATATTGCCGACGCGGGCTTTATCCCCGCCGAGCGCGACCCCTACTACAACATCAAGCAGTACCCCGACGTGCAGGCCATTTTGAACGAGAAGCCCCCGGTGGCCCTGCCGCTGGCCTAGTTTCTGAAAACCACGTCTTCCCGCTGGAAATTGCGATAGGCCAGGTGCAGGGCCAGCGCGCCATAGGCCAGGGTAGAGGCCCAGGTAATAAGTAGTTGGGTGGCAGTGGCCGCACCTTTGACAATCGCGTCCAGCGCCAGCATTACGTTTACAAGGGGCAGGGCGAAATACCAGTCTTGCAGCTTTAGAAAATCGGAGAACTGCAGGAAGAGCAAAGGGATAAGCATCACCAGCGATAAGGGGCTCAAATAACTCTGGGCCTCCTTGAAACTGCGGGCGTAAAGGCCCAGGGAAATCATGATGGCAATGATGAGCAGGGCAAACAATACTGCCGTTACCAAGATGGCCAGGTAGCCCAGCGGGTCGAGGGCCAGGGCACCCCCTAACTGGGCCTGATTCTCTCCGTTCTGCACGGCTTGAAGCTGGGCGGCAAAAAGGTTGCGGAACACCCCGCCGCCCAGCAAGAGCCCGGCCACGGCCGCAAAGGTCGAGAGCAGCGACATCACAAACACCGCCAGCCCTTTGCCCAGCAGAACCTGGATGAGCGGGACGGGGGCGGCCAGAAGGGCCTCGAGCGTCCCCTTTTCTTTCTCCCCTGCCGTGGCGTCTACCGCAACCGGCATACCGCCCGCCTGAATGAACGAAACCAAAAAGAAAGGGATCAGGAAGGCAAAGAGGCCGGCGGCCCGCTCCTGCTCGCGCGAGGCGTCCTGGGTCTCGACGCTGAAGGGCTCCAGAATATCGGTTCCAATCCCCCGGGCTCGCAGTTGCTCGGCCACCACCTGGTCTTTGTAAGCGCGCAGCGCAGCCTGCACCTTCTCCACCACCAGCGCACTCTGGGTGGCCCCGCTCGAGAGCCGGCCATAGATAATGTAGCGCCCATTCTCGAAGACCAGGGCCGCCTGCACCTCGCGGTTCTGCACGGCCTCCTGGGGGTTGGCTACCTCGATGGGCTCGACCCTGGCTTTGCGGAGTTCCTCCAGTACCACCGTCGGAACCCCCACCACCCCCACCTTCTGCACCGACTCCTGGGTCTGGCGGGCGGCGTTGCCGAAGAGCAGGATGGGCCCGAACATCAATAGCGGCATGATCAGGATGGGCAGCACCAGGGTGGTAAAGAGCACCCGGCGCTCGCGCACCACGCTAAGCAGCTCTTTTCGGGCGATGATCAGGATTTCGTTCATGGGGCACCCAACCTTTAGGCGGCCTCTTCCAGGCGACGGATAAAGGCCCGCTCGAGGTTGCCCGAGCCAAGCTCGAGGGCCTCCTGCAAGCTGCCCTCAAAAACCAGCAAGCCATGGTCAATAAAGCCCACCCGGTCGCAGACCTCCTCGGCCTCGCTCATCACGTGGGTGGAGTAGACAAGGGTCTTGCCCAGCCCGGCGTACTGCTTGACGAAATCCAGCAAAGCCCGGCGGGCGAACACATCCAGACCGGCGGTGGCCTCGTCCAGCAGCAAGACCTGGGGCTGGTGCAGGATGGCCCGCGCGATGACGATTTTCTGCTGCATACCGGTGGACATCTGCCTGACCTGCTTGGAGAGCACAGACGGCTCGATGTGCAAAAGTTCGGCGGCCCAGGCGATGCGTTCCTTGAGTTTGGGCCCCCACAGGTCGTAGAAGCTCCCGAAGAAGTCCAGCACCTCGTAGCCGGTGAGCTTGTCGTAGACCTTCATCCCACCGTTGACGATGCCCAGGTTGCGGCGCACCTCGAGGGGTTGCCTTAGCACATCAAAACCTGCCACTTTAGCGCTGCCCCCGGTGGGCTTGAGCAGGGTGGCCAGCATCCGCAGGGTGGTGGTTTTGCCGGCCCCATTGGGGCCCAAAAGGCCATACACCTCACCCGGCTGCACCCTGAAGGAGATGCCCCTGACCGCTTGCGTCTTCTGGTAGCTTTTTTGTAGGTTGATAGCTTCGATCATGTAACCTCCGGCAGTGCTAGCCCGTCCGCTTGAGCTTGCCGGTGCGCTTGGCCCACATCTCGGCGGTGTGGAAAACCCACAGGCCCAGCGGTATCAGCACCACCCCCATCAGCAACAGGATACCCAGTTCCGGCAGCACCGAGGAAAGCGGGGCCCCCACCAGCCGCTCCGGGGTGGAGTCGGGGTGGTTGATGCCCATCAGCTTGCGGCAGGCCTCGAGGGCATAGGTGGCCGGGCTCAGGTAGGCCAGGGGCTGCACCCAGCTCGGCAGCACGCTAACTGGATAGTAGATGCCCGAGACCAGAAGCAGAATGCCCTGGAAGATGTTGGTGGCCTGGGCCCCGTTCTCCGGCGACATCACCGGCAGAATGGCGGCCATCAGGCCCAGCCCCATGAAGGCCAGGCTGGCTACCAGCAACACCACCAAGACCCCCAGCAGGTTGGCCCCGTTCACCGAGACCTGGATAAAAAGCACCAGGCCCACCAGGATCACGATGGTGCGGATCACGCTGAACATGACCGCAAAGAGCGAGACCCCCGAGAGGTGGATGAGCCTCGAGACCGGAGCCATAAAGGTGTACTCTAGCGTCCCTTCCCAGCGCTCGTAGGAGATGGAGTTGGCGATCTCGTTGTACATGGCCGATAAAAAAGACCACAAGAGCACGCCCAGCAACAGCGTCAGGGTCAGGCGGAAGTCGTCCTGGGCCTTGCCAATCAGGGCAATGGTGGCCGAGTTGACGATGGCGTAAAACACGAACACCACCACCCAGCTCATGTAGCGCCGGGTCAGGTGCCAGTCGCGGAAGACAAAAGCCCACATGGGGCGGATGTAGCGTTCAAACATAGGGTTCCCTTAGGTTCTGCGAACAACAATTATCTTTCGAGCTCTTCCTCATCGAAGGCCTCGCCGGTGAGGGCGATGAAGGCCTCCTCGAGGCTCTCGGTTCCGGCTTTTTGCTTGAGTTCGTTGGCGGTGCCCTCGGCCACCAGGCGGCCATGGGCCAGGAAGCCGATGCGGTGCGAGAGGCGCTCGGCCTCGGCCATGTCGTGGGTGGTGAGCAGGATGGTGGTGCCCTCGCGGGCCCGCAGATCTTCCAGGAAGGCCTGCACGTCGCGGCGGCTTTTGGGGTCGAGGCCGGTGGTGGGCTCGTCCAGTAGCAGGAGGGGCGGGTTGATGAGGAGGGCCCGGGCAATGGCAATCTTCTGCTGCATGCCGCGGCTCATCTCCTCGATGGGGTCGCCGAAGCGGCGCGACTCCAGGCCGAGTTGCTCCAGAATCTGCATGGCCCGCTTTTCGGCTGTGCGGGGCTCGAGGCCATAAAGCTGCGCGGCGTAGAGCAGGTTCTCGCGCGGCGAAAGCTTCTTGTAAAAGGCCGCGTCCACGCTCACCCGGCCCATCTTGCGCCGCAGCTCGCGCTCACCCTCGGGCAGGGTATGGCCCAGCATCCGCACCGTGCCGCCATCGGGGGTGAGCAGGGTGGATAAAATGCGGATCAGGGTGGACTTGCCCGAGCCGTTGGGGCCCAGTAGGCCGTAGGTCTCCCCTTCCCGCACCTGGAAAGACACCCCCTTGAGGGCCCATTCCTCCCTGAGGGGCGCGCGCAGTCCGTCGCGCTTGCGGAAGACCTTTTTAAGGTTGGAGACCTCGATGGCGAGTTGGGTTTTGGTGGGCTCGAGGGTCAGCATAACAGGCTCTGCCTTTCAAAAAAGTTGAGGGTTAGGGCTGTGGGGACGTTCACGCTTGGTAAAAGCATCTCTGGTTCTCCAAACAAACCGGCGGCCCGAAGGCCGCCGAGGAACGCAAAAAGCGCGACAAATGCGGTTCGGGAGAGGTTTGGGTTCAGGCGCAAGGCCTGGCCATACGAATGATCGCGCGGCTGCTCATGGCTCACCTACCAGGCCTAAGTGTACGCTCTGGTCAGCCCAGCGCGCAAGCCTGCGAACGGTCGGTGCGGCGCTTCAAAAGCGGGCTGCGTGGGTCTGCGAACGGAGCATCGGTTCTCAACCCGAGTCCAACACGTTAAGCTACTACATGAGGTCAAAGCATGGACGTCTTCCCCGCTTGGTTCAAGGCCTTCAAACAGGTGGAAATCTGGCCCGGCATGGATATGGCGGTGCTCTCCGGCCACAAGGGGCAGGTAGGGTTTGCCCAGGTTGCCGAAGAAACCTTTGTACCCGAACACGCCCACGACGGCCAGTGGGGGGTGGTGCTGGAAGGCCAGGTCGAGTTCGTAATCGGCGGCGAGACCCGGGTCTTCCGCAAGGGCGACTACTACCACATTCCCGCCGGCGTTCCGCACAGCGCCCGGCTGGCAGCGGGCACCGCCTTTATTGACGTCTGGGAAAACGAGCGCTTCCCAGCCGACCGCCTTAAATAGGGCTCGAGGGGGTTTTATGTACGAGAACATTCTGGTGGAGACCCAGGGGGCAGTCGGGCTGGTGCGGCTCAACCGCCCCAAACAACTCAACGCCCTCAACAGCGCCACCCTGCGCGAGCTGGCTACCGCCATTGCTGCGTTTGAGCAGGATGCCGCCATCGGGGCCATGGTCATTACCGGCAACGAGCGGGCCTTTGCCGCCGGGGCCGATATCGCCGAGTTCCAGCAAACCAGCCTGGCCGAGCTGATGAAGGGCCTGCGGGCCGACCAGTACGAGACGCTGCGCAAGGTGCGCAAGCCGCTGGTGGCCGCGGTCTCGGGCTTTGCCTACGGGGGTGGCTGTGAGCTGGCCATGCTCTGCGACCTGATTGTGGCTTCCGATACCGCCAAGTTCGCCCAGCCGGAAATCAACCTGGGCATCATCCCCGGCGGCGGGGGCACCCAGCGCCTCACCCGGCAGGTGGGCAAGTACCTGGCCATGGAGGTGATTCTGGCCGGGCGGGTGCTCTCGGCCTGGGAAGCCTTGCAGCACGGCCTGGTGAACCGCGTGGTGCCGGTGGAGCTGTATCTGGAAGAGGCCCTCGAGCTCGCCCAGACCCTCGCCGAAAGGGCCCCCCTGGCCGCGCGGCTGGCCAAGGATGCCGTCAACCGGGCCCAGGATATGAGCCTGGAGCACGGGCTGGGCCTCGAGCGCAGCAATTTTCTGATTGCCTTTGGCAGCGAGGACAAGCAAGAAGGCACCACCGCCTTTTTGGAAAAACGCAAGCCCCAGTGGAAAGGGCGCTAGGGAGGAAGCATGGAGGTACTTCTACGCGAACAAAGCAATGGCATTCTAACCCTCACCCTGAACCGGCCCGAGGCCATCAACGCCCTTACCACCGAGATGCTGCGGGAGCTTAGCCAAGCCCTCAAAGAGGCCGCCGCCCCGGAGGTGCGGGTGGTGGTGCTGCGAGGAGCAGGGCGCGGATTTTGCTCGGGTCAGGATCTGCGCGAGTTTGCGGGGCAGCGCATCTCGTACAAAAACCACCTGCGCAACTACCGCGCGGTGGTGGAGGGTCTGGCCGGTCTGGAAAAGCCGGTAATCGCCGCCATTCACGGGGCCGCCGCCGGGGCCGGCCTGTCGCTGGCCCTAGCCTGCGACCTGCGTATTGCTTCTTCCGATGCGGTGCTGACCACCGGCTTCAGCAGGATTGGCCTGATTCCCGATGCCGGCATGAACTACCACCTGCCGCGCATGGTGGGCTACGCCAAGGCCTTCGAGCTCGAGGTGCTCTCGGAGCGCCTCAAGGCCGAGGAGGCCCTGGCCCTGGGCCTGGTGAACCGGGTGGTGCCCGCCGAAAGCTTTGCCGAGGAGGTGGCCCGGCTGGCGGGTGAGCTGGCCCAGGGGCCCACCAAAACCTACGGCCTGATTAAGCGGGCCCTGCGGCGCAGCGCGGGGGCCAGCCTCGAGGAGATGCTCGAGTACGAGGCCCTGCTGCAGGAGGTGGCGGGCCGCACCGAGGACCACCAGGAGGGCGTGCAGGCTTTTTATGAGAAGCGCCCCCCGCGCTTCCAGGGCAGGTAGACTAGCGGCGTGGTTCGCTACCTCAAGGGAACGGTACTGAAGAAAAGCCCCAGCAGTGTGGTCTTGCTGGTGGGGGGGGTGGGCCTCGAGGCGAGCTGTCCGGCCTCGACGCTGGCCCAGCTCAGCGAGGGCCAGGAAGCCGCTTTGCACACCAAGCTGGTGGTGCGCGAGGACGACCTGTCGCTTTTTGGCTTTGCCGATGAGAGAAGCCTCGAGCTATTCGAACTGTTGCTCTCGGTCTCGGGGGTGGGGCCCAAAGTGGCCCTGAACCTGCTTTCCTCTCAGACCCCCGCCCTGCTGGCGCGGGCCCTGGCCGAAGGCGACCTGCGCCTGCTCACAGCGGCCCAGGGGGTGGGTAAGAAGCTGGCCGAACGCATCGCGCTCGAGCTGCGCGGCAAGGTGCCGGCCCACCTGATGGGCGAAGGGGGCCGCCTGGTGCACAGCAGCCAGACCGAGGAGGCCGAGTTGGCCCTCATCACCCTGGGTTTCCGCGAGGGCCAGGTGCGCAGCATCGTGGCCGAGATCGCCCAGAAGAACCCCGGGGCCGGCACCCAGGAGCTCATCAAGCTGGCCCTGAAAGCCCTGCGCTAGAAATAGCGCTCGCGCATCTGGCCCAAAAAATCCTCGGTGATCTGGGCGCCCGAGGCCGAGCCCAGCACCGCATCGAGGCCACAGTAAGGGCAGAGGGCGGTCTGGCCCTCGTCTATCCACTCTTCAATCCCGCTTGGTGGGAAGATGCGCAGATAGTAAAAGCAGCCGCACTGCTCGCTTTGCAGTATCTCGGCGCGGTGGCGGCTGGCGTGCTGGTGGGCCTCGTGGTAGGTCATACCCTTTTCGCTTGAATCCTTCACCGTTGGACGCAGTCAGAGGTGAAGGATTCAAGCCGACCGAAGGGAGTAGAAAAGCATTTCGGTAGTATCGTTTAGGCTTGCCGAAGTGAACGATACTGCCGAAATGCGTATCATAACGCCTCCAGCCAGGGGAGCATCTGGAGCAGGTTGGTGACCTCGAGGTCGGCGGGGTACCGGGGGTCTTTGGCTTTGAAACCGCGCTCGACCCAGACCGCTTTCATCCCGGCGGCCGCGGCCCCCGCCACATCGCGTTCGGGGTTGTCGCCCACCATCACGCAGGCCGAGGGTTCGACTTCCAGGGTTTTGCAGATGTGGTCGAAGATGCCCCGCTCGGGCTTGCCAATATCGAGCTCGCCCGAGATCACCACAGCCTGGAAGCGATCCAGCAGGCAGGAGCCTTCGAGCTTCTCCCGCTGCAAGTCGGGCACCCCATTGGTGACGATACCCAGCTTATAGCCCGCGAGGGCCCCCAGCAGTTCGTCAATCTCCGGATAGCGCGGATACAGCCGCCGCTCGCCCGGGTAGCGGTGGGCCAGGGCCTCGCTGAGGGCGTCGTCGTGAATGTTTTGCCGGGCCAGGGCCTCGTCCCACACGGCCACACGAAAGGAAGGAGCCCAGTCGTGCAGAATTTGCAGGGCCGGGTGGGTCTGCACCGTGTAGCGCGCCCACAACCCCTCCCCGGCGCTGTGGCCGATGCGCTGGGTGTAGTCAAACACCGGCGAGGCCTTCCACAGCCGCACCGCGGCTTCCTCGGCATCCTGAATGAGCCGTGGGATGTCCAGGCTGTACCAGGAGGCCGCATAAAAGGCGCAGCTTCGCAGGGCGTGCAGCGAGACCGGGTGATCCAGAATCAAGGTTTCGTCAAGGTCGAAGAGGATCGCTTGAATCACCCTACAATCTTACGGGAAGTTCGGCTCTGGTACTGGCTTCAGCGGGCTTTCTCCAGCAGCACCCGCGCCCCTTCCACCAGGGCCGCCCGCTCGTCGCGGGTGTACTTGAGCCCCTCCGTCAAAGCATTCAGATAGCTTTCTTGCATGAGGGCAATCTCGATGGCCATGATCTTCTCAAAGGCGGTCATGGCCGCCAGAATCTCGGGCCCCCGCAGGGCGTTGCGCAGGTGCTCGAGGGTCAGTTCCTGCACGATGCCCACCGCTGGAATGTAGTGGCTGGGACGCACCCCCACCCGGGCGTGCACCAGTCCGATGTGCATCCGCCGCTCGGCGTAGCGTTCGTCGTACTGCCCCGAAAAAAGCTCGCGGTACCAGGCTGCAAACGACCGGTACAGCCGCTCCACCCGGCCCGGCACGCTCCAGAGAATTTCGTGCATCTCGGGGTCGCGGCCCAGGTAGTCGTAGAAGGCCAGGGCCACCTCGGGCGCCAGTGGGCTGGCGATGGGCTCGAGGCTCCGCAGAGCTTGCTGGTACGGCTCGCTCAGGCCCGTGCGGCGCATCAGAACTTGCAGCAGCTCACCGGCTTTCACTCAAGTGATTGTACTGTAGACAACCAAGGCCGGCCAAACCACCGGGTTCAGTTGGCTTTTTCCAGAATGGCCCGCGCCCCCACCACCAGGGCCTGTTCTTGGTCGGCGGCTGCGCCCAGGCGGTAGCCGCAGGCCATGGCCTGCATGTAGCTGTCCTGCATGATGGCGGCCTCAATGGCCATGATTTTTTCGAAGGCTTCCACCGCGCTTAATACCTCCGGCGAACGCAGGGTGTTGCGCAGGTGCTCGAGCGAGAGCTCTTGCACGATGCCAAAAGCCGGCATGATAAAACTAGGCTTAACCCCCACCGCCGCGTGCACCAGGCCAATGCGGGCGCGCTTTTCTGCATATTCTGCGTCGTATCGCCCACAAAAAAGGCCCCGGTACCAGTCGGCAAAACTTTGATACAGACGCTCGACCCTTCCCGGAACCTCCCACAAAATGGCCCGCATCTCCTCATCCCGGCCCAGGTAATCGTAAAAAGCCAGGGCAATTTCCGAAGCCATGGGGGCCATCAGGGGCTCGAGCTTGCGCAGTGTTTGGATATGCAGCTCGAGCAGGCCGGTACGGCGTAGCAATTTGTCCAACAACACCCCTGCTTCCATGAGGGGCCATTGTACCCCAGCGTTCAGGCATCCCAGCCCCAAAGGGGGTGTGCTAGCCGAAAAACCTCGTCGCGAAGCTCATATCTACCAGCAAAAAAACGGGTGGCGCTTAAGCCACCCGTGCTGGAAAGCGCCGTTACTCGGTGCTGACCTCCTGGGCCACCTGCTGGTTGACGGGCAGCACCATGCGGAAGTGGGCCGCGGGGTCGGCCAAGAGCCGGAGCAGCCGCTCAGCTTTGTCCTCCCGCTCCGCCGCCCGCAAAGCGTCGAGGTAGGCGCTCATCAGTTCGCGCACATCGGCAATACCCCGCTCATCCAGCTTCTGGATGACCACCCTGGCCCCTTTGGCCAGCCGGCGTTGCATGGCCTCTTCGTTCAGGCCCATCTCAGGCCAGTAGCGCAGGTAGACCCGCCCGCCGGTCATACCCGAGCAGATCCAGGGGCCGGGGTCGCCCAGCACCACCGCCCGACCGCGGGTCATGTACTCGAAGGCGAAACCCTTGGCCTGGGCCCGGGCCGCGATATTACCCAGCTCGTCCTGCACCGGACGGTCGGGCTCGCCGGCCAGCACCACATCGGCCCCGGAAAGGCGGATGCAGAAGCGGCTGTCGGCCTGCCCTTCCACAATCAGCAGGCCGCCGATGGCCCCATAGGCAAAGGATTTGCCCACCGAGCCGTCCACGTACTGCCCAAAGGGGTTGCGGCCCTTCAGGATGGCCACCTTGCCGCCGTAGGCGTTCTTGGCGATGCCGTCCTGGGCGCCCCCTTCCACCACAATCTCGATCCCCTCCACATTGAACGCGGCCACCCCGTTGCCGGCCACACTACCAGCATCGAAGCGAATCTCCACCTTGGCGTCCCAGCCCTTGCCATACAGGCGGCGGCGGGCAATTTCCCCGGCCAGGTGGGTGCCCAGGGCCCGGTCGGTGGAGCCCACCGGCCCTTCCTGGAACAACAGCTCACGCCCACCCTCGGCATAGGCCTGGGTGATCACCTCGGTAATCGAGCGGGTGAGCTGGTTCAGGGGCTTGCGCAGCACATGGGCCGAACGCTCGCCCAGCCACTCCGGGGCCGAGACCGGCTCAAAGAAGTAGCCCAGGTCGAGTTCGTCAGTATGGCTTTCCTGCAAAAGCAGGTCGCTGCGACCCACCAGCTCGCGCAGGCTGCCGGCCCCCAGGGCTGCCACCAGCCGCCGCAGCTCCTGGCCCTTGGCCCCAAAAAAGGTGGTGAGCTGCTCCACGGCCCGCTCGAGCTCTTGCGGCACAAAGCGCTTGAGCCCGTGGGCCTGGGCCTGTTCCACGGTTTCAATCTGGGTGGCGATGCCCACGTGGCAGGTGTCCATCTGGCACTGGCGGCAGATGGTACAGCCAATCGCCACCATGGCCATGGTCGCCATGCCCACCCGGTCGGCGCCCAGCAGCACCATGCGGAGGGTGTCGTAGGCGGTTTTGAGGCCGCCATCGGCCCAGATTTCGACCCGGTCGCGCATACCCGCCCGCACCAGCGCCCGATGGGCCCGGCGCACCCCAATCTCCACCGGCAGACCGGCGTACTTGAGGGCGTGCCAGCGGGCCGCCCCGGTGCCCCCTTCGAAGCCCGACAAGGCGATGACATCGGCCCCGGCCTTGGCGATACCCACCGCAATGGTACCGATACCCGGGATCACCGGCACCTTGACCGAGACCTTGGCCTTGGGGTTGACGGTTTTGAGCTCCTCGATGAGCTGGGCCAGGTCTTCGATGGAGTAGAGGTCGTGGTTGTTGGAGGGTGAGATGAGGTCTACGCCCGGTACCGCGTTGCGGGCTGCGGCCACCTTAGCGGTAACTTTTTTGCCGGGCAGGTGGCCCCCTTCACCGGGCTTAGCCCCCTGGCCGATCTTGATCTCGATGAAGCCCGCCGAGTTGAGCATGTAGGCGTGCGCCCCAAAACGGCCCGAGGCCACCTGCTGGCCGCGCCAGTGGGTGTACTTGCCCAGCATATCGGGGATTTCGCCACCCTCGCCGTTGATGCAGACCATATTGAGCTTTTTGGCGGCCTCGATGTAGGCCCGGAAGCTGGCCTCACCCTGGGAGCCGAAGCTCATGGCGGTGATCACAAAGGGCAGCGAGTGTCCACCCACGCTCAGGTCTACTTCTTCGGGGTTGACCCCAGACTTGCCCGGGAACTTAATCCCCAGCAGCTGCCGGGCCGCCACCGGTGATTCGCGCTCGAGCCCCCGTACTTTTTCCTGGAAGTGCTCGTAGGGCGACTGGCCCGAGGAGACATCCATGGCCGCCTTGAAGATGCGGGAGTTGAAGCGGAAGTCCTTGGCCGGAACTACTTTCTCGGCGTTGAGCAGGTTGAGCCGCTCCAGCAGGGTGCGCTCGAGCTCCAGCAGGCCATAGCCCGCCCGCTCGGAACCCAAAAAGTTGCGGATGCCAAAGTACTCGGCCAGCTCGGGCTTGAGACCAATGGCGCTGAAGATGCGCCCATAGCCCCGCACCTCGTGGATGCCCATGGTGGAGATCACCTTCTCCAGGCCCTTCTTGAGGCCCTCGAGCAGGTTCTGCAAACCCAGCGTACCCTTGGACGCCTGGGCTTTGTGCTGCATCAGCCAGGGGGCCACCGCATCAGCCCCCAGCCCCAGACAGACCGCCAGGTCGTGCAGGTTGCGCACCCCGCCCGAGTGCACCAGCACCGAGGTGCGCCGGCGCAATGAGATTCCTTCCTCGTCGCGGGTCTCCTCCAGGGCCCGGCCCACCGCTGCTAAAGCCAGGTACACGTCCAGCCAGACGCCCCCTTCAAAAGCCCCCCGATCCGAGAGCACCAGGAGCTCCGCACCGCCGCGAACCGCTTCAATCGCTGCCTCCTGGAGGCGCTTAAGCCCGGCGGCGATTCCTTCCTCTACCGAAAACTGCAACGGCAAAACAGCGTGCTGGAAGCGGCGCAGGGCCTCCTCGTAGGTCAGGGTACCGTGCTTCTGGGCGATGGCCCCCAGCGAGGGCGCGGTCTCCTCGAGCAGCAGCGGCACCACCAGCTCTTCCACGTGGCCCGCCCCGCGCCCATCGGGCAACGGGCGGCGGCCCAGGATGCTGCGGGTGGAGAAGTGCTCGATCTCGCGCTCGCGGTCAATGGCCGGGTTGGTCACCACCGCCACGGTTTCCTTGAAGAACTCCGAGAGGTTGGGTTTCTCGGGGTTCAAGGCGGCGATGGGGCCGTCGTAGCCCAGCGAGCCGATGGGCTCGTTGCCGTTTTCGGCCAGGGCCTCGAGGTAGCCCGCATCCCAGCGATCCCAGCCGTAGGCCCGCTCGAGGTTCAGCGAGGGCGGGGCAGGCCTGTCCTCCACCTGGGCCTCGCCACCCCCTGCCAGCGGGGGCACCGCGGTGTAGCGGGGCCCGGCCAGGTGGGCGGCGTAACCCTCGAGGTGGTGGGACTTGGTCAGGATGCGCTCGAGCACCAGCCGCTGGTGGCGGTCGAAGGGGAAGAGCCGGGCCCCGTCGGGGGTCAGGCGCAGGTACATCTTCTCGCCAGGAGCAAAAGGGCGCGGCTCCGAGACAAACTCCTCTACGGTAAACACCCCCCGCTCCGAACTAAAAACGTACTCCGACTCGGTCTCAACAAACCACAAAGGACGCAACCCCATGGCATCGGTGGCAAACACCGCCTCCTCGCGGTGGCGGGTCACCAGGGCCGCGGGGCCCTGGGCCAGCGGACCAAAACGCTGGCGCAGGTTCATGTACAGATCCTGCAAGGCCGGGGAGTAGTTCTTAATCTCACCCAGGATGGGAGGGAAAGCCACATCCATGGCTTCCGGCAAGGAAAGGCCAAAGCGGTAAAGCAAGCCCTCCAGAATCCGGTTCAGATCCTGCGAGTCGGAGCCGCCGGTGAGCGGGATGCCCAGAAAGCGCCCCTCGCGCCGCAGACGCTCGATGGTGTTGATCTCGCCGTTGTGGCCCAGGAGGCCAAAGGGCTGCACCGCCTCGAAGGTGGACATGGTGTTGGTGGAGTAGCGGTTGTGGCCCAGGGTGATGGTGGACTTGTACTCGGCCCGGGAGAGCTCCGGAAAGTAGCGCTTGAGAATCTCGGCCGAGCCGCGCACCTTGTAAACCACGGTGGCGGTGGAGAGGGAGACCACGTGCACCGGGAAGCGCTGCTCGAGCAAGAGGCCCAGCTCCCACAGGGGGCCGTCACCGTCGGTGGAGAGGCCTGCCACCTGGTAGAAAAGCGGCTCGGTGCGCCTGCCCACCGGCCCCAGCACCCGGCTGTTGGTCTCCCCTTTGCGCTCCAGAAGGAGCTTGATGCCCCGCTTGGAGCCCTCTACCCGGAACAGGTCGAACAGCTCCTGAATGCGCGCCCCCTCGGACTTGGGGATAAACAGGTGTCCCACAAAAAAGCGGGGGTTCTGCGCCAGGTTGCTGTCCAGACCCGCCTCATAGAGGTAGCCGGCCCAGAGCTCACGCGGTAGGTCGGTCTGGATACCTGTGCCATCGCCTTCCCCCCGAATCAAACCGGCCCGGTGCGCCATCCTGTAGAGGCTTTCGATGGTGCGTTGCACGTTGGCGTGACTTGGACGTGCACTTTTCTCGACGATGGCGATAATTCCGCAAGCGTCGTGACCATTTGGTATACCAGGGTATGCCTCACTAAATCTCATCCAACAGACCTCCGGGTTCGCACATGATGTAGGGGGAAGTCTTCGCAAACTTATGCGAAGATTTGAAGCAGTATACGAATCCCTCTTGCTTGCGTCAATACAATAGGCGCTGCGGAAATCTACAATATAGAGGTTCAAAAACCCAGACGTCGACAGCCTGGTACATAGGCCCTGGCGGGCTGCAGCAAACCCCTCAACAATCCCAACAAGGACGCATTTTCTTGACACTGCCTTACCTTTACTTCTACAATGCAAGCAGGCCGATAGCGCCCGTGGTGTAGTCGAACCCCCTTGGGGTAAAAGTGGGGCCGAGCATGGAACACAGCCAGCAGCTTTCGTATATTTGAGTAAAGGTTCCTACCCGAATCCGTGGACGGTGTACTAGGAGGTTTTGTGGAAACGCTGCGTGTATCCGGCAAGTCACGTCCCAACTCAGTGGCCGGCGCGATCGCTGCGCTATTGCGCTCCCAGAGTGAGGTTGAGGTGCAGGCCATCGGCCCCGAGGCGGTTAACCAGGCGGTCAAGGCCATCGCAATTGCCAGGGGTTACATCGCCCCTGACAACCTCGATTTGATAGTAAAACCGGCTTTTGTTAAGCTAGAGCTCGAGAGCGAAGAGCGCACTGCACTTCGCTTCACCGTACGCAGTCAACCCTTGCAACCGTAGCCCTCAACTCGATGAACCCAGCCTTCCAACCGATGCTTGGGTGGGTTGCGGTAGCAGACCGTTAGCAAGTAACCCAAGTCTCAGAGAGCCCATAGGGAATCTGATACCTTGTACGTATAGGAGGGAGGAATGACCATAACGTTCGTACTGATGATTGCGGTTTTTGTAGCCACGCTGTTCATACAGTTCTGGCTCCAGCGCACCTATGCCCGTTATAGCCGGGTCGCCAACAGCCGGGGGGTGACGGGAGAACAGGTTGCCCGCGCCATCCTGGATGCTTACGGCTTGCATAACGTTCGGGTCGAGATGGTACCAGGGGCCCTGACCGACCACTACGACCCCATCGCCAAGGCTGTGCGTCTGTCGGAGCCTAACTTTCACTCGCCTTCAGCGGCGGCGCTGGCCGTGGCCGCCCACGAGGTGGGGCATGCTATCCAGGACGCCAAAAGCTACGCCTGGTTGCGGGTGCGGCACAGCATCCTGCCGGTTGCCAATATCGGCAGCATGTTTGGCCCCTGGATTTTCATTCTGGGTATGTTCATGGGCGCAACTGGGCTGATGAACATTGGTATCTGGCTCTTTGCAGCGGCCGCGCTGTTCCAGCTCGTAACCCTGCCGGTGGAGTTCGACGCCTCCAACCGGGCCCTGAACATCCTCAAAAAGATGAACTTCCTCGACAAAAGCGAGATGGATGGCGCCCGGGCCGTTCTGACGGCGGCGGCCATGACCTACGTGGCGGCTCTAGCCAACTCGCTGGCTACCATTTTGCACTATGTAGCGATCATGACCTCGCAGCGCGAGTAGGCTGCTCCAGGCGAAAAGGCCCCGCGTACGCGGGGCCTTTTCGCTTTAGGTTCCCACTTTCCACTTGGGGCCTTCGCGGGTATCCTCGACCACTACCCCCAGTTCGATCAGGCGCTCACGAATGCGATCTGAAAGGGCAAAATTGCGGTTCCGGCGGGCCTCTTCACGTATCTCGAGCAGCAGGTTGACCAGTCCATCCAGCAAGGCACCGCCCAGTTGATGCTCCAACACCCGCGCAGGAAACAGCCCCAGCACCCCCTCGCCCAATTCGGCAAAGACCTGTTCCGCTGCCTGCAGGCTCTCCCGGCCTGGCCGCTCGGTTAGGGCTTTATTAAGCTCGGTGACGAAGTTGAAGAAAGCGGCAATGGCCTGGGCGGTGTTCAGGTCGTCGTTCAGGGCGTTGGCAAAGTCTTTACGAAGATTCTCGATGGCCCGATCCAGCCCCGCGTGCCGGCCTGCAGGGGCGTTGTGCAGCAAGCGGCGCACCTCGCGGTAGGCGTTCAGCAGGCGCAGGTAGCCGTTCTTGGCGGCCTCGAGGCCCTCGTCGGTAAAATCCAGCACGCTGCGGTAGTGGCTATTCAGCAGGTAAAAGCGGATGTACATGGGCTCGTAGCGGGCCCGGAGCTCGGCCAGGGTAATCAGATTGCCGGTGCTCTTGGCCATTTTCTGCCCGTTCAAGAGCACGTGGTAGTGGTGCATCCAGTAGCGGGCAAAAGGATGCCCGGCGGCCTCGGCCTGGGCAATTTCGGCCTCGTGGTGGGGGAACTGCAAGTCCACGCCGCCGGCGTGAATATCGAAGCCGTCGCCCAGGTACTTGAGGCTCATGGCCGAGCATTCGATGTGCCAGCCCGGAAAGCCCTCCCCCCAGGGCGAGTTCCAGCGCATGATGTGCTCGGGCTCGGCCCGCTTCCACAGGGCAAAGTCGCGGGGGTCTTCCTTCTCTTCGCGCACCTCGACCCGCGCCCCGGCCTCCTGTTCTTCGATATCGCGGTTGGAGAGTTTGCCGAAGGCGGGCCAGCTTTTCACCCGAAAGTAGACCGAGCCGTTGACCACATAGGCGTGCCCCCGCTCGAGCAGGGCCTCGGTCAGCTCGATTTGCTCGGGGATGTGCCCGGCCGCCCGGGGGGTGATGTCGGGGCGGAGTACGTTCAGGGCCTGCATCTCGTCGAAGTAGCTCCACATGTATTTTTCAGCCACTTCCATGGGCTCGAGGCGCTCGAGCTTGGCGCGCCGCAGGATTTTGTCTTCGCCCTGGTCGGCGTCGTCGGTCAGGTGGCCCACATCGGTGATGTTGGAGACGAAGCGCACCTTATAGCCCTGGTAGCGCAACCAGCGGCGCAGCACGTCGTAGACGATGGGGCCGCGGGCGTGCCCCAGGTGCGGGTCGGAGTAGACTGTGGGGCCGCAGACATAAATGCCCACGTAGCCCGGCGTGGCGGGCACAAAGGGCTCTTTTTGGCGTTTGAGGGTGTTGTAGATTTGCAAGGGCATCCGGATCTCCTAAGCGACAAACAGCTTGCAGGCAGCAGGCCTAAGAAAAACGCCGGGCTGGTGGCACACGGCACACCATGACCCCGGCGGGATCGTCTGCTTAA